>DDJQ01000053.1:18553-24250 GCA_002339125.1 Alteromonadaceae bacterium UBA2620
ACGGATGTGCTCATTGCTGAATGACTGACTCAAACCCGCCTGCCACTTTAAATAGCTGTCTACGTGTTCGGATGTCGAGGCCAGAGGACTGCGCCGGTAATGGTTTAATCTGGCGGGAAAACCCGGATCCTCAACCTGCTCTGGGGCTGACGACCACCTGACAGGCTCATCGCCCCTGGCCTCACTGATTGCCAGATATAGCGTAAACATCGCCGCACTGCCACCCACCGCTTTGTTGAACGGAAGTGAGGAAGTGACATTCTGAACATCAAAAGAGGTCTGGGTAATGGTATCTGGTTGCAAAATCATTCATAGGTATTAACGACTTACTAGCTTAATCGGCATATACCCATTATCCTTTAGTTTATTATCGAACAGTTTCGCGTTTAATGGGAGCGGCCTTTGGGAGTGCCCTATCAGGACGTTAATATTCTGATTGTAGAAGACCAGCGTCCCTTCCTTGTTCTGTTAAAAGGATTATTAACCAACCTCGGCGCCAAGGATGTCATGACGGCAACCAGTGCCGACCAGGCGATTCGCTTTTGCCGCAATCACAGAGTCGATATTATTGTTTGTGACCTGCATCTTGGCACCAATAAGAAAAACGGCTTTGAGCTTTATCAGGAGCTGCAATATCGCAAAATGGTATCTGCCTGCGCAGTATTTTTGCTTATCAGCGCCGATGCCACGCGCCCTATCGTGCTTGGCTCATTAGAGCACAAGCCCGATGATTACCTGCTCAAACCCTTCTCCCAGGCACAGTTAAAAAGCCGGCTGAATAAGTCCTGGCAACGTAAACAGTATTTTTTAAACGTACTGCAGGCAATGAACAAACAGGAATACGCGGCAGCGAATGAGGCGCTCGATAAACTCAAGGATATGCCTGCTCCTTATCAGCGCCTGGCTTTGGAAATCCGTCTGGAGATCCTGTGGCATGAAAACCAGTACGAGAAAGCGCTGACCCTGTTAAACAGTCATTCAGACCAGTTACCCACGCAGTGGGCGCAACTGGCGCTGGGTAAAACCTATCTGGCCATGCACAAATTTGGTGATGCTATTCAGTGCGCCAATAAGGTACTGGCGCTTAACCAGTTTGATCCGGAAGCGCTGGATATCCTTGCGCAGGCAAAATCCGCCTCCCAGCAGCCAGAAGAAGCGCTGGAAGATATTCGCCGGGCCATTAAAAACTCACCGTATTCACTGCAACGTCAGATCCTGGCCAGTCGTATCGCCAGAGACAATAATGACTATGAGTTACTCACTGAAGCCACAAAAGCAACCTGGCAACTATCCAAAAACACCATTTTTAAGCAGGTTAATTACTGGTGTAATCATATATCCAGTCTGCTGGATGCGGCAGAAGCGGCAGAAAGTAAAGCCCAGCGCCACCGGTTTCAGCAAGAAGCGCTATTGCAGTTGCAGCGTGCCGGCCATGATGAGGCGCTGACCCGACTGGAAGAGCCATTCAGCCTGGATATATTCGATATGATAATGCACGCTCGGGTGGATGCCATCGACGGTAATCTCATTAACGCCAAACGTTCGCTTATGGACAGTCAGATGGCCATCGAGAATCAGTTTGAGTTATACCCTGCCTCACTGGCGCCCTCAAGCATGCAATTAATGGTCGACCTCGGCGAATTTGAAGAGGTAAACCAACTGCTGCAAACCCTTGCCAGCCAGAATACCGAACTGGACGATAGCAGCCGCATGCTGGTGCGGTCGATGTCCAAACAGGTTAAGGAAAGCGAGCAGCAATATACCCATATTAACCGCCGTGGTATTCAGCTTTATCAGCAGGAAAAATATGCCGAGGCGAAAGCCGCCTTTAACAGCGCACTGGAACTTTCTCCGGTAAATGCCGGAATTGCGCTAAACTTGTTACAGTGCCTGATTAAGCTTATGACTAATAATGGAAAAGATGACGGCGCTATGATCAAAGAGGCACGGCAGGTGTATAAGATACTGAACCATGCGCCCATGCGGGAGCAACACCAAAGCAAATTTGACGGTTTAAGGGATGAATTGCTGCGATTAGGCATTGCTACCTTGTAGCCACCGAAATTACCGCACTACATGAAGGATAAAATGTCATGCAAAAACACTGTTTACTGGTTACTGCAGTTCTGGTTAGCTCAGGTTGGTTGTCGGGTTGTGCGAGTCAGTCCAATCTGTGTGAAGATATCCTTGAGGTCAAAGCTCAGGCTCAGCAATGCGAAGTATTACAGAAAGCCATCAGAAACCCCAAAAATCCGCAGATGGCGCTTACCGCCCGGCAAAGATATGAAAACGAGTGTGTTAATTTTCGTTATTATCGGGATGATTACGACACTATCTGTAAGGGCGGCGAACAACCTATCGGTCAGCCCGCCCCAAAACCGGTAAACAAGGATAACTAACGGGCACCGCGGCCCAGTGCAGCCATTACCGAGCCGCCAATCACCATCACCGCCCCCAACACAGCCAGCGCACCTAACGGTGGCTGTTCAAAGCTGCTGGGATATAAATACTCAGCCACGGCAACCGAGATAAAAGTAAACACTGGCGCGGTGGCAATCACTGCACTTACCCGGGAGGCATACCATACGCGCATTGCTTCGGTGAAAGCCCCATAAGCCACAAAAGTATTTAAACAACAAAACAACAGTGCCCAGCCTTGCACTGCGTTCATTTCGGTAATGGCCTGTAGATGTGTAAACGGCAGCAGCATCATGCTGCCAATGATATAAATGATCAATGTGAGTTGCATTGCCGACATGGTTTTCATCAGAGACTTCTGACACAATGCGTAGCCGGCCCAGGTCACTGCGGCGATAAAAATAAACACCACACCCAGGGTATCTTCGGTTTCTGAAGCAATAATCTGCGGTAAGCGTTGATTGAAAAACAAACCAAGTCCGAGTAGCAAGGACGACGCGCCCCACAGCTGCAAGCGGCTGAATTTTTCTTTGTACAACACGATACCACCAATCATCAGAGCAAATGGCGCCACCTGCATGAAAACCTGTACACTGCCGGGGCTCAGATATTTAAGCCCGAGTACGTTAAAGACATAGTTGATCACCAGCATCAGAGTACAGGCGATGGCCAGAATGATGACGGCTTTAGGGTAGCGTAAGAAGTTAGGAATGTGGCGACGGTAAAACAGCCAGCCGCCCACCAGGATGGCAGCCGCTACAAACCGATAAAGGGTGATGGTCTGACTGTCCATAACCTGCAGGCAGATCTTAAGAAACAGGGGTAAAATTCCCCACAGCACTGCGGTAACCAAAGACAAACAAAAGCCATAGAGCGGCCGGTAACTACTTTCCAACTAATCATTACTCATGAGGTATTCAATGTCCTCAATCATATCGTCAATCTTACTGATTAGCTTTCTTTTTTGCTTTTTATCCAGGGTGTAGAACAATTCTTCAGCCATTTTGGCATAAATTCGGGTGTTGTCATTTCGCAGCTTCACAAAGGCATCACTGCGAAATTTATCGGGATGGGTCATCAGTGCAACAAAGTCTTGTTTAAACGTAGGATTAGCCGCGCGATTGTCGATCATTTCCCTGGCTGCCTGCTGAAAATCCTGACGATAAGTCAGCCACAATGCCCGGGTACTGGTAAACTGTGACGCATAACCTTTGACGATGGCTTTCTGACTGGCATTAAGGCGACCGATGAACTCGCTTACGCCCTCTTCCATATCGTCCAGTCGCTCTTCGGCCTGCTCTTCAGGTGACATCTCCTTAAACTCTTCCAGCGACTCACGAATGTCATCGTTCTCTTCTTGAAGTTCTTCAAACAGCGAACTCACCTGTTCGTCGGTTAACTTAGCGGCCATGTCTGCCAGTTCCGGGCTAACGCGATCCCGCAGTCGCTCCCAGTGTTGACGACTGTCGAGCAGATGCCCCTCAATTTGTGCAGCGCTGAGTTCTTCGCTGACTAAGTCTGCTTTCAGGCTTTTAAGGTGTTCAATGTACTTCCCAAGCTCTTGACTGCGGTGCCAGCTTTGCCAATCGGCAAAATATTTATCAAACAATGCTTCCTGATTATCCGATAGTGATACGTAATCATCGATATACCAATGAATTAACCAATCCAGATTATTGTAGGTAAACTTTGTCGAACATCCGCCTAAAAAAATGATGATCGCAATCAACAAACCTTTTTTCATTGTCACTTCCTGTCAATTTACACTTGGCACGCGTGGCTATACCTGACAATCTATCATTACGTGCTGATGGCTGTTCCCGATCGCCGGGCTTTATATTTCAGCCCTCTGCCACCAATCTGACTGTGATTTTACGTGGTATAACAACATAATACTCATACTTGGACTGCATAAGCGATGACAAATTCACACGGCGTTATTGGTGTATTTGTATCAAATTGTAAAGGAACGCCTTATGACCAATAAAAGAATTGCGGTACTGACCTCCGGCGGCGATGCACCGGGGATGAACGCTTGTATTCGGGCGGTGGTAGTAGCCAGTGAAGGCGCTGGACATACTGTGATTGGCTTTGAGCACGGCTTTAATGGCCTGCTGGCCGCTAACTGGCGTAAGCTCGACAGTAAAAAGGTGCACAATATTATTCAACGCGGCGGTACCATTTTGCGCAGTGCTCGCTGCAAGGAATTCAAACAGGACGTATCAGCCAAACTGGCCGCTAAACATCTGGATGAGCTTGCCATTGATGCCCTGCTGGTGATTGGTGGTGACGGTTCTTTTCATGGCGCTAAGCACCTGAGTAACTTCTGGGACGGACAGGTTATTGGCCTGCCCGGCACCATAGATAATGACATTTACGGCACCGATGCCACCATCGGGTATTACACGGCCATCGAAACGGCTATGGATTCGATTGATAAGGTAAGGGATACCGCAGATGCCTTTGAACGTATTTTTCTGGTTGAGGTAATGGGCCGCCATGCCGGATTTCTGGGTGCCAGTGCCGCGCTCTCCGGAGCGGCAAACTACGTGATATTACCCGAATTGTTCACCGATAAAGAAACTACGCTTAAGGATATTCATCAGCAACTCTCTATTCACCGCCAGCGCTATGGGCATGAGAGTTTTATTATTGTACTAACCGAAAACCTGTGGCCTGAGGGTATAGCCGAATTAGGTGTGCAGCTGGAAGAACTGACTGGCGGTGAAGTTCGTCCGGTAATCCTAGGCCATATTCAGCGAGGCGGCTCACCGGTGAGTCAGGATCGGATGCTGGCAACGTTGCTGGGGGTAAACGCGGTACGCTGCGTGGAGCAAAATAAAACCGGCATTATGGTTGGTATGCAAAACAACAAGCCGGTAGAAATTGAGCTGAGCCAAACTTGGGAAAATCGCAAAGAACTTGGCGACACTCTGACACAGACCATGGTAACCATGCTCAATGAACGCCATAACTGGGGTATGACAACCTGAGTAAGACGCCTATTTTCTAAAAAAAGTGGCTTTGCGTTCGCCCATAAAAGGGAGCTCTATTGAAATCGAAGAAAGAACAAATGTTGTGCCCTTCTTCAGTGTTGTCATCGTCACTGATAATAGCTGCCGGGAGTCCAAAGGGGGTTGCACAACCTCCTTTTGCCACTGTCGGCGACTCCGACAACGATCTTTAAACATCTTTTTCTGCTAGCTTAAACCTCTACTGCGGAAAAGTAATAAAGTCACATACCAGACTAGAGGCTGTTGATCTTTGTATGAAAAGCAG
>DDJQ01000019.1 GCA_002339125.1 Alteromonadaceae bacterium UBA2620
ACAGTTAATCCGAACATAGCCTTAAGAAAAAATCTCGCGCTGGCAGAAAATCTCGTTTTATGTGGCAATCATCATACGCCTTGTTAATCAGTAAATTAAGTTCTAATGTTTAATTTCAACTAAAAGGACTTTTACGATGAAAAAAACAATCTTATTTACCGCACTGTCTTTGATCACACTCCACACAACCGCCGCGATAATCAATGTAAATTTCGAAGGCACCATCGATAGACTCCTTGAAGCCGAATGCACAGAGTACACAAGCTCCTGCAATGATTGGGACTTCGAATATGTATCAAGCTCTAATTTTTACAACAACAACTTAATCTCTACAAATGATATCTTTTCAGGCTTAGCCGTTATAGATACATCTGGAGATTACACGCTCTCAAGCGACGGATACCAGGCAATATATTCAGATGCAACCCAGTCTGCAAACATTAACGTAAGTGGGCTATCATTCCCCAACGCCACAGAAGACACTTCCTCAATCGGCGACAGCGTATCAATTGTTGATAACCGATCAGGCAGAGATCTCCTAAACGTATCAACCTGGTTTTCTGGAACCGACTACTTTGCTTCTTTTGGTCTTTATCTTCACGATACTGACGGCAGTGTTTTTTCTGACTTATCTATACCAGCAGCACTAGACTTCAGCATGTTTGAGGCGTTAAATCTCAGCCTGAACTTTGTGCATCGGCCGACCGGTGACCAACTCCACATCGATGCAGATATCACAAATATAAGCTACGAGGAGCAAACCACCAGCTCTGTAGAGCCTAGCAGCGTCGGAGAACCCCCGCTACTATTCCACATCCTATTCTTCGGGCTGATTATATTTGCGCTAAAGGAAAAATCAATTTTGACCAACAGAAGAAAAGCAATAACATAACAGCCAAATACGAATTGCTCTCTCCATAAGCGAATCCCCTGTTTTTCCATAAGAAGGTAGCCTTGATCGTATTTCAGATTATTTTACATGCAGGCGCGATACTATGATCCAGTTATGGTGAGGATTGGTAGTTTTGGTTTGCCATTACTTTGGACGTTTTCCAAACCTTGGTTATATAACCGCTAAAAGTACACCATTTCAATGTACTTCACAGATTATTGTCCGACAAGAGCGATCAACCATTAGCCCGCTAAGCTTGTTCGTAGGGTTCGTTATCTTCCAGCACATTCTGATTCATGGAGTCGCAGGGTCGCGGACAACAGGGACGGCCCACCACTTTGGCCGGTACACCTACTACCGTAACATGAGGCGGAACATCGTTAAGCACAACACTGCCTGCGCCCACTTTTGAACCTTCGCCAATTTCGATATTGCCCAGCACCTTAGCACCCGAGCCGAGCATGACGCCCTGACGAATCTTAGGATGACGGTCGCCGCTCTCGTTACCAGTACCGCCAAGCGTAACGTTTTGCAGAACCGACACGTTATCTTCGATCACTGCTGTTTCGCCCACCACAATACCTGTGGCGTGGTCGAACATTACGCCCTTACCAATGGTGGCCGCCGGGTGAATGTCCACTGCAAAGGTTTCTGAATTACGACTTTGTAAAAACAATGCAAGTTGCTGCCGGCCCTGCTGCCACAAGTAATGCGCCATACGATGCACCTGAACAGCCTGGAAGCCTTTGAAGTGCACCAGCACATTAAGGTAATTGGTTACCGCCGGATCACGGGTGTAAATGGCGCGAATATCTTCGATAGCCGACTCAACGATGGCCGGTTCCAGCAAGTAGGCTTCGTCCAGAATTTCTCTGATAGTCAGCGCTGGCATCACATCGTCTGCCATTTTGTTCGACAATATAAAGCTCAGCGAAGACTCAAAGTTATGATGGGTTAAAATGCAGGCATGAATAAAACTCGCTAACAGCGGTTCTTCATCGACAATTTGACGCGCTTCTTTTTTTAGCTGCAGCCAAAAATCAGCGGTATCGGTCAGTGCATGCATGGGCGTTCCTAATTAGTTTGCTGTGCGGGTAAGGTTGAACAAGAATAAACCAGCCAACGCGCGTAGCGGTAACATAACGGTTTATGGCTTCAATTCAAGAGGTAACCCGAAAAAATTGCGATAGCCGGAGAATTCAGCGCGGTCTGCGACACCGGAAGGTTAATATTACCTTATATCCGACCGGACTTCGCCAGGATCACTTTCACTAAGTTGCTACGGGCAATAATCCGCCATTATTGTGCAAGCGCGGTTTAACGCAGTAGGCTTTAATGGCATACTTTGCTTTTTATGGCCTGAATAAAAATACAGGTGTTTTTGTATTGTTATGGATGTTTCTGAGTTACTCGACGAATTAAACGATAAACAGCGTGATGCCGTGGCCGCACCGCTGTCTAATATGCTGGTACTGGCGGGTGCTGGTAGTGGTAAAACCCGTGTACTGGTGCATCGCATCGCGTGGTTAATGCAGGTAGAGAATATCGCCCCTTACAGTATTCTGGCGGTAACCTTTACTAACAAGGCTGCGCGGGAAATGCGCGGGCGTATTGAGCATGTAATGGGCCGGCCGTTAAATACCATGTGGATAGGCACCTTCCATGGCCTGGCGCACCGTTTGTTGCGTGCTCACTACGCTGAAGCCAATCTGCCGGAAAATTTTCAAATCCTTGACTCAGACGACCAATACCGACTGGTGCGCCGGGTGCTTAAGGCCATGAACCTGGATGAAAAACACTGGGCGCCACGGCAAATCCAATGGTACATCAACGGTAATAAAGACGAAGGTCTGCGCCCCCAGCACATTGAAACCCACGGCGATCATACCCAACAGAAAATGCGCGATATCTATGCCGCGTATCAGGAAGCCTGCGACCGCTCCGGACTGGTAGACTTTGCTGAGCTATTGCTGCGCGCCCACGAATTATGGGTTAAGAATCCCGATGTGCTTGCTCACTATCAGCGCCGCTTCCGCGCCGTGCTGGTAGACGAATTCCAGGATACCAACAATATCCAGTACGCCTGGTTACGCCTGCTGTGTAATCAGGACAACAACATTATGATTGTGGGTGACGATGACCAGTCTATTTATGGCTGGCGTGGCGCAAATGTAGATAACATCCAGCACTTCCTGAAAGACTTCGACGGCGCATCAACCATTCGCCTGGAACAGAATTACCGGTCTACCGCGACCATACTTAAAGCCGCCAATACGGTTATCGATAATAATCAGGGCCGGCTGGGTAAAGAATTGTGGACCGACGGCGACGATGGCGAACCGATTTCGATTTATGCCGGTTTCAACGATCTTGATGAAGCGCGCTTTATTGTTGCGCAGATTTCCGACTGGCATAACCAGGGTAATCAGTTAAAAGAAGTGGCCATTTTATATCGCAACAACGCCCAGTCGCGGGTACTGGAAGAAGCCTTGCTGCATCAGAGCCTTCCCTACCGCATATACGGCGGTCTGCGCTTCTTCGAACGGCAGGAAATTAAAGATGCGCTGGGCTATATGCGCCTGGTCAACCACGCCCATGATGACGCCGCGTTTGAGCGGGTAGTCAATACGCCCAGTCGCGGTTTGGGTGAGCGCACGCTGGCCACCATTCGCGAGCAAACCCGTTTGCAGGATTGCTCTATGTGGCAGGCCAGCTTACAGCTATTGCAGGATGGCAGCCTGAAAGGCCGCGCCGCCAATGCGCTGAATGCCTTTATTGAGCTTATCAATAAACTGGCCGACGAGTTTGAGGGCCAGCCGCTGGAAGAACAAGCCAACAAAGCCATTAATCAGTCAGGCCTGTATGCCATGTACCAGGCTGAGAAGGGCGAAAAAGCCCAGGCCCGCCTGGAAAACTTAGAAGAACTGGTTACCGCCTGTAAGCAGTTTGTGATCCCGGAAGAAGCCGACGAAATGACCCCGTTGCAGGCTTTCCTTGCCCACGCTTCTTTGGAAGCCGGTGAGACCCAGGCCAGCGGCGATCAGGATGCAGTGCAGCTAATGACCATTCATACCGCTAAGGGGTTGGAATTTCCGCTGGTATTTATAGCCGGGGTGGAAGAAGGCATGTTCCCCAGCCAGATGACCAACGACGAGCCTGGCCGTATGGAAGAAGAGCGCCGCCTGTGTTACGTAGGCATGACCCGGGCAATGAAAAAGCTGTATATGACCTACGCCGAAATGCGCCGGGTATACGGGCAGGAAAAATATCACACAGCCTCACGCTTTTTACGGGAAATTCCCAGCGAATGTGTGGAAGAAATCCGCCTGACGTCTACAGTATCAAGACCGGTCACAAGTCGTTTCAGCAATGCAGCGTCCCATGAGCGGATGGAGCAAAGTGGTTTTTCACTGGGTCAGCGGGTAAGACACCGCAAGTTTGGTGAAGGCGTAGTGCTAAACTATGAAGGTAGTGGCGATCATGCCCGGGTTCAGGTGAATTTTGATGAATTCGGCAGCAAGTGGCTGGTACTGAGTTTCGCCAAATTAGAGGTGATATAGGACGCATTAATGCAGCAGAAGGTGCTGATAATTGAAGACAGTGCGAGTAGCATCAGCCTGCTGACCAAGCTGGTTGAAATGGCGCAATTAAGGCCGGTACTCGCCACTTCACTGACTGCTGCCAAACATATTTTTATTCACAGCGACCCGGAAGATTACCTGTGCGCCATTGTCGACTATGACCTGCCGGACGCTCCCAACGGTGAGGCAATCGACTTCGCCGTCAAAAGTTACCTGCCCACCATTGTTACCACAACCAGACTCGATGAGGACATTCGTAAAGCAGTGCTGTCACGGGATGTAGTGGATTATATTCCCAAAGAAAACGCGCAGATTTTTGATTACCTCATGCGCCTGATAGGCCGGCTTGAGAAAAACAAAACCACCGGTGTGCTGGTTATTAATCCCAAACGCAATGAGCGCTCCGCCATGGCAGCCCTGTTGCGCCGGCATAACTTCATTACCTATGAATGTGCCACCGCCGCTCAGGCGGAGACCCTCCTCGATGAACACAGTCACATTAAACTGGTGTTTGTTGACAGTGATATTCAGGATAAGCCGCCTACCCAGTTTGTTGCCTGGCTGCGCAAACAATACAGTAAGGAAGATCTGGCGATAATTGGTATCGCTAATGATCGCAACAATCTGCTCTCGGCACGCTTTATAAAAAGTGGTGCCAATGATTTCGTGCGGAAACCTTATCACCTGGAGGAGTTTCTTTGCCGGGTAAACCAGAACATTGAACTGCTGGAAAATGTAGAAACCATCAGACGCACGGCGAATACCGACTACCTCACAGGTTTACCTAACCGCCGCCACTTTTTCTATACCGTAAATAAAATGCAGCGCAACCAGCCAGCCAATCAGGCGCTGGCGTTACTCGATTTAGATTTTTTTAAAGCTATTAACGACACCCATGGCCATGACGCCGGCGATGAAGTGCTCAAAGTGGTAGCCAACCGCCTCGCGGTGATGTGTGCAGATGTGATTATTGCGCGCTTTGGCGGTGAGGAATTTTGCCTGTATTTGCCCGACACCACTCCTCACAACGCAGTAAGCCGACTTGAAGATATACGTCGTAACATCAGTGAACACCCGGTTAAATTCGGCGAACTGACCTTAAATGTAACAGTCAGCATCGGCCTTACCACACGAAGTGATCATAATATTCAGGCCATGCTCACCACCGCCGACAAACTGCTCTACCAGGCCAAACACAACGGCCGTAACAGAGTGGAACATGATGCCCCTTCTGGCTCTTAATGCTAGGAACCTGTGTTGTCAGCATTACGATTGCTTTATACAAATTACCTGACAAGCTCTAAAATCTCTTCTCCGTCAAAACTAACAGTTAATTGACTGCAGCCTTCTGAGACCATCTGTACATCAACAAACGAATCGTCTGTCGCACTATACATCCTGTGCGGCCCACAGCGTAGCATTTGATGTTGGTTTTAAGGCCTTAAAAACAACTAAGCCAAGTGCTTTTTTATTGTTGTCATGGGAATAGACAGTGATCTCAGACTTATTTAAGTCGATTAATAGTTCTGCGGGCTTAGCTGAGTGATTCCATACGCCCGAGATATCACACTCACTTTTCGCCTGCACAGAAAAAATTGAGACCACCAGAATGGAACTAAAAACTGAGAGCACGATGATTAAGCCCGACACCCATGCCGGACTATCCTGTAATACGCTCATGCCGCCCGTAACACCTTACGCTGCTGGCGGTAGGTTTTCAGTGAGTCGAGGCTAAATAACACCAGGCCACACCACACAAAGCCAAAGGTGACGAGTCTGGCGGGTTCCAGCGGTTCGTCGTACATCCCTACTGCAAAGATAAACATCAACGTTGGGCCGATGTACTGAATAAGCCCGAGCGTAGTAAACATGATCCGTTTAGCCGCTGCATTAAACGCCAGCAGCGGCAGTGTGGTAACCACTCCGGCAGCCATCAGCCAGGCATTTAACGACCATTCGTTGGTGAGCATATTGGCCTCAGCAGAAGCAAAATACACCCAGTACAGCGCCGCAAACGGCAACAACACCAGAGTTTCCATAAACAATCCAGGCAGTGGCTCTACGGGGATTTGCTTGCGTAACAGGCCATAGATAGCAAAACTGCCCGCTAGTAACAACGCGACCCAGGGCAAGGTACCGTGGGCAATAATGATATTCGCCACGCCGATAATCGCCAGCACCACTGCGGCTTTTTGCATGGTGCGCAACCGTTCATTTAAAAACAACCGGGCCAGAAACACATTTAGCAACGGGTTTATGTAATAACCAAGGCTGGCTTCGAGCATCTTATCGGCATTGATAGCCCAGATGAACAGCAGCCAGTTACCGCCGAGCAACACACTGGCCACGGCAAGTAATCCCATTAACCGTTTGGAGCGGAAAATGGCTTTGACCTTGGCAAACTGCCCTAAGCCAAGCAGCAGCAACGCCAGTAACGCCGCCGACCAGACAATTCGATGCATCAGAATATCCGGCGCCGGTACACTGGCAATTTGCTTAAAATATAATGGGGCAATACCCCACATGGTGTAGGCCGCCACCGCATAAAGAAGACCGGCGGTAGCCTGGCGTTGAGTAGCCTCAGCGTTCAAAGCGTTTCCTTTTCATTACAGTAAAAACAGGCTGCCCAGACCCAGGAAGGCCACAAAACCAACGATGTCGGTAACAGTGGTGAGAATAACCGAACCGGAAAGCGCCGGATCAATTTTGAGTTTTTCCAGGATCACCGGCAATACCACACCGGCTAGGGCCGCAGCCAGTATGTTGACGAAGATAGCCAGGCAGATAACCAGCCCCAACAGCGGATCGCTAAACCACATAAAGGCCACAATACCAATCACCAGCGCCCAAATCACGCCATTAACACCACCCACCTTGAGCTCTTTGGTCATCAACGCTTTTAAGTTAGCACTGGTGATTTGGCCGAGGGCGAGGCCCCGCACAATCAGGGTCAGGGTCTGGCTACCGGCGATACCGCCCATACTGGCCACCACTGGCATCAGTACGGCCAGCGCCACCACCTGTTGCAGGGTGGCTTCAAATAAGCCAATAAACCATGAGGCCAGAAACGCGGTAAGCAGGTTGATGCCTAACCACAAAGCACGACTACGGGCACTTTTTGCCACTGGGGCAAATAAATCCTCGTCTTCATCCATACCGGCAGTTGCCATCACCTGACGTTCGTAATTTTCGTTAACCAGCTCACTGGCACTTACAATATCGTGGCGACCGAGCAGTTTATTGTTGTCATCAATCACCGGCAGCGCGGCATAACCACTGCGCTGCACCAGCAGGGAGGCCGTGGTGGAATCATCGGTCCCCTTGATAACCGGCATGGACTCTTCGGTCAGCTCCACCATGGGTAAATGTTCGGGAGCACCAAATACGGCAGTGAGTTTTACAGCAGCCGAAAACTGGCCGGAGCGATTGACCAGAAAAATGCTGTCACAGTGAGCCGGTACATTGCGCCTTATCAGACGTAAACCATCGCGCACCTTGGCATTTAATGGCAGCACCAGCATTTCATGGGATATCCAGTGCCCAACCTGCTCATCGGGAAACTGGGTCGCGTCGCGGAAATAGGCCTGTTGTTGTTCATCCAGTGCCTGAATCGCCAGTTCCAGTAGTTTGCTGGGCAGGGAGTCCATCAACTCGAGTAAGTCCTCGGCATCGATGCCGAGTAAAATGGCACTCCATTTGTCGTCCGGCGTAGCGGAAATCAGCACTTCCCGTGGATCGCTCCGCATTTCTACCAGCACGTCTATTTTGCGCACATCCGGCAGCACTTCCCACAGCGACATCCGCTCTTCTACGGGGAGTGATTCTAACAGTGTGGCTATTTCGACATCTTCAGCCGGTAACAGCTGCTCAGCCACAGCCTGAAAGTCGTCGACACCGTTATCGGCAACGATTTCTTCAATGAGATCGGGTAAGGGTTCAGCCATGAGTTCCACCACACAACAAAATTTGGCTCATAATAACACTGTTGTTATCGTCGCAGGAATGACTCTGTCGCGGTACATCAGTCAGTTATAGCAAGACTCTGAAAAAGTCAGGCAAAACCCGTGAACCTCAGGCAAAAAACGCGTAAACTCTGCGACTCATGACTGCAACACCAGATACCCCCACCGCCATCGACGAAAACGATAGCCAGCCCGCTATCGTGGCAAGTGCTGCGCAGCCCGCAGACAGCCGTAACGCTCAGCAAATTCTTGAAGATATCTTTGGTTACAGCGAGTTTCGCTCCGGTCAGGCTGAGGTGATTGATCACACTATTAATGGCAAGGATGTGCTGGTATTGCTGCCTACCGGGGGCGGTAAATCGTTGTGTTATCAGATCCCGGCTATGGTGCGCGATGGCACCGGTATTGTGGTATCGCCACTTATCTCGCTGATGCAGGATCAGGTAGAGCAATTACGCGAGGCAGGAGTGAAGGCTGCGTACCTGAATTCATCATTAGATCAGGACGATTACCAGGCTACCGTGCAGCGCCTGCAGGAAGGCCACTACGACATTATTTATGTGTCGCCCGAGCGATTGTTACAGCGCTACTTTCTGAACATGCTGGCACAAACTAAAATCGCGCTGTTTGCGGTGGATGAAGCGCACTGCGTATCTCACTGGGGGCATGATTTTCGCCAGGACTACCGGTCTTTAGGGCAGTTAAAGCAACGCTTTCCAGACATCCCGGTAATCGGCCTTACGGCAACCGCCGATACCACCACAGAACAGGATATTCAGGTTCAACTGGGACTGGATAACCCGCTGGTCTATAAAGGCTCTTTCGACCGGCCAAATATACGCTACCGGGTAATAGCCAAGTACAAACCCTTTGAGCAGATCGTTACCTACATTCGTCAGCAGGATGGCAGCGGTATTATTTACTGTAATTCCCGGGCCAAGGTGGATGATCTCAGCGCTAAATTACACCGCCAGGGCTTCAAGAGTGCCGCCTATCATGCGGGTATGGATGCTGACGAGCGGGCCTACGTGCAGCGCCAGTTTATTACCGACAAGATTGACGTTGTTGTGGCTACCGTGGCCTTTGGTATGGGTATTAATAAATCGAACGTGCGCTACGTGGTTCATCACGATGTGCCGCGCAGTATTGAGAGTTATTACCAGGAAACCGGACGGGCCGGCCGTGATGGGTTACCTGCCGAAGCATTACTGTTGTTCGACGAGAAAGACAGCGCCCGGGTAAAACAGTGGATTGACCAAGGCTCAATGGCCGACCGTAACGCCATAGAACTGCAAAAATTCGCTGCCATGGAAGCCTTCGCCGAAGCTCAAACCTGCCGGCGTCAGGTATTACTTAATTACTTTTCGCAGTTCAGCGATACTGCATGCGGCAACTGTGATATTTGCCTGGACCCGCCGCGCCCCTTCGATGGCCTGGAAACCGCTCAAAAAGTGCTGAGTTGTATTCTGCGCCTCCAGCAGCAGGCCGCCACTCAGTATGTGATTGATGTACTGCGCGGTAAAAACCTTAAACGTCTGCAGGAAGCCGGGCACGACAAGCTGTCTACCTGGGGAATAGGGAAAGACCAGAGCGATCAGTACTGGCATAATATTATTAACCAGCTCATTCACCGTGGCTATATTCGGGTGGATATTGCCAGCCACGCAGTACTGCGCTTAACCGAGGCAGCCCGCCCGGTACTGAAAGGAGAGATGGCGGTCGAGCTGGCCACACCACGGCTTGAGATTAGAGCCGACAAGCCGGCCAAAACTGCCCTTAAAAACTACGATAAAGCACTCTTCGCCCGGCTTAAGCACTTACGCAAAGTACTGGCGCAGGAAAATGACGTACCGCCGTTCGTTATCTTTAACGATGCTACGCTGGCCGAAATGGCCGCCAGCAAACCCACTGATAAGCAGAGCCTGCTGGCAGTCAGCGGGGTTGGCTTAACCAAGCTGGAACGCTACGGTGTGCCTTTTCTGCAACTGATTAACGACTACCTGGAACGGGACGACGAATAATCGCTCAGGCGTAAGCGTACTCACCGCCTTTTTCGAGGCCACGCTGGTACGCATCGCGGCTGTGGATTTTATTTACCCAGGCATCGATAGCTGCATACTGCCCTTTACCAACGCGCCCCTGCATGGCTTCTAATGGAAAGCTCATCTGAAAATCTGCACCGCTTAAACTTTCCCCGGCAAACCACTCATTCTCTTTAAGATAGCTATCAACATAATCGAGACTGGCTTTTAAGTTTGGCCCGTAATAGGCACTGGTGATGGCATCAACCACCTTAGCCACCACGGGTTTCATAAAGAACGGACTGGCCTTTTCTTTGGCTTTACTTAGCACCAGTCGAGCCACCAGCGGTGGCATCAGGCTGCCTTCGGCAAAATGCATCCAATACCGGTACTGATTGAGCGCCTCACGGTTGCTAGTGGGTTTAAATTGCCCGCCAAACTCGTCTATCAGGTATTCAATAATGGCACCGGATTCCGCCAGCGTGGTATCACCATGGGTGATAATGGGTGCTCGGCCCAGAGGGTGAACCGCTTTCAGGCTTTGCGGTGCCAGATTGGTTTTAGCATCACGCTGGTAATGCTTAATTTCGTAGTCCGCCCCCAGTTCTTCCAGCAGCCATAAAATACGCTGCGAGCGGGAATTATTGAGGTGGTGCAATATTAGTGGAGATGCTGCTGTCATAACAAACCTTGTGGGCCGTATTTTCGTATTCATGGCCATAAAAAACAATAAGATAAAACTAATACGCAAAAAGCGTGAGTTGGATTACATTTGTTTAAAAATAGTCGTGAAAATTCGATAAACGGTTTACCCAGCGTTGATTCATCGCTATTTCTATATCGGTTGTACCTAATGTTACACTTCAATCAATGACGAACATCTGAGAGTCCAATGCAATTACACCATCGCTACGCTACCGAATTGGCCGAAACAGTCAGCGCCGTAAAGCCGCAGCCTTTGAGCGAAATGAGCATGCCAATGTACAACCGCGAACTGGCCGCACAGTTTAAGCTGCCGGATAGCGACGCACTGATGTCGGCGATATTTGATGAAGGCGGCGAGCTGGCGGCTAACGCCGTGGCGCAAAAATACGGTGGCCATCAGTTTGGCCAATGGAATCCTTTTCTGGGCGATGGACGTGGTTTATTACTGGGTGAGGTAAGCAACGACCAGGGCAATAGCTATGATCTGCACTTAAAAGGCGCCGGCCAAACTCCCTACTCACGCCATGCCGACGGGCGTGCCGTGTTACGCTCCACGTTGCGAGAGTACATTGCCTCAGAAGCACTGCATCATCTGCGCATCCCCACCTCCCGGGCACTGTGTTTAATTACCAGTGAGCAATCCATTGTGCGTGAGTTGCCCGAACCCGGCGCCATGATGATCCGCATGGCCCCGAGCCATATTCGCTTTGGCCACTTTGAGTTTTACTACCACAATAAACAAAAAGACACGCTGGACAAGCTGATGCAGTATACCCTCACTCATCACTTCCCGGAGTGTTTAAAAGACGCCAATCCGCATAAAGCGCTGCTGACAGCCATTACATTACGCACCGCGCGCATGGTGGCGCTTTGGCAGGCATACGGCTTCGTACACGGCGTAATGAATACAGATAACATGTCAATCCACGGTATTACCTTCGATTACGGGCCTTACGCCTTCATCGAACACTTCCAGTCTGATGCAGTATTTAACCACTCCGACTACGAAGGTCGCTATGCCTTTGATCGTCAGCCCGGAATCGCGCTGTGGAACCTTAACGCCCTGGCCTATGCGTTTTCGGATCACTTAAGTACCGATGATATCCGCGCCTGCCTGACGTTATTTGAGCCCACCTTTTTAAGTCAGTACCGTCTTCAGATGCTAAGCCGCATTGGCCTTGAGGATAATGCAGAGAACGAGCCCTGTCTGAACACCTGGCTGAGTTTACTAAGCGCTGAGAAGCGCGACTATACCCAAAGCTTCAGGCAACTAATTACGGCCGATCCACAACAGGAATCGGTGCCGTTACGTGATCAGTTTGTCGACCGTAACGCCTTTGACAACTGGTGGCAGGATTACCGTAAGCGCCGCATTGCTGCGGGGACTGCAAATGAGGCGCTATACGCGCTTAATCCGCTGGTGATCCCACGTACGCACTATTTACAATCGGCTATCGACGCCGCTGAGCAAGGTGACTTCGGGCCAGCGCACAAGCTGATGGAAGCCATCCGTCAGCCATTTGATGATAACGAGATAACCCGGGAATATTCCCAGCCCGGCGCTGCCAGTTCGCAAGGGAGTCTTTCATGCAGCAGTTAACCCCACCCGCTATTGCCAACGCACTGGTTTGTGAACCCGATATTATCCGCTGGGTTGGGCCGATGCCCGCTACCCAGCAACAGGCAGTGGGTCTATGCCACAATATTGCCCGTTTACTCAATGCCCGCCAGGGCGAGAATGACTGGGGTGCTGACAGGTTACAGGTGCGCCTGGTGGCCGATGATTTTGAGCTACTGTTTAACGTGGAATGGCTGTGCGAAGCGGTTTGGCTTGAGCCGGTAGGCGCCTCTACCGCCCATATCAGCAAGGCCGACATGCTGCAAAACGTACAGCTAATACTACGGCAGGCGCTAGAGCAAGCGGATCTTTAGTATACCAATTTAGTTCGGCCTGAATATTAGACCCGTGCCCTGATAGGCGGTATAATCGCCGCCCCTGAGGGCTTGTAAACCTGTATAACTGCCCTCATGTAGTGGTACTTATTTTGGCAGTTTCTACATCAACCCGGCTCGAGTTTCATGACCAGTAAATCCCAGCAATACCGATTTGTCAGCGCAGCAAAGCTTCCTACCCGCAAGGGCGAATTCACTATCCATGGTTTTGTGGAAGAAAACTCGGGTATAGAGCACGTTGCGTTATCTTACGGTACCTGGCAGCCGGAAGACGTGGTGCCTATTCGAATCCACTCTGAATGCCTCACTGGCGATGCGCTGTTCTCTACCCGTTGTGATTGCGGTTTCCAGTTAGAGCGGGCAATGGAAAATATCGTCGAAAACGGCTGTGGCGTACTGCTGTATTTGCGTCAGGAAGGGCGCGGTATCGGTCTTATCAATAAAATCCGGGCCTATCATCTGCAAGACCAGGGCATGGATACCGTTGAAGCTAACGAACACCTGGGTTTCGATGCCGACATGCGCACCTACGAGATGTGCAAGGTGATGCTGGATAAGCTGAACGTTAAAAATGTTGAGCTGATGACCAACAACCCTCGTAAAACCGCGGCGCTTAAAGATCTCGATATTAACGTGGTGGCCCGCAAGCCCATTGACCACGGTATCACCAAAGACAACAAAAACTACATTAAAACCAAAACCGAAAAACTCGGCCACGCCTTCGACCCACATATTCTGGGTGACTAAGCTTTATTCGCTAGCAAGCTGAACAGTTGGTTCAGCTTGGTTCAGCCTGAATTAATCTTGCTCTTGCTATAACGATACAAACATCACACCAAGTGCCCTGTGGCACAGGAGAGTTTGTATGAAAAAGCGGTTAATACTGGCCCTGTTTCTGCCGCTGGTCTGCGCCAGTCAGGCACTGGCTACCACGGCCCCCGAAAATCAACCAACACACAATGCGCAGCGCCTCAGCGAAGAAACGCTCGACACCCTGTTGGCGCCAATTGCGTTATACCCCGACACGCTGGTCACCCATATTCTGATCGCCAGCACATACCCGCTACAGGTGATAGAAGCCGACCGCTGGCGTCAGGATAATCAGTCGCTGGAGGGTGACGCACTGGAGCGGGCGCTGGAAAACGCCGACTGGGATCCAAGTGTAAAGGCTTTGGTGCCGTTTACCGATGTCCTGCGTCACATGAGTGATGACCTCGGCTGGCTGCAAAACCTCGGCGACGCGGTGATCACCAACGAAGACTGGGTACTCGACAGAGTACAGGCACTGCGTTTACAGGCGCGCCAGAGTGGCAACCTGCAAAGCAATGATTACCAGCAGGTTTCTACCGAAGATAAAATCATTGTGATTGAATCACGTCAGCCGGAAGTGGTGTATATCCCTTACTACGACACCCGCCATGTCTATGGCCACTGGCACTACCACAGTCAGCCGGTGTTCTGGCCCACCAGCGTGCGGATAGCCCTGGGCCATCGTATATACTGGGGCCCGCGGGTAAGCATTTCAGCCGGTTTCTACTTTGGTAATATCTGGTGGCCTGAACGGCACATTATTATTCGTAGTACCCCCTCTCGTCATTATGTGAGACCACACTATCCGACCAAGCGTTATTCTGTGAAAGAGTACCATCGCTGGCAGCATAATGTGGGCAACCGCCATGCCCGTTATTCGCAACGGGTAGTAACTCACAAACCGGCCATCGCTAAGCAGCACCGCTCATTAGATAATGCTGCCAGGCATCGCGAACTGTATACCCGCACCCAGGCTGGCAGTAGCTATCGGATAGATGGCGGGAAACAGGGTAAGCCATTACAGCGCGAGTCCAAAGGGCAGAAACCTGTGAAATACAGCCAGGACGCCAAACAGTTAAAACAGCGCCTGCAAAGCCATGAGAATAACCCCGGCAATCGCAGCCTGCCCAAAAATGTGGTGAGAGCGCCTAAAGAACAGGCTCGTGGCGGTATGCCGGGCTATAAACAGCGGGAGTTTGCGCCGGCAGAACGGCAACAACCGGTTCGTCAACAGCCTCAGGAGCGTACGCTACACAAAGAGCGCAAGTGGGTAAATAAAGCGCCGTCGCACTCACAGCGTCCGCAGCAAGCCTACTCTAAGCCAAGCCAGCAGCGCCAGGTTAAGCAATCACATAGTCGCCCGGCAGCGCGGGATCATGCTCAGAAACCTCGAGTTAAGCGTGAGCATTAAGATAGCGAAGGTAGGCGCTAACAAACCGCTGGGGAGACTGTTCATCCAGATTGAAATAGAGTGAGGGCTCAATGAGCTCGAGCTCTATTATGCGCCATTCACCAGCGAACCATAATAAATCAACCCGCGCATACAGGTAATCATCAGGCATGGCAATCAGCGCCGCCTGCGCATTTGCCAGCATTGCGGGTTCCGGCGTGATCGCCTGCAGGCTGCCGCCATGCTCTTCCTGCACTCTGAAATCCCCTGCTTTCGGCTGCTTGAGTATGGCATGACTCAGTTTGCCAGCGAAATAGAACAAAGACACCTCGCCTTGTTCGGTAACACTCCTTACAAAAGGCTGAACCATACACTCGCGCCCGGCAAAACACGTGGCCAGCTCACCAGCGGTAGACGCCAGCTTAGCTGGTGTTAAGCGAAAGGTATCGTCGGCATTGGCACTTACGCAGGGCTTAATAACCAGTTCATCGCAGGCAAATTCGCTAAACGCCTCGGTAATAGTGCTTTGATCAAAGCCGCAAAGACAACGCGTGGGCAGCACAGGTACGCCAGCAGCTTCCAGATCTTTAAGATACTGTTTGTTTAGATTCCACATCATCAGTGACAACGAGTTCATCAATCGGGATTGCTGATCGATACGCTTCAGGCAGGCGACAAACTCTGTTTCATACTGTTGGTAATCCCAGGGGCTGCGCACAATAACTGCTTCATAGCTACTGTAATCCACTTCCGGCTGGTGCCAGGAAATCGTATCCACTTGATACCCCTGCTCGGCAAAAGGCGCCAGCAGCAGCTCGTCGTAAACAAAGAAATCCTGCAAATCGTCCATCGACAGAAACGCGAGCTTTTTCATAATCATTCCCAAGGTAATAACAGATTATATTTCGATGCGAAGACCTTGACCGGTTATGTCGATGCGTTTGGGTTTTTGAATACCAAAGGCCGCCATATCCAGATCGTCGAAGTCTAACAGCAGGATCACCGGCACTCGTTTACCTTCCAGACGCTTTATGCCATTAACCAGGCTATCGGATACTACCGCCTGATTATCCAGCACTTTGAGCTTATCCAACCGCGGCTCAATAAGGCGCAGTTGCGCCAGCTGATGGTGGTAGGCAATGCGCCCGGAAATCTCCGCTTTAGCTTGCAGCCGTTGACCATTTTGCTCTGCCAGTACGGTGACTTTCACGTTCACTTCATCTTCCAGTGGGTCAAGCTCAACAAAGGGGTCAGAGAAAGTAAACACCACATCATCAAAGGTGCGCTGCTGGGGAAACACGGCAGTCACCATAGTATTTAACTGGCTTTCAGAAAAGGTAATGGTGAAAGCATGCGCGACAGGCATACCCACCAGCAAAGTAAACAGGCAAATCCAGAATCGGCAAAGATATTTCATGGAGCAACATCAGTTGATTATTATCTGCCTAAGGCTACCAGAATTTTGCAATGCAGGCACGATTCATAGCGCCAGAGGGCGATAGTAAGGTGAGTATTTGTTATTGAATAATTGCCGCAAAGCAATGTTAGACTTAAACCTGTCTGTTTTTATTGAGAGTTACAGTGGCCATTTATTTGTTTCCGGTACTGGCATTGTTGATCAGCGTGTTTGCGTATCTTTTTCCTGCTTTATTGGTTGGTTTAAAGGCGTTTATTGTGCCCTTGCTGGTTGGGGTGATGCTGGCTATGGGGCTCACACTGCAGTGGCGGGACTTCGCTAAAGTATGGCAGTACCGCCGCATAGTCGGGGCCGGCGTAGCTATTCAGTTTATTATTATGCCCTTTGCTGCCTGGCTAATTGCTTTGCTGCTCGGGCTGTCAGAGGCGTTAATGACCGGCATGATGCTGGTCGGCGCCACCGCTGGCGGTACCGCATCCAACGTGATGGCATATTTAGCCAAAGGCAACGTCGCGCTATCGGTCAGTATGACCATGATATCGACCCTGGTGGCCGTAATCCTGCTGCCTTTACTCACCTGGTTATATTTAGGCCAAAGCATCGAGGTACCTGCCTTGTCGATGCTGGATATGCTGGCTAAAGTCATTTTGCTGCCGGTGGCTGCTGGCATGCTGCTAAACCACTTTTTTAAACATAAGCTGGCCGGGATTGCGCCAGCCTGCTCGGTGTTCTCCATGGCAGCCATTCTGCTCATCATCGCCATTGTGGTAGCGCTTAATAGTGACAACCTTAACACCGTGGCCTGGCAGGTAGTGAGCGCCGTTATCCTGCATAACCTTATTGGCCTTGGCTGTGGTTACGGGCTGTCCCGTAAACTGGGTTACGACTCGGTAATTGCCAGAACGGTAGCGATAGAAGTAGGTATGCAGAACTCCGGATTGAGCGTCGCCCTGGCGTTAAAGTACTTTTCCGCAGCGAGCGCCCTGCCCGGCGCAATATTCAGTATCTGGCACAACCTTTCAGGCGCGCTGTTTGCCAGTTTCTGGGCCAAACGCAGCAGCCCCGGAGAGGGCCAGAATCAGGATAAACAACCCGGATAGCGGCATGCCACTTTTTATATCAATAATTTTCATCGTAAGGACAAAATTAAAGCGGGCTTGTTTTTACCCAAGTTATTTGCATTAATCAATAGCACACTTATTATGTGCGCCATCGATATTTAGGGATAAAACCAGTGGAAGAAACATTAGCGCTAGTAAAAAAATTTCTCTCGAAAGACCTGTTTACGCTGTTTGATATTACTTTCACCAGCGGCGATTTAATCGCTATTCCACTGATTTATGTGATAGGTATCTGGCTGTTTAAAAAGCTCGCTCACATTGCCACTTACCGCTTACGCTCATCCGGTGCCAGTGCCGACACTATTCACTTATTTAAACGGCTGTTTTACATCGTCGCCGGAGCGATTCTAATCGTTACCACGCTGGATGTGATGAACGTGCCGCTTACCGCGTTTGCGTTTTTGTCTGGTGCGGTGGCCATTGGTGTGGGCTTTGGTGCGCAGAACATCATAAATAACTTTATCTCCGGCTGGATTTTAATGTGGGAGCGGCCAATCCGCATTGGCGACTTTCTGGAAGTAGATGGTGCCCGTGGCAGCGTTGAAACCATTAATACCCGGTCAACCCGTATTCGCCGGATCGATGGTGTGCACATGCTGATCCCCAACAGCAAGTTACTCGAAAACACCGTGGTGAACTGGACGCTCATTGACAACCTGACACGCACATCGGTGCGGGTTGGGGTGGCTTATGGCTCCGATTGCAAACTGGTTGCGCGCCTGATTGAACAGGCCACCCAGCAACAGGAAGACATTCTGACCGAGCCAAAACCGGTAGTTATTTTTGATGATTTTGGTGACAACGCCCTGATGTTTGAAACCTTCTTTTGGGTGAATGCCACCAAAGAACGTGACCTGCGGGTGATCCGCAGTCAGGTACGTTTCACCATAGATGAGCTCTTTGCTGAGCATGACATAGTGATAGCCTTTCCGCAGCGTGACGTTCATCTTGATGGCACTCTGCAACTGGTTAAACCTTCCAGGAATTCGTAATGGCACAATTAAACGATGCCTTTTTATGGGCATATGATATTAATCCATCAGGTGAAACCGAAACGCTTGATGCAAGCCAACTGACTTCACCGTTTCCGGAACAGGGCTACCGTTGGGTGCATATGCAATCCGATGCCCCTGAAGCTGAAGCCATGCTACAAGCACTGGGTTTATCTGAAGAGGTCAGAGACAGTCTGATGGCTCAGCAAACCCGGCCGCGGGTGATCCCGGTGAACCGTGGTGCACTGGTATTTTTACGCGGCATTAATGTGAACCCAGGCGCAGATCCGGAAGACATGGTATCCCTGCGCCTGTGGATTTCTGGCTCCCTGATTGTCACCTTACGTCGCCAGGACCGAAAATTGATGAGTGTGCAGGATACCCGAACCAGCCTCGAGCAGGGCGACGTACCCGTAACCACTACTGAACTGCTGATTGCGCTGTTAACCCGCATTGCCGATCGCATTCACGATAAAGTGGAAGACATTGATGAATCTCTCGGCGATTACGAAGCTCAGGAATCACTCAACAAACACGATCGTAACCAACTGGCAATGTTACGCCGGCAAACCGCCAGCATTCGCCGTCACCTCGCGCCACAGCGCGACGCGCTGGAAACCCTGGTTCGCGTACCGGGTTTAATTCCCGACACCATGGCATTTGATCTTCGCGACCAGTCAGACCGAATGACTCGTTCTATTGAGGACCTGGATCTTGCCCGTGAGCGCGCCATTGTGTTGCAGGATGAACTGCGCAACCAGATAGCCGACAAACAAAACATCCGCATGTATGTGCTATCTATGATAACTGCCATCTTTTTACCCTTATCCTTCCTGACCGGAGTATTTGGTATGAACGTGGCCGGTTTGCCAGGCACCGAAACGCCAAATGCATTTACCCTGCTGATGTCATCAATGGGCGTGCTGGCGGTGTTAATGCTAATCGCCATGCTCTGGAAAAAGTGGCTGTAAGATAAAGGAAATTTATGCCCCGACCAGATCATCTATTGCACTAAAGATTGATCTGGTTAACTGGCATGATTCAGTTCCTCGCCTACAATTAACAAAAATTTCGGAGTTTTTGCTATGTATTCATGGGTGTCCGAGGGGCATAAAATATTTCGTGGCGTTTTAGTCGCCCAGTTAGTAGCAGCCATCATTATCGGTTTGGTCACCGGGGAACTATTTATTGCCTTCTGGTTAGGTATCCCCATCATCGCGCTGCCGCTGTTCCTCAGTTTTAACAAGCCAGAAGCCGAGATAAGCGCGCATGCAATGGGTATTGGTACCCAGTTAATGACCGCGCTGCACATTCACCAGTCGTTTGGGCTGACCGAAGTACACTTTGAAATTTTCGCGTTACTGGCGGTATTAGCGGTATTTCGTAACTGGAAAGTGATAGCTTCAGCAGTTGCTGTTGTCGCGGTTCATCACATTGGTTTTTTCCTACTCCAGGTAAACGAAGTGGCGGTGTATGTGTTTGAGGAAGGCCACGTCACCTTTATCATATTGGTGCTGCATGCATTATTTGCATTAGTAGAAGGCGGCATCCTGATGTATATGACCAAACGCAGCCAAGAGGAGGGTGTTGGTGGCGCAGAGCTGGACGCAGCAATCAACAAAATTCTGGCCGATCGACAACAGCTTGACTTGCGTGTGGAGGTCGATAAGTCGATCCCCATGCTAAAGCGCTTCGACGAACTGCTCGCCTCACTCCGTCAACTGGTCCACGATGCTTCTTCGCTGGCTAATGATGTGGCCAGTGCCAGTGAGTTTATGCA
>DDJQ01000153.1:0-22745 GCA_002339125.1 Alteromonadaceae bacterium UBA2620
TGGCGGAGCGGACGGGACTCGAACCCGCGACCCCCGGCGTGACAGGCCGGTATTCTAACCAACTGAACTACCGCTCCACATTTTCAATCATTTCAGCAAGTTACTTGGGTAAGTGCATTACCCTGTCCCTCACTGCGGCGCAGATGATACGTATTACCCCGAAAGGAGTCAACGGTTTTTTTCACGAAAATGTCATTCTTTGGATCGTTTGCCTGATAATTCGCCACGTTGGCCGAAAAGCCAGCAAAACCGGCGCATGCAGGTTATTCTTTAGGCTTTTTAAACTTACCCAGCAGACCACCTAAGAAACCCGGCCTGGCCGCCTCGGCAGGTTTAACTGCGGCTTTCGCATCAGCCTTTGCTTTAGCTGGCTGTGCACTTCCCTTGCCTTTACGACGCTTCAGGAAGATAACCACAACAGCACCGAGTAGCCCAACGCCAACAATACTGCCATTAACAATGATCAGCCACATCATCAGGGTGTCGTCGTCCATGCCCTCTTCTTCTTCGCTGGTTACCTGCGGTTCGGGAATAACTTCATCAACGTTGTTGTCGGCGGCCGACTCGGTCACTTCAGGCTCGGGTAATTCAGGTTCAGCCACTAAAAAGGTGAACTCCGGCACATCTAGTATAAAATCCCGGCCGTTCACAGTTTTACCATATGCGGTCATTTTTACTCTGAAAATACCGTAGTCGTAGGCAATGATTAGGTATTCGCGCACATCGCCTCCCAGCTCAGTGAGCGAGAAGTTACGCACGTCGGCGTTGGGGTAACGCACCTTGCCGTCTACCAGTAACGTGTTAATGTCCACCAGGTCACGGTCTACATCGATCAGCAATTTGTGATAATCGTTCCCGCCGCCGTCGAGTTCTACGTCTATTTTAACCGGGTTAGGGTAAAGTCTGAGTGGCGGGTCGACCTGTTCGCGGGTAAACATAGGCGTAGTGACCCGAAAAACTGGTTGCCACTCACCAGCCGGTACATTCAGATTAAACTGGCCGGTAAACACACCATCCAGAGGCGCCTCATCCATGCCTCTGCCATTATCTTCAAACGTGGCAATTTGCTGGTCGTCGGCACCGAAGTTATCGTAATTCGGGTTATTCGTACTCACCAGGTCAATGGTCAGCTCTACCACGTCACGAAACTGGCTGTAATCGATGGGCTTATCACCGTTGGTCAGGAAGGCCGTTTGTTTGAGAATTTCACCGGAAAATAAAATGGGTGGTAAGGGCTCAGCATGCAAGGCAATGTCAGAGAGCACCATCACGCGGCTGCCTTCAACAATTTGCCCCACCGCCTGCCACGGGCCGGGCACCGGATTTTTAATACTGATCATGTCGTAGGTATCAGAATCGAACCAGAAGATGTCCTCACCTTCTACCTGCGACTGGAATATCTTGGAGCCATCCGGGCGAACCAGCACCACGGGTGCAGAGCCGAATTCCCGGAAGAATACCATGGTGACTTCCTTAACATTGTGATCGATACGAAAACGGTTTTGCAGCAGCTTAATACCATTTTCATAATCGTTACCAATCAGCGCAATGGGTGATTCACTCTCGGCTTGCTCAGCGGTAGCCTCAGGCGTTGGCTCAGCCCCCTGCTCTGCAGACTGCCGGGCACTGACCGTAAAGGCCAGTGCTACACTCAAGATTGTCAGTAATGCTCTGCTCACCCAATTAGCCCTGTGTTGGCAAAATTCACCGGTTTATTGGCGCCAGATTGGATTTTGTACCAGGTCAAGACGCGCCTCATGCTGTGTTAATTCATCGGCAGTAGCTTGAATAACCTTTAATTTTTTTCCATTACGGGGAATTCGGCGGACCACCTCAGCACCACCAGAATTGGCCTGATTATTACCACTAAGATTCAGATCGGTCTGACCACCGGTCATCATCAGATACACGTCGGCGAGGATCTCGGCATCCAGCAATGCACCGTGCAGTTCACGATGGCTGTTGTCGATACCATAACGCTTACACAGCGCATCCAGGTTGTTCTTTTGCCCGGGGTGCATATCACGGGCCAGTACCAGGGTATCCAGCACGCCGCAAATTTCTTTGGTTTTGACACTCGCTGTGGGGCCATGCATAGCGAATTCATGATCCATAAAGCCCACGTCGAAGGGCGCGTTATGAATAACTAACTGGCCGCCGCGGATAAACTCTATAAATTCACCGGCCACATCGGCAAATACCGGCTTATCCGCCAGAAACTCGTTGGTAATACCGTGAACCTCAATGGCTTCCTGTTCAATTTCGCGCTTAGGGTTAATGTAAACATGAAAATGATTGCCGGTAAGACGGCGATTGATCACTTCCACACACCCTATTTCGATGATCCGGTGGCCTTCTTTTGGATTAATACCCGTTGTTTCCGTATCCAGTACAATTTGACGCATAAACCACTCTTATCTTATTGCTGATTGCGGTAGTATACCAAGCCACTGCCAAGTGACCACGCTTGAGGTTAAAAAAAGGAGAATCCGTGGCCCAACAATCTGTGCATATTTATACCGACGGCTCTTGTTTAGGCAATCCCGGCCCTGGCGGCTATGGTGCAATCTTAATTTATGGCAAGCACCGAAAAGAGATCAGCGAAGGATTTACGCTAACCACTAATAACCGCATGGAACTGCTGGCCACCATTGAAGCGCTCAAATTACTGACTAAACCCTGCCAGGTGGAACTCACCACCGATAGTCAGTACGTAAAGAACGGTATCAACCAGTGGATCCATAACTGGCGGCGCAATGGCTGGCGTACCAAAGATAAAAAGCCGGTAAAAAATGCCGACCTGTGGCAGGCCCTCGATGAGGTGATCCAGCAACATGAAGTCAACTGGCACTGGGTAAAAGGTCACAGTGGCCACCCGGAAAACGAACGCTGCGATGATTTAGCCCGTAGCGCTGCCGAATCACCGACCAAAGAAGATACCGGTTATAACCCGTGATCCAAAAAAGCGCCCGGTTCAGGGCGCTTGATTTGAGGTATCTTAAGCCGGCTTATTAGCCAACACTTTATCAATATCCGCAGCCTCATGGCGCTCCCGAAGCTGCTCCCACTCCTCACCAAAGGTACGGTTAACAATGCGGCCACGCTGCACCGCTTCACGAGCCTCAACCTGCCCGGCCCAGCGCCTAACATGTGTATAGGTGTGAACCTGCAGAAACTCAGCGGCGTTATACAGATAACCCAGCGCCAAACAGCCATACCAGGGCCAGATAGCCATATCAGCGATAGTGTATTCATCACCCGCCATATAGGTATTCTGCGCCAGATGCTTATCCAGCACATCCAACTGACGTTTCGCTTCCATGGCAAAGCGATTAATCGGGTATTGCTGTTTTTCATCGGCATAGGCATAAAAATGGCCAAAGCCGCCACCTAAAAACGGTGCCGATCCCTGTGCCCAGAACAGCCAGTTTAAGGTTTGGGTTCTGGCCAGGCCTTCTGTTGGCAGGAACTTCCCAAACTTCTCTGCCAGATAAACCAAAATCGACGCCGATTCAAACACGTTAACCTCGTTTTCACCGGACTTGTCCACCAGCGCAGGAATTTTGGAATTCGGATTCACCGCTACAAAGCCCGATGAAAACTGATCGGACTCACCAATGTTTATCAGAAAAGCATCATACTCTGCCGCAGTTACCCCGGCCGCCAGTAGCTCTTCCAGCATGATAGTGACTTTCTGGCCATTGGGTGTACCTAGCGAGTAAAGCTGCAGCGGATGTTCGCCTACCGGTAGTTCCCGCTCAAAACGGGCACCGGATTCCGGGCTGTTGATGTTCGCCCACTTATTGCCACCGGCTGCGTCATTTACCCAGACCTTAGGCGGGACATATTGTTCACTCATAACGTCTCCTGAAAATTCACATTAAGCTCGAAGTCGCAGGCACCTGAATAACCAGTCTCAGCGCTGAACTACCAGCTGATGATAACCTTACCACTGGTGTTGTTATTCAGCACCTGCTGATGCGCCTGCTCGACTTCATTCACTGTATAGACCGTATCTAGCGGCACTTTTAATTCACCGGTACTAAAAGCCGGCAAACAATCACGGCTGAAAGCTTCTGTCAGTCGCGCTTTATAATCATTGTCGCGACTTCGCAAGGTGGTGCCGCGCACACTGGCTCGTTTACCTAATAACAGCGCCATATCAAGTTTGTCGGCAAAGCGTCCGGCCATCATGGCCAGGTACACCACTGAGCCATCAGTGGCTAGCACTTTAAGATTCCGGTTCAGGTAATCGCCAGCCACCATGTCCAGCACCATATTAACGCCCTCAGGCCAGTGCGCTTTGAGTTCAGCCACAAAATCTTGCTGCTTATAGTTCACCAGTAATTCGGCCCCGGCCGCTTCACAAACGGCCAGCTTTTGTGCTGACGAAGCCGTAGTCGCCGTGCTGATATTCCACAGCTTACACAGTTGCAAGGCAGCAAGCCCTACTCCGCTGGCGCCCGCGTGTATCAAGGCTTTTTGCCCATTGTCTATCTGCCCTACCCAGCGCAGCGCCTGATAAGCGGTTAAAAACACTTCACTTAAACCGGCCGCTTCGGCATCGGACAGCGCTTCGGGTACAGCCATCAGGTGGCTCGCTTCAATAGCCACATATTCAGCGTAACCACCACCTGAGACAATGGCGCATACCCGCTGCCCGGGCTGCCAGTCTGTTACTTCCTCGCCAACTGATTCAATAACCCCGCTCACCTCCAGCCCCAAAATCGGGCTTTCTCCTTTGGGCGGCGGATAATGCCCTGCGCGCTGCAATAAATCGGCGCGATTAACCGCAAACGCGGCTACTTTAACCAGCACCTGAGTTGTTGTAGGAACAGGTAACTCAGTGGTTTGCAACGACAAACCCGACTCCATGTTACCTTCGGTATGTTGAATAAATTGCATGAAAACACTCATTGTTGATAAATATCCGGCTGCCAGATTTGCATTAACGGACTGGCGTCTTCCACCGGTGAAAAGCCGTATTTTTTGTATAAACCATGGGCGTCTTTGGTGGCCAGTATAAATCGTCTGAGCCCTTGTAAATCAGGATGAGCAACTACCGCATCGAGTATTTCACGGCTTACGCCGCGACCGCGCCACTCAGGAAGTACAAATACATCTGACAGATAACCAAAAGTGGCTTTGTCGGTGACCATGCGGGCAAAGCCTACGGTGTTTTGCTGCGCATCGAGGGCTGCAAAACACAGCGAGTTTTCCAGTGCTTTATGTAATGTTGCCACCGGGATGTTTTTCGCCCAGTAACTGTTACGGATAAACTCATGAATAGTTTGAAAATCCATTTCATGTAAATGATTGGTGATAGTAACGGCAGAAGCAGACATAGCCAGTCCTGTGGCAACTAAACCGGACCGTGCAGTGAACGGCAATAACCAGTATACTGCGCGCCGGTCGAATTTAAGAAGAATGTCAGAGTATGCCTGCTACCGTTATATTACAAGAAGGTCGCGAGAAATCGCTTAAACGTCACCACCCCTGGGTATTCGATGGTGCAGTGGCTAATGTAAAAGGTCGCTGCCGCAGCGGTGATACGGTAGACGTAGTGGCCGCTGACGGTTCATGGTTGGGCCGTGGCGCCTATTCCCCGGCTTCCCAGATCCGTGTGCGTATCTGGACATTCGACCAGCAGGAAGTCATTGATAACGCGTTTTTTCTGCGCCGTATCGAGCAGGCCTGGCAGCTCCGCCAGCGCCTTATGCAACAGGCAAATACCAATGCCTGTCGGCTGATTGCGGCAGAGTCCGACGGTTTACCCGGCGTTACCATTGATTTGTATAACAACCTGGCCGTGCTGCAGTTGCTGAGTGCGGGTGCCGATAAACATCGCAGTAAGATTGTCTGGGCATTACAAAAGTTGTTGCCTGACGTGGCAATCTTTGAACGCAGCGATGTGGATGTAAGAAGTAAGGAAGGGCTTGAGCCGCTTATTCAGCCCCTGCACGGCGACATTCCTGATGAAGTAGAAATTGTTGAGCACGGCGTAAAAATCCTGGTAAACCCGCATACCGGTCATAAAACCGGCTTTTATCTCGACCAGCGCGAAAACCGTTTAGCCGCCAGTCGCTATGCGGATCAGGCCAGCGTACTGAACTGTTTTAGTTATACCGGCACCTTTGCCTGTTACGCCCTTAATGGCGGCGCCTCACACGTGACCAACGTAGACGTGTCACAACCGGCACTCGATATGGCCAGCCGTCATATCGAGCTCAATGGTTTTGCCCCCGAGCGGTGTAGCCAGGTAAAGGGCGATGTTTTTGAGGTGCTGCGCAATTACCATAATCAGCAACAGCAATTTGATATGGTGATCCTCGACCCGCCTAAGTTTGTCGACAGCAAAGCGTCGCTTAAACGGGCCTGCCGCGGTTACAAGGATATCAACATGTACGGCATTCATGCGGTTAAACCCGGCGGTATTTTGCTGACGTTCAGCTGTTCGGGCTTAATGGAGCAGTCGCTGTTTCAGAAAATTGTTGCAGATGCGGCACTGGATGCCGGTCGACGGGTGCAGATACTGGAGCATTTGTCGCAGGCGCCCGATCATCCGGTTGGTCTGAATTATCCGGAAGGCTATTACCTGAAAGGGTTAGTTTGTGTGGTTTTGTAGCAGATAAGCATTAAAAGAAGCATACGAATACCAGCGCTGCCCGCCAGAGGTAGCGCTTAACCAGATCATCGTAACTTATTTCATCTCAGAAATTTCAACACCCACAATACAACTGCTATCAGACTCGGGTACGCAACGCACCACTTTAGCCACCGCAGATAATGACGGTATTTGTGAACTGGTTGAATCGATGCTAACGCTTACCTGCGTGCCGACTTCAATTGATGGCTCATCAACTTCCAACGACATACCGGTTGCACTGATGTCCTTACACACCGCCTGAAGCGTCCGGCTCGACTCATCATCGATTATTTGTAACTGACACGGAGAGTTAACCATCATCCTGAAAAAGTTGCGTTTATCATCGTATCCTAACATTTACTTACTTCTCCTCTCACCTCAACTGCAAATGGGAAGGCAAAACTGCCTTACTACTAACAAGTTTATAGGGTGACATCCGTGAGTTGTCAATGTAATTTCAGGCCAGCCCCGGGGGTTAAGTTTAAAATAACGTTATTTGTTGGTTTCTATGCCACTCAGAAAGATTTTTAATAGGCTTCCAGTACGCTTAACACCCGTTTAGCTGAAATTGGATAAGCCGTACCCAGTTGCTGGGCAAACAGCGAAACCCTTAGCTCCTCAATCATCCAGCGCACCTCAGCCAGTTCGGCAGGCACTTTATCGGCATGGTATTTGTTGAGTACCGCCGCATAGGCCTGCTCAACTTTATCCAGCGTAATTTGTTGTAAACGGTCACGATTGGGGTCGACCGGCAACTTTTCCAGCCTGCGGGCCAATGCCTTAATGTAGCGGTTCCAGTCGGCCAGACGGGCAAACCCCACCTCCGCCACAAAGCCCGGATATACGAGCGTACCCAGATGTTGTTTGATGTGGTTAAGTCCAGCCACCATGTCCAGTGACACCTTGCCTTTCATTTTCTTCTGACACTGATGAGCCAGCGTCAGACCTGTTTCTACCTGTTGCGCGATGGCCAGCACCGACTCGTTGATATTAGCCCGCACATGGTCGAGGCAACGGTCGAAGCTTGCTTTATCGCGAATAACCAGCTCGTGCTTTGCCTGAAATTCGTGGCTGAGCGCGTCGATGCCAGCCAGAATGCAATCGTCTATAAGGGCTTTAATCTGGCCAAAGGGGTTAAAGTACAGCCCCAGTTTGGCTTTATTTGGCAGCTTCTGCTCCAGGTAATTCACCGGCGACGGCATACCCAGCATCAGTAAGCGATTAAGCCCCTGTTGATGCAGAGCATTAGCTTTTTCCTGCTCGGCAATCAGCTCAATGTCTACCCGGCCATTATGATTAACCAGCGCGGGATAGGCCTGTACCTCAAAGCCACCGTGCTTTTGGGTAAAGCTGGCTGGCAACGTATCGAAATCCCAGCTGGTGATATCCTTACGCTCCAGTTCCGGCGTGGCAGCCTGCTCAAAGGTCTCTTTTACCCGCCCCTGCAGGCGGTCTTTTAAGGCTTGTAAATCATCGCCGCGGCCAAGTACGTTATTATCGGCATCCACCACAGCAAAATGCATGATCAGGTGTTTGTCCAGCTGCTCCGGTTGCCAGTCTTCCGGCTCTACCCTCACGCCGGTCATTCTAAGTAACTTGGTGGCCAGTGCATCCAGCAGCTTAATCGGCTTACCAGACTTTTCTTCCTGCATGCGCATATCTGCCAGTGCCGCCTGAGCGTAATTCGGCGCAGGCACAAAGTTACGTCGCAGCCGTTTCGGCAGGCTTTTTATAAGCTGGACTACCCGCTCTTCGCGCAGTCCCGGGACCTGCCAGTCAAAGCCGTCTTCCACCACCTGATTAAGCAGCGGTAAAGGGATGCTTACCGTCACGCCATCGTCTTCGGCGTTAGGCTCAAAATGATAGTCCAGCGGCAGAGTAATATTGCCCTGTTGCCAAACGTCCGGAAACGCATTGGCCGCTGAGGTGCCGGGTTGCTCGCGAAACACATCCTGCTCGGTCAGGCGTAAAAAGTCGGTAGAGGACTGCTGCTTTAACCACTTTTTAAAGGCGGCGTCGTTATTTACTTCAACCGGCAGTTTATCGGCGTAAAAATCCACCAGGATTTGTTCGTCGACCATAAGATCCCGACGCCGGGTTTTCTGCTCCCAGCCATCGGCCAGTTCAAGCAACGCCTGATTATCCTCTAAAAAGGCATATCGCAGCTTTGTCTCGCCATTAACCAGTGCCTCACGGATAAACAGCTGATGACAGGTAGCCGGATCGATCTGGCTGTAGGTCACATACCGCTGCGCCACAATCGGCAAGCCAAATAAGGTCACCCGCTCGCTGGCTGTCACTGCGCCGCGTTTTTTCGACCAGTGCGGTTCAGCGTAATTGCGTTTCACCAGGTGCTTGCCCAGCGATTCCAGCCACTGTGGTTCAATTTTGGCCACCATGCGACCAAACAGCTTGGAGGTTTCCACCAGCTCGGCTGCCACAATCCATTTAGGATTGGCTTTAGCCAGCCCTGAGCCGGGAAAAATCATAAACTTGGTATTGCGCGCACCAAGGTATTCCCGGTCTTTGTCTTTCATGCCCACATGGGATAACAAGCCGCTACACAACGCCTGATGGATGGCCTGATAGTCGGCAGCCTGACTGGTAATTCGCAAATCGATTTCAGCAACAGACTTACGTAACTGGCTAACGATGTCCTGCCACTCGCGCATACGCAGGTAATTGATAAAGTGACCATGGCACCATTTACGCAACTGGCTGTTCGACAGCGCTTTTTGTTGTTCCCTGAAGGCTACCCATAAGTTCCAAAGAGCGATAAAATCAGAGTCTTTATCGGCAAATTCACTGTGCGCCTCATCGGCCTGCGCCCGTTTATCCTGAGGGCGCTCACGGGGATCCTGAATGGATAATCCGGCTGCAATCACCATCACTTCCATCAGCGCGTTAAACTCACCGGCCGCCACCACCATGCGGGCATAGCGCGGATCGACCGGCAGGCGGGATATCTGCCTACCCAGTTTGGTTAACGTTACCCGTCCCTTTTTGCGGGTAATGGCTTCAATTTCTTCCAGCAAGCGAAAACCATCGTTGATCTGACGACTGTCCGGCGGCTGCACAAAATCAAACTGGTTGATGTCACCCAACCCCAGACTGGCCATTTGCAGAATAACTGAGGCCAGATTGGTACGCAGAATTTCCGGATCGGTAAATGCCGGCCGGTTATCGTAATCCTGTTCAGAGTAAAGGCGAATACAGATACCTTCAGAGACCCGGCCGCATCGACCGGCCCGCTGATTCGCTGACGCCTGGGAAATAGGCTCAATGGGCAGGCGCTGTACTTTACTGCGCGCGCTGTAGCGGGATATTCGAGCCGTGCCCGGGTCGATAACATATTTAATGCCCGGTACGGTCAGTGAGGTTTCTGCAACGTTAGTCGACAGCACAATGCGTCGCCCGCTGTGCGACTGAAAGATCCGCTGTTGCTCAGAAGCCGATAATCTTGCATACAAGGGAATAATTTCGGTGTGCCGGTACTGGCGGCGACTGAGCGCATCCTGCGTATCGCGAATTTCACGCTCACCGCTTAAAAACACCAGAATGTCACCCGGTGGTTCGCGCATAAGCTCGTCTACTGCGTGGATGATCCGCTCCACCTGGTCGGCATCGTCCTCGGCGTCTTCCGGATCGTGATAGCGAACTTCTACCGGGAAGGTTCTGCCGCTCACCTCAATAATCGGCGCATCATTGAAATAGCGCGAAAAACGCTCAGGATCGATAGTCGCCGAGGTAATAATAACTTTCAGTTCCGGGCGTTTGGCCAGCAGTTGCTTAAGGTAACCAATCAGAAAATCGATATTCAGGCTGCGCTCGTGGGCCTCATCGATAATGATGGTATCGTACTGATTCAGAAAACGGTCCTGCTGCATTTCTGCCAGCAGCATACCGTCAGTCATCAGTTTTACCAGACTGTTGTCGCTGACCTGATCAGAAAAGCGAATTTTAAAACCTACCAGATCACCAATAGTGGTATTGAGTTCATCGGCAATGCGGTTGGCCACGCTGCGGGCGGCCAGTCGCCGCGGCTGGGTGTGGGCAATGGTGCCGGCCACGCCGCGGCCAAGTTCCAGGCAGATTTTAGGGATCTGGGTGGTTTTACCGGAGCCGGTCTCACCAGCGATGATGACTACCTGATTGTCGGCAATGGCCTGTTTGATGTCATCCTTTCTGTCACTGACCGGCAGTGGCGGATAATCGATATCCGGAATAGACAACTGGCGCGCCGAGCACCTTTCCACCGACGCATTAATACGTTCGATGACTTGTGCCAATTGCTGCTGATTGCTCTCGTTGGTTAGATCAGCCTTACCCAGTTTTTGTAACTGGCGGCGTATAGGAAACCTGTCTTTAATAAGACATTGCGGCAATTGACTGAGTAACGCACCGATCGGCGAAGGCTTTGACATAAAAGCAGATAACATCCGGAAACTAAAAACGCAGCGATCCTAGAAGAACCGCAGCCATTTTTCCAGTATCAATATCCCGAATGCCAGCGTGCTGGTCTTTTATTAAGCCAGCATCACGGTAAAAATCAGGCGTTATCGGCCTTATCAGGCGGTTTTGGGATATTCCGCGTGTAAGTGTTTATCGATAGCAAACAGGATCTGACTGCGAGTAATGCAACCTACCAGCTTATTGTCGCTGTTGACTACCGGATACACCTTAGGTTTTTCAACCAGCAGTTTTTCTGCTACTTCCAGAATCGACATATCTTCACGCACCGTGAGTACCGGCGTTTTCATGATTTCACCCACGCGACACACCTGCTCGCGGTAATAGGTCGATTCCACCATGGCTTTGATGCAGTCCTGTTCGGATAAAAAGCCACACAACTGCCCTGCACTATCCAGCACAGGTCCACCGGACTGGTTGTTTTGCAATAGCTTTTCTACCGCTTCAGCCACCGGCATTGACTCAGTGAGCTTGACCGGATGCTGACTCATGTATTTACCTACCAGTAACGATTCCATAGATCCTCCTTTGCCACGATTAAACCTTACGCTCTGCTGTGGCGTGATTGTTATTATCAAGAGGGTGATAGCGCATACTACAGCTATATAACGGGGCTTTGTTGCCCGGCTATTAAGACAGCCTCTGGGGCGTCTTGCCCTGTACTAAGCCTAGTTCAGAATGCGATGGAATGTTAACTTTTTCTTAACACTACTTTGGTCGTAATAAGGGGGTATTTTAGGAGGATGAAAGGTGATTTCAGCAGGCTGAATTAACCCAGAAGCGCCACCTGTATCACCTTTTTAGGCATACCGGACATTAACTTGTATTAATGTCCGCTATCAGTTTTACTCAACCCATTCTTTATAGATGCCAACTTTCACATTGCCGTCAGTATCAATTTGCGCCCGGTACATACCCGCAGAATTAAACACCGCGGCAATGTTGCCATCGTGGTCAATGGCGATAATACCGCCATCGCCGCCGGCTTCAACCAGCACATCGTTAATCACTGTATTGGCCGCTTCATCAAGGCTTACGCCGGTATATTTCATCCGTGAACAAATGTCTGCAGCTACGTGGTAGCGAATAAAAAACTCACCATGGCCGGTGGCAGATACCGCACAGCTGCTATTATCGGCCCAGGTACCGGCACCAATGACCGGCGAGTCACCAATGCGGCCATAACGCTTGGCGGTCATGCCGCCGGTGGACGTGCCAGCCACCAGGTTACCCTGCTTATCGATAACTACAGCGCCAACCGTACCGAAGCGCTCGTTGCCCTGCTGACCACCGTAAGCAATGCCCGCCTTTAAAATACGTTCCCGGGCTTTTTCCAGCGCTTTGTAGCGACGGTCGGTATCGAAAATATGGTTATCGACCGGCTCCATACCGCGCGACAAGGCAAATTCTTCGGCGCCTTTACCACTTAACATAACATGGGGAGAGTGCTCCATCACCGCTTGTGCGGCGGCAATCGGGCTGGCGATAGTTTTAACGCCCGCTACCGCGCCTGCGTTTAATGTGCCACCGTGCATCATAGAGGCATCCAGCTCATGTTCGCCGTCAAATGTGTACACCGCGCCAATACCGGCGTTAAACAGTGGCGATTGCTCCAGCACCTGAATGGTTTCTACCACTGCAGTTTCACCATCTACACCGGACTGCAGTAACGCGTAACCTTTCTTAACTGCTTCGGTAAGCTTCTCAACATAGGCTTTCTCGCGCTCGGGAGTCATGTTTTTTTTCAGTATTGTGCCGGCACCGCCGTGGATAACAATGGCAACGTCAGCCGCCATAGCCTGAAAGGATAAACCCAGTGCGCACAAAGAAGCAGCGAGAAGAGGTTTGACAGATACATTTTTCAACATTAGTGGTTCCCAATATTTATTATCGTTGTGTAATTTACTCTACTGCCTATTGCCTGCAGGTACCAGAGTCATTCACCCTGCAAGAGCGGGACTTCCTCCCGAACACTGATTTTCTGGCTTCTCCCCCGGTTAACCATGTTAGGATGTCGCTATAAAAGCAAAAGCGTTACGGATTAAACGACCTAAACCATGAGTACTACCAGTTCTGCAACTTTTCTCTGGCACGATTACGAAACCTGGGGAGTCAGCCCGCAAAAAGACCAGCCGAGTCAGTTTGCTGCCATCCGCACCGATCAGGATCTCAATGAGGTGGGCAAACCCATTAATATTATGTGTCGCATTAGCAACGATTACCTGCCCCATCCGCAGGCGGCACTGGTGACCAAACTGACACCACAGCACACCCTGCGGGACGGCATGACAGAAGCAGACTTTGCCGCCAAAGTACATCAGGCCATGAGCGAACCCAATACCTGCGTGGTGGGCTACAACAGCATTCGCTTCGACGATGAAGTGAGTCGCTACATGTTTTATCGAAACTTTTACGACCCCTATGGCCGGGAATGGCAAAACGGCAATAGTCGCTGGGATATCATTGATCTGGTTCGGGCCTGTTACGCGCTCCGCCCGGAAGGTATTGAGTGGCCGCTAAGGGAAGACGGCAGCCCGAGCTTTAAGCTTGAATTACTCACCGCAGCAAACGGTATCGATCATGGTCAGGCTCACGACGCCCTGGCTGATGTGCGTGCCACCATTGCGCTGGCGCGTCTGATAAAGGAAAAACAGCCTAAGCTGTTCGACTATGCGTTCTCGTTACGCCAGAAAGCCCATGTAATTAAACAAATAAATCTGCAGCAACTTACTCCATTGGTACATGTTTCATCGAAGATCCCCGCCAGTCAGGGCTGTTGCACCTGGATCCTGCCGGTTGCGCAGCATCCCTCTAACCCTAACGCGATTATTTGCGTAGACTTAAGCAAGGATCCACAAGCTATTTTAAACGAGAATGCCGAAACCCTGCGTAGCCTGCTGTATGCGCGCCAGGAGAGCTTCGAGGAAGGCCAGCAACGCCCGGGGATTAAGCTTATCCACATTAACCGTTCGCCGTTTATTACCACCGCTAAAGCGCTGACCGAAGACAATGCCGATCGCCTGGGCCTTAACCGTGATCAGTGCCTGGAAAATTACAAACGCCTGGCCGAAGATAACGCCTGGCGGGATACCCTGATTGAGCTTTACAATGAGCCTCATGAAGATAGCGAAGTTGATGCCGATCACGCACTCTACAGCGGCGGCTTTTTAACTAACGAAGAGAAACACTGGTGCGATGATGTGCGAGAGGCTCAGCCGGAGCAGCTCAGCGTACTTGCTGAGCGCATGCAGAACCCCAAACTCAAAACCCTGCTGTTTCGTTATCGGGCCAGAAACTACCCACATACACTGACGTTTGAGGAAAGCCAGCGTTGGCAGCAGCACCGCCAATTTAGATTGACAGCGCCAGATTCTCCGGCCAGTATCACCATAGATGCTTACCTGCTGGAGCTGGAACAACTGGCCATGCAACATGCAGAAAATAACGAGCACAAAGCGATATTGAAAGCGTTATACGATTACGCACAAAATTTGTAGTATTTGTGTAGGGTCAACCGCTACAGAAATACCCAAAATTGCAGATATAGAATAATAATAACGACGACTTGTTCACGTGCGCGCAGCGCTAACAGACAGGAATGGCAATGCAAGGTGTAAAATTTTCTTTCGATACCAACCGGGAAAACGTAACGTTAACCATCTCCCCCGGTGAATTGGAACAGGAGCTCTCGGCAGAAGAAGTCCATAAAGCGCTGTGTGAACAGGGCTTTGATGAAGTCTATCTGTCAGAGAACGCCATCAAAACAGCCTGTGATAAGGCGAATCACTTGTTCAAAACCCGTGACAGTTCACAACAGGTGGTTGAACAGGTTGGCGAACGACGCCATACCGAAGTTGAGTTTCGCATTAGCGAAGACAATATGAGCGCCTATGCCATTCTTACAGCGCCTCACGGTGGCCAGTTGCCGCGGGCTGAACAAATCCAGATGATGGCAAAAAATAACGGTATACGTCGCGGCGTAGGCATTAAACGCATTCGCGCGTTGCTTGATAGAGTCGCCGAGGCAGAGCCTGGTAGTCATGTTGAAGGTGAAATCGCCAAAGGGCTACCGCCTCGCGACGGCCACTCATCTAAACAGGTGCCATTGGTCCCTAACGCGCTGGAGCGCGTGCTCAAGCCTCAGGCTAAAACCGATAAAAAAGTCGATTTACGTAACCTTGGCGAAATTGTCTGCGTTAAAGCCGGCGCCGAAGTGCTGCGTCGTGAAGCGCCCGGCAAAGGCCGCCATGGCTTTGATGTGCACGGCAACGTACTACCATCAAAAATTGGTGACTGGGTACCACTTAATCTAGGAAGTGGCACCGCGCTTAGCGATCATGATGAAAACCTGGTGGTCTCTACTATTGCTGGCATGCCCAAATACAACAACCTGGTGATGCAGGTTGACGATACCTTTATTTGCCAGGGTGTTAACGTGGGTACCGGCCATATTACCTATGAGGGTTCTGTGCTGGTTAATGGTGACGTGACTGAAAATATGATTGTCAAAGCCAAAGGGGATGTCACCGTGAATGGCTTTGCCGAGTCTGCTCATATCCAGGCTGACGGCGATGTCATCATCACCGAAGGGGCAATGGGTAAGCAGTCAGACAATCACAACGAATATACCTGCACTATCCAGGCCGGTGGCAGCGTGTATCTACAACATGGACAGGGGCTCGACATTATCTGTGGTGGCAACCTGAATGTAGGCCGCCAGCTTGCCCATTGCCGGGTCATTACCGGTGGCCAGATTGTGGTGGGACAGCCGGATAACCCACAAGGTAACTTGTTTGCCTGCGAAATCAGCAGTCATGGCCCGGTCATCGCGGGTACCGTAGGTGCAGTCTCAGGCAGTACTTTGCGTATTGATTTCAGCATGGGCTTTAATCAGCTCCAGGCCCGTAAAGACAGTTTTGAGGAGCTGCTGCGTCAGATCCGCGGTAATGCTGAACGACACAAACAGAAAATTGACAACATCAATAACCGCGTTGTGCCCAAATCTTTACTCAGCAAGGTTGACGAAGCTAAAGAAATGCTCAAAAACGAATCGAACCTGCTGACCTGGATGGAGAGTAAATCGGTAGAGATGTCACAGGCCAAACAACAGTATCAGGAAGCCGCTAAGCTGATTGCCAACAAAAAACTGTACTCCGGCGTGTCGGTTAAACTCAACAACCGTAACTGGCGTTCCGAACGGGAATACGACCGGGCGCAAGTCAGCTACGATATGCATCAGTGGAAATACGAACCACTGGTATAGTCCAATACAGAAAATGCCTCTTTCCCAAGGGGCTGTTCTGCCCTCCCTCCTAAACAGTTAATGCTATTTAATGCGAAGAAAGAACTATATTTTTGGCCCTATTTCAGTGTTGTCATCGTCACTGGCAGACATAACAAAGTAGAAGAATCATCGTGGATGAGGATTCAGTCGATGCGGCACAGGGATGTGCCGTCATTGACGGTCTAGTTTGTTCTGCCAGAGACGATGACGCCTTTCACTGATAAGGGCTGCGGGGAGTCCAGAGGGGGTCGCACAACCCCCTCTGGTCGACGTCGGCGACTCCGACAAAAATCTATAAACATCTTCCTTTGCTGACCCCTAACAATAAATGCGAAATTACACTATTGATCAAACCACCTATTGAAGCATGTTGTTTGGGGCTAAAAGGGCAGCTGCACGCTGCCCTTTTTGATACTAAACTGAAGCCTCTCAGGTTTCCGCTATCATCACCTTACCACTATGATGACGACGCGCCAGGTATAATGCCTGACTGGCTCTTTCATACCAATCGGCAAAGGTTTCACCTTCCTGCAAAGCGGCTAGTCCTATCGAGAATGGTAATAAACGAATGTCATCCCGGGGATGCGTTTCAATGGCATCCTTTAATCGCTCTGCCAGAATTTTCGATGCTGCAATGGGCGTTTGCGGGCACAGGATAATAATTTGTTCAGCACTCCAGCGTCCGGCGATATCGACTTCCCGCACGCTGCGCAGGCAGACTCTGGCCAGCTCTCTCATGCTCTCTTCCGAGAATAGTTTATCGCCGGGGTGTGGCCGCACATTCTGAGTAGAAAAATCAAACAGGATCAGCGTAGCCGCGGTGTGGAAACGGTTAAAGCGAGACACTTCATCTTCTGCCCGGTGCAGCATAAAATTGCGGTTATACAAATTGGTGGCAGTATCATGGGAGGATAAAAACTCCAGCATGCGGTTTTTTTCCAGCAATACCGACCGCAGGTTTTCCATTTCTTCCTGCTTTGAACGTAATTCACGACTGTACCTGCGCATAATATTGCGCCGCCAGAACAGTGTGGCCAGGATCACCGCAACACAGGCAATGCCAAGCACCGCCAAACGAAAATCCTGATGGTACTGGCGTTTTACATTGCTCCAGCGCTTATAAATATCCACCCGGGCGGCTTCGGGAATTCGCTCAATGGCGTCATTAATCCGGGCAACCAGTTCCGGGTATGCTTTGTTTACGCCCATGCGCAGGGAGTTATAGGGTTCGGCATAGCCAACAATGGCCATTTCCTGCATGTTCATTTTATTCAGTTCTGAGTTTATACTCAGCAGTGCACCGGCAAACACATCAACATCACCACTGCTTAATGCCCGTAGCCCTTCTCCTTCACTTTCGAATAGCTGCAGGCTGAGCTGCGAATAATAGCGGGTCAAGTAATCGGCCAGAAAAGAATCTTTTGCCACACCCACCAATTGATTATTAAGCCCTTCCAGGCCCTGATACATCACTTTAGCATCACGAGCAATAAGCACATTCGGCGATTGAAAGTATGGCACCGTGAAATCAAGGTACACATTGCGGTGCGCAGAACTGTTGAGCATCGACATCAGCATACAACGGCCGGTTTGCACATACTCAAGAGATTGACGGAAAGAGTCGGTTTTAACCAGTTTGAAATTCAGATTAGCCAGCTCCCCTACCAATTTGAGGTAGTCGGCAGAAATCCCCACGTGTTTGTCATTGCGGAGCATTTCGTAAGGAACCCAGGCCGGGTCTATACAGTAGGTTACTGATTTTGGGCTGGCACTTGCCTTACCTGCAAAACTAGCGGCGCAGATAACAAAGCAAAGCGTAAATACTGTTCGTAATTTGAACATCACCATGTCATTTATTCTTGTTTTTACCAAGTATGCGTTGCAGCGTGCTTTAAATCAACTTATTGAAACAATTACGAATAAAATCAATGTAATGTTCAGGACTATCTGATTGGTAAATGTACACAGGGCCGCCTGAAGCTGGCCCTGTGTTATTAGCGGCTCTGATTACAGCATTTCTACTGCCAGTGCCACACCTTCACCACCACCAATACACAGTGAGGCAATCCCTTTACTCAGGCCTTTTTGCTTCAGGCCGTGTAACAGGGTAACCAGGATACGGGCACCAGAAGCACCAATCGGATGACCCAGCGCGCACGCACCGCCTTTAATATTCACCTTGCTCTCATCCAGCCCCAGCTTTTTAATCGCCAGCATGGTTACCATGGCAAACGCTTCGTTGATTTCAAATAAATCAACGTCGTCTTTGCTCCAGCCTGCCTTATCGAGCACTTTTTCCATGGCGCCAACCGGCGCAACGGTAAAGTCTTCCGGTGCAATAGAGTTAGTTGCATGAGCTACCACTTTCGCCAGTGGCGTTAAGCCCAGCTCAGCCGCTTTTGACTCACTCATTACCAACAGCGCGGCAGCACCATCAGAGATAGAACTTGAGTTCGCGGCAGTAACTGTACCATCGCGCTTGAATGCGGGGCGCAGAGACGGAATTTTATCCGGACGAGCAGACCCCGGGCCTTCGTCGGTGTCCACCACTACATCGCCTTTACGGGTAGAAATGGTTACCGGCACAATTTCATCACCAAAGGTGCCACTGTTAATTGCTTCATTGGCTTTTGATAATGAACCTATCGCAAATTCATCCATCATTTCACGAGTCAGACCTTCTGCATCGGCCGTTGCCTGCGCAAAACAGCCCATAGCCTGACCATCGTAGGCATTTTCCAGACCGTCCATCATCATGTGATCAAGCACTTTGCCATGACCCATACGATAGCCGCCACGCGCTTTTGGTAACAGGTACGGCGCACCACTCATACTTTCCATACCACCGGCAACAATCACTTCGGCACTGCCCGACTGAATCATGTCAGATGCCAGCATCACTGCTTTTAACCCTGAACCACACACTTTGTTAATGGTTACCACGCCTGCCGATAACGGTAATTCTGCTTTCAGTGAAGCCTGTCTGGCGGGTGATTGTCCCAAACCTGCTGGCAATACGCAGCCCATAATGACTTCGTCTACTGCAGCAACATCAACATCACCGCATGCTGCTTTAATCGCTTCTGCGCCTAAATCAGTGGCTGGCAGCGTTGACAACGATCCCATAAAACCGCCCATGGGAGTACGTTTCGCAGCTACAATAACGACAGATTCTTTACTCATAGTTTCCTTGCCTCAATTGAGATTTAAACAAATACAGATAACCACCTGCTCGAGCCTACTACTGCACATAGCCTACACCTGTATAAAAAAATAAACACACGACTTTGGTTTTATGTTAGCCATGACGTTTATAAATTTGACGTTAAATAAATGTTACATTAAATTCACTTCAACCTAACCCTAACGTTAACGTAAATCAATTTTACCAGTACAGTTATCACGCCTGAAAGTAGGTGACAAAAAGGATACCGGCAATGACCAATCAAAATAATGAAGTAACCTACTCTATTGGTGAACTCGCTAAAGAATTTGATATTACACCCCGTTCTATTCGCTTTTATGAAGAACAAGATTTATTAAGTCCCGAGCGAACCGGGCAAACACGTATCTACTGTAACAAAGACCGGGTCAGGTTAAAGCTAATACTGCGTGGTAAGAGGTTGGGCTTCTCGTTAGCTGAAATCAAGAACCTGTTTGAACTCTACGATAGCAACGCCAACTCCATGCTGCAACTGGAAGCCATGTTAAAGATGACAGAACAAAAACGCGCCATCCTGCGCCAACAGCTCGACGATATTCAAATGCTCATGAATGAACTGGATGAAGTTGAAAAGCGTTGCCGCGACGAACTGGCCGACTTACAAAAAAGAGGTTGTTAAGCCATGACGACACATTACCCCACATTAAATTTTGATCTCGGTGAAGACATCGACATGCTGCGCGAGCATGTTCGTCAGTTTGCCCTCAATGAAATCGCCCCGTTAGCCAGCCAGGCCGACGAAGAAAATGCCTTTCCCAACCAGTTGTGGCCAAAACTGGGGGATATGGGTTTGCTTGGCGTCACCGTCAGCGAACAGTATGGCGGCTCGGAGATGGGTTATCTGGCCCACACTGTCGCCATGGAAGAAATCAGCCGCGCCTCAGCCGGTATTGCCCTGAGCTACGGCGCTCACTCTAACCTGTGTGTGAATCAGATCTTTAAAAACGGCAATGACGCCCAGCGCGAAAAGTATTTGCCGAAACTGGTCAGCGGTGAGCATATTGGTGCGCTGGCGATGAGTGAACCCAACGCGGGTTCTGATGTTGTCAGCATGAAACTCAATGCACGTAAGAGCGGTGATAAATACATCCTGAACGGCAACAAAATGTGGATCACCAATGGTCCGGATGCCCATACCTTTGTGATTTACGCCAAAACTGATGTCAGCGCGGGGCCCAAAGGGATTACTGCGTTTATTGTCGAACGAGACTTCCCCGGCTTTAGCCGTGCGCAGAAGCTCGACAAGCTCGGTATGCGCTCATCCAACACCTGTGAGCTGGTGTTCGAGGACTGTGAAGTGCCGGCCGATAATATCCTCGGTGAAGAAGGCGGCGGCGTACGTGTACTCATGAGCGGCCTCGATTACGAACGTCTGGTGTTATCCGGCGGTCCGCTGGGCATTATGCAGGCTTGTATGGACGTGGTAGTACCCTATATTCACGACCGTAAACAGTTTGGCCAGTCTATCGGTGAGTTTCAGCTGGTGCAGGGTAAGGTAGCCGATATGTATACCCAGATGAACGCCGCGCGTGCCTATGTGTATGCGGTAGCAAAAGCTTGTGATCGCGGCGAAACCGCACGTAAGGATGCTGCTGGTGCGATTCTCTACTCAGCTGAGCTGGCTACCAAAATGGCCCTCGATGCTATTCAGCTACTGGGCGGCAACGGTTATATCAATGAGTTTCCCACCGGCCGCCTGCTACGCGACGCTAAACTGTACGAAATTGGTGCGGGTACCTCAGAAATACGCCGCATGCTGATTGGTCGGGAGCTGTTTAAAGAATCAGCCTGAACCAACAATCCTTATTAACGACAGGACACAGAGGAGGCACTATGCCTGTACTCACCAGTCAGGTTAATCCACAAAGCGATGCCTATAAACAAAACCAACAAGGCATGCAGAACGTGGTGGATGATCTGCAGAAAACCATCGCGACCATTTTAAAAGGTGGTGGCGAAAAATACGTGGCCCGACATAAGGCCAAGGGTAAATTGCTGGCCCGTGAGCGTATCGATGCGCTGCTGGATGCCGACTCACCTTTTCTTGAAATAGGCCAGCTGGCCGCCCATAACGTGTATGGCGAAGACGTACCCTGTGCCGGTGTAGTGGCCGGTATTGGTCTTATTCACGGCAGTGAATGTATGGTGGTGGCTAACGATGCCACCGTCAAAGGCGGCAGCTACTACCCCTTGACAGTTAAAAAGCATCTGCGCGCTCAGGCCATTGCCGAGCAGAATCACCTGCCCTGCATTTATCTGGTCGACAGCGGCGGCGCTAACCTGCCCCGTCAGGATGAGGTGTTCCCGGATCGGGATCACTTCGGCCGTATTTTCTTTAATCAGGCACGCATGTCATCAATGAACATACCGCAAATCGCGGTAGTTATGGGTTCATGTACCGCCGGTGGTGCTTACGTACCAGCCATGGCCGATGAAAGCATTATTGTTAAAGAACAAGGCACTATCTTTCTGGCTGGTCCACCACTGGTTAAAGCCGCCACCGGCGAAGAAGTCAGCGCCGAAGAACTTGGCGGCGGCGATGTGCATACCCGGGTATCCGGGGTTGCCGACCATCTGGCCAATAACGATCTGCATGCACTGGATATTGCCCGCAATGCAGTAGCCCGGTTAAATCGTAAGAAGCCGGTAACCACTGCGAATCAGGCAGTAAAACCACCGCGCTATCCCATTGCCGAGCTGTACGGCATCGTGCCGCAGGATCTACGCCAGCCTTTTGATGTCAGAGAAGTGATTGCACGAATTGTCGATGACTCCGACTTTGATGAGTTTAAGGCCCGCTACGGTACCACCTTGGTATGCGGTTTTGCGCATCTGTACGGTATGCCGGTGGGCATTGTGGCTAACAATGGCATCCTGTTTGGCGAGTCAGCCCAGAAAGGCGCGCATTTTGTAGAGCTATGCAGCCAGCGCAAGATCCCGCTGATATTCCTGCAGAACATCACCGGGTTTATGGTGGGTAAACAATACGAAGCATCCGGTATCGCAAAACACGGTGCCAAAATGGTAACGGCCGTAGCCTGCGCCAATGTGCCCAAACTCACCGTGCTTATTGGCGGTAGTTTTGGTGCCGGGAACTACGGCATGTGCGGGCGGGCCTATTC
>DDJQ01000153.1:23082-54661 GCA_002339125.1 Alteromonadaceae bacterium UBA2620
TATGTTTATGTGGCCCAATGCGCGGATCTCCGTAATGGGCGGCGAACAGGCCGCAGGCGTACTGGCTCAGGTGAAAAAAGACCAGGCCGAACGTGCAGGTACAAGCTGGACAGAAGCCGATGATAAAGCAGTTAAACAGCCAGTTATCGACAGCTACGAGCAACAAGGCCATCCGTATTATGCCTCTGCCCGTTTGTGGGACGACGGCGTGATCGATCCGGCGGACACCCGCAAGGTACTGGGTTTAGCATTAAGCGCCAGTCTCAATAAACCCATCGAGGATACGCAGTTTGGCGTATTCAGAATGTAGGGGGGAATGATGACCGAACACGTATTATATGAGGTTAACGAACAAGGCGTGGCACGTATTACGCTAAACCGCGCCGATAAACACAATGCCTTTAACGAAGACATGATTGCTGGGTTAACCGCCAGTTTTGAGCAGGCCGGCAACGATCCCGCCGTGAAAGTAGTGGTACTGGCCAGTAACGGTAAAAACTTCAGTGCCGGTGCCGATTTAAACTGGATGCAGAAAATGGCTGGCTATACCGAAGCGCAAAACCGCGCCGACGCCATGAACCTGGCCACCATGTTACATACCCTGTATACCCTGCCAAAACCAACCATTGCCCGGGTTCAGGGCGCGGCTTACGCCGGCGCGGTAGGTTTAATTGCCTGTTGCGATATCGCCATCGCCTGCAAGCTCAGCAAGTTTTGCTTAAGCGAAGCGAAAATAGGCCTGGTCCCGGCTACCATCAGCCCCTACGTTATCGAAGCTATGGGCAAGCGCATTGCTAAACGTTACTTTATGACCGCCGAAGTCTTTACTGCCCGCCGTGCCCGTCGTCTGGGCCTGATCAGCGAGGCGGTGAGTGAAGACCAGCTCGATGCCACCATCGAGCAACTGACCGATACACTGCGCCACAATAGCCCTGAGGCCGTCAGCCAGTCAAAGTTATTGGTTAATACCGTGGCCGGCCAGCCTATTGATGAGTCCATGCGCGCGCTCACCAGTGACTGGATTGCCCGGATCCGCGTGTCGGAGCAGGGTCAGGAAGGCCTTAACGCCTTTTTGCAAAAACGCCCGCCAAACTGGTTACCAACAGGGTCAAAGGAGTAAGTCATGTCAGTCATCAAAAACATCAATAAAGTACTGATTGCCAACCGTGGCGAGATTGCCTGTCGGATTATTGCCACGGCACGTCAGCAGCATATCCGTTCTGTAGCGGTGTATTCTGAAGCCGACCAGCATGCCATGCATGTTAAACAGGCCGATGAAGCCGTTGCGATTGGCCCTGCCCCGGCCAGTCAGAGCTATCTGGTGCAGGACAAAATCATAGCGGCCGCCAAACAGTGCGGCGCCGATGCTATTCATCCGGGCTACGGGTTTCTGTCTGAAAATGCCACCTTTGCCAAACGCTGTGAACAGGAAGGGATTATCTTTATTGGCCCGCCGGCCAGTGCTATTGAGGCCATGGGCTCTAAATCCCGGGCCAAGCAAATAATGGAAGACGCCGGCGTTCCGCTGGTGCCCGGCTATCATGGCGATGAACAAAGTGCTGAGTATTTACTTAACGAAGCCCGCCGGATTGGTTTTCCGGTGATGCTTAAAGCCGCTGCCGGCGGCGGTGGTAAGGGCATGCGTCAGGTAATGACCGAGGCAGATTTTCAGGCGGCGCTGGACGCCGCAAAACGGGAAGCTAAAGCCAGTTTTGACGACGACCTGATGCTGGTCGAAAAGTTTTTAACCAAGCCTCGCCATGTGGAAATTCAGGTCTTTTGCGATCAGCACGGCAATGGGGTTTACCTGTTCGACCGCGACTGCTCTGTACAGCGCCGTCATCAGAAAATCATTGAGGAAGCGCCGGCACCTGGCATTAGCGATACCGTGCGTCAGCAAATGGGCGAAAGTGCCCTTGCCGCGGCCAAAGCCATTAACTATGTGGGCGCCGGCACCGTTGAGTTTCTGCTCGATGGCGACGATTTCTATTTTATGGAAATGAATACCCGCCTGCAGGTAGAGCATCCGGTAACGGAAATGGTTAGCGGTGAGGACCTGGTTGCCTGGCAGCTTACGGTAGCAGCTGGCCAGCCACTGCCAAAAACGCAGCAGCAATTGCACTGTAGCGGCCATGCCTTTGAGGTAAGGCTGTACGCCGAAGACCCGGATAATGAATTTTTGCCCTCCACCGGACTGCTTAAACGCTTACGTTTCCCGGCTAAGGGCAATGGCGTAAGGGTCGATACCGGCTTTATCGAAGGTGATACGGTCAGCGTACATTACGACCCCATGCTGGCAAAGCTCATTACCTACAGCGATAACCGTGAAAAAGCGTTGGCCAAAATGCTCAACTGCCTGGAACAAACCCGGGTTACCGGCGTGACCACCAATTTACCTTATGTCCACCGGGTGCTGGAAAATGCAGACTTTGCCGCAGCCAGGTTGACGGTTCATTTTATTGCCGAGCACACTGAGGCCCTGGCGCCGCGAGCGTTTAGCACCGACTACCTGCCCGCCATGGCGTTTTGCCTGTTTAAGACCATGCAGTCTGATAGCGCCCCCCTCGGCGATGAAGGCCTTAAAGGTTTCCGCTTAAATCACCAGCGCCAGTACTATCTGGCAGTACAGTGCCAGGATAAAGCCTATCTGCTCTCAGTTACCGCAAATGAAGGTCAGCTCAGCGTTACCTGCGAGGAAAATCACTGGCTGGTAAGTGGCGACTGGCAGGATGAGAATCTTAACCTTATCGTCGATAACTATCAGCGCCGCTATACCGTTTGCCCCGACAGCGACGACGGCTGGGTACTGTTTGACGGTGCCAGCGCCCTGCCCTTCACGTTGCAACGCCCGGACTTTGGCCAGCATGAAGATGCCCACGAAAATGAATGTGTTGCGCCCATGAATGGTACTGTGGTTAAGCTACTGGTTGCGCCTGGCAGTAAGGTAACTAAAGGCACTTCACTGCTGATCCTGGAAGCGATGAAAATGGAGCATAACTTAAAAGCTCCGGCCAACGGTGAAGTGGCGGAGTTTTATTACCAGGCCGGCGACATGGTTGACGGTGGCGCCGCCCTGCTGGAGTTTGTCGCTGATGAGTAAATTCCCGCAGCAGGTCAGCATTGTTGAAGTGGGCGCCCGTGACGGTTTGCAAAATGAAACGGCGGTGATCGAACTGCCGGTAAAACTGGCGTTTATAGACGGACTGGTACGCGCCGGGCTCAAACGTATTGAAGCCGGTAGTTTTGTGTCACCTAAATGGGTGCCACAAATGGCCGATAGCGCAGCGGTGTTTAATAGCTTGGGGCAAGACTCAGGCGCCACTTTCAGCGCCCTGACGCCCAACGAAAAAGGCATGCTTGCGGCTATCGATGCGGGCGTTGATGAGGTTGCGGTATTTGCCGCCGCCTCTGAAAGCTTTTCCCAACGCAATATTAATTGCTCGATTGAGCAAAGCCTGGAACGTTTTCAACCGGTCTTCCGTTTAGCCCGCCAGCATAACCTGCCGGTTCGTGGTTATGTGTCCTGCGTGATGGGCTGCCCCTATGAGGGCGCTATCAGCCCGGATGCCGTGCTGGCGGTTAGCCAGACTTTACTCGACAAAGGCTGCTACGAAATCTCTCTGGGCGATACCATAGGTACCGGCACGCCGGGACAGACAGCACAGCTGCTAAGCACTCTGTTGAAAACCATACCCGCATCGAAACTGGCGGTGCATTTTCACGATACCTACGGTCAGGCGCTGGCCAATATTCTGGTTGCGTTACAGCATGGTATCAGTGTGATTGATTCGGCCGCCGGCGGCTTAGGCGGCTGCCCTTATGCTGCCGGTGCCAGCGGCAATGTCGCCACCGAAGACGTGGTGTATATGCTAAACGGCATGGGGATAGATTGCGGTGTTGATATTAATGCGTTGGTGGCCGCGTCCACGCAAATATTTGACCATCTTAACCGTGAACCCGCTTCGCGGACCATGCGGGCGTTGCTGGCCAAACACCACAATGTGATCTAGCGCTGCGGCGTGGTTTAATCTAAAAGCGGCCTGCTGAGTAGGTCAGGCCGCTTGCTGTTTCTCTTTGGGCAGAATAAAGCTCAATCCAATCCCTATCAGTAACATCGCTGCCATGGTAGCGACGATATTGATATCAAAAGCTGCCTTAAGCGCCGCATAAAGCGCACCAAAACCCAGCAAAATAAGTCCGATTGCGGTGTTGCTAAAAGCCACCAGTTCGGTGCGTTGCTGACCATCTTTAACATCCAGGCTGTAGGTTTTACGGCCCGTGCGTACACCAGTGTGCGCAACGGCCAGCACAAAGAACAAACCACCGGAAATCCACAGCGAGTGACCCGGCAATAACAACAAACCGCCACAGGCAATAAGCGCCAGCACACCGGCCAGTTGCAGGGTGAGTCTGGCGCTGTGATCCGCCACGCTGCCCCAGATAAACGAAGATAACATAGTTGCTGCTGCCTGCGCGCCAAGGTAAAACGGTAACAGGCTGGAAGCCTCCTGCTCGGTTTCAAGCATAAAGTAAGGCGCTACCAGCGCGCTGTGAACAAACAGCCCCCTTACCACAATAAACTTGTACACCACGGCATCGAAATCCCACCAACTGTGACCGTCCTGCTGTTCATCCTCCTCTGCCTCAACGCAGGTTTTTACCGGCAATAAAATAAACAGGCCGAGTAACATGGCGGTGACAGCGCCAATGAGCAAGCCAAAGATCAGGGTTTCGCCCAACTGATCGGCAAAATACACCAATGGTACAGCGATAATTAACGTTAAAACGCCCGAGGTGGTAGAAGCAATACCCAGCAATTTTCCCCTATCGCCCTGCTCTGCTACGTCGGCCTGAATGTCTTTCATGGTCAGCGAGCAGGCCGAGCGGCCTAAGCTCAATAAACACAGTCCGCCTAGTACGAACCATCCGGCGGTCATGCCTTCGTACCAAAAAGCGCCAAGGATAATGGCTAGCAAAGAAAACGACTGCACAACCATACCTAAGCGCCAGACATGGTGTCGCGCCGGATAGTTGCGCAGTACTACACCAATGCCAGCCTGAGGAAGCAAGGCTCCTGACTCGCGGATAGGCACCAGCCAGCTAATCATCCAGGCGGGCGCCCCCAGGGCCAGCATCAGGGCCGGTAAGGTTGTTTTAGCAGAAATAAGCAAATCGGCCAGTTTAGTGCTGGCGAGGCTGGCAATTAAGCGACGTTTAGCAGAGTTCACAGCGCAGTTACCGGTCTGAAAGATTCCACTTTCGACCGCCTTAGTAATTGATTAGGCTGTAGTATACGCAGAAATTCCAGGTTGAGATCCCCCGTTTGGTATAACAGTACTAAAGACTAATACCGGGCAGCAAGGCTGCTACCCCATGCTGTTTTCTACCAGGGTTTTGATATTTTCCAGGCCCACCTGAATGTCTTTGCCCAGCTTATTATCAAAAAATAGCAGCTTGTAACGGTCAATAATATTAACGCCGACATTACCACGACTGCTCCAGGTGAGCTCGGTGCCGGACTCGAGAGGTTTAAGACGTAATTCACCGTGGGCTTTAATGCCATGGACGGGATTATCAACGCTGTACACCAGTTGGCGGTTAAACTGCAGGGAGGTAATTTCAATGGTGCCGCGACCAAGAACATCACTACTCCAGCGCAACCGCATTCCGATGGCGCGATCCGGCCCGTCATAGGTAATGACAGCGTTAGGATCCATCTGGTACCAGGTACTCCACTGCTCCCACTTGCGCAGATCAACAATGGCGGCGTAAACCTTATCGGCGGGCGCGTTTATTTCGATTGTACGCTCGACTTCATACTCTTCAGGCAGAAACAATCCCGTCAGAATGACAAGAAAAGCCACAATAAACAGATTTATGAGCCATTTACTGCCCCACATAGTGTCTCCCGTTAAAACCACCCTGGCCAATTATAACATTAATCTAACAAAATGAGAGTTTAACGGCCTTTTTGGTTTGAACTAAATCAAATATAGATTTATCGACCGCTAAGTTAACGCCCGACCTGCTCGTAATTGTCGATAAAACCGTTGTTACATCAATAAACTATATTGATTGCGACGTGCAGCGCATAATTGTTAACAACGCAGTACGCTCGCTGAGTTTGCGCCATAAATTAGCCATGAGCGTTTATCGGTAGCCGCTAAAGTATCATCAAAAAGCAATGAAATTCATCTTTCCTGTATAACCGCGTTACACAACCGTTTGCGCAATAATTACAGCCGACATGTTTATCGGCACAGGCTCCCACTTTAAATCAACAGTTTTACTACAAAAAAATTAATGTTTATTTACACCGACGGTGCTTGAGCATTTATAATTCAAGGCGTAAGATGGTGAAAAATAATGTAATTTAATTACAAATAACCTAACCTTAAATAAATGGATACGGTCATCCAGACCGGCAGGCATGAGCCGTTACTACACAGCGCGTCGATGGAGAAACAGAATGTCCGACAAGAGCCCTCGTTATATCAGTAATCTTACCCGCGATACCTATGCATTGATCCTCGCCGGTGGCCGGGGGTCACGATTACACGAACTCACCACCTGGCGGGCCAAACCGGCGCTCTATTTTGGCGGTAAATTCCGCATCATCGACTTTCCGTTGTCGAACTGTATTAACTCGGGTATTCGCAGAATCGGCGTTGTCACGCAGTATAAGTCACACTCTCTGATCCGCCACCTGGTGCGCGGTTGGGGGCACTTTAAAAAAGAACTGGGCGAGTCGGTAGAAATTTTGCCTGCGTCACAGCGCTTTTCAGAAAACTGGTACGAAGGCACCGCCGACGCGGTATTCCAGAATATCGACATTATCCGCGATGAGCTGCCTAAATTTGTAATGATTTTATCCGGCGATCACATTTACCGAATGGACTACGCCAACCTGTTAGCCCGCCATGTGGAAACCGGCGCCAAAATGACCGTGTGCTGTATGAAGGTACCACTGGAAGAAGCGGCCGGTGCATTTGGTGTCATGTCGGTAGACGAAGAATACCGTATTAAAGGCTTTACCGAAAAACCCGCTAACCCGGACCCGGTGCCAAACGAGCCGGATTTATGCCTGGCTTCCATGGGTAACTACGTATTTGATACCGAATTTTTGTTTGAGCAACTGGCACGCGATGCTGAAACCTCAGGCTCTGAACGGGATTTCGGTAAAGACATTATTCCCAGCATTATTAAAGACCACGACGTATTTGCTTATCCGTTCCAGAGCAGCGAGAACGAACACGTTTACTGGCGTGATGTAGGCACACTGGACTCATTCTGGGAAGCCAATATGGAAATGGTAGCGCCCGTTCCGGCACTTAATCTATACGATCGTAAGTGGCCAATCTGGACTTATCAGGAACAACTGCCGCCAGCGAAGTTTGTCTGGGAAGACCATGACCGCCGCGGAGAAGCCATCAACTCGGTAGTCTCCGGTGGCTGCATTGTTTCCGGCTCGACCCTGCGTCGCTCACTGTGCTTCTCAAATGTTCGGGTCCACTCTTATGGCCTGATTGAGGAAGCCGTTATCCTGCCAGACGTGGAAATCAAACGTCACTGTAAACTGCGTAAGGTGATTATTGACCGCGGCTGCATAATCCCGGAAGGCACTGTAATAGGTTACGATCACGACGAAGACCGTCGCCGCGGCTTCCGCGTCTCCGAAAAAGGCGTTGTGCTGGTAACCCGCGAGATGCTTGGTCAGCCAGTGGGCAGCACCGCTTTAGGTTGATGCTTCTACCCTTGGACCTGGCGCTTAGCCAGGTCCTGCGGTAACCGTAACGACGTCCAGCCAAACACCAGTATTGATAACAGAAACGGAATAGCCAGCCAGTCAAGTGCGGCTATCAGCCCTTCCAGTTCACTCAGACTTGCCGTGTAATGCTCACTCAGCACGCCCACAAACGTTGGCCCACCGCCAAGCGCTATCAGGTTCAGAACAAAGAAAAATAACGCGGTAGACATGGCCCGGCAATTAGCCGGAGACAGCGTTTGTGCCATGGCAAAGCACGGCCCGAAATAAGTACCGCTGGTAACCTGCAATAAAGTAAAACCAGCAATCGCCGGCCACAGCGATTCACTGTGAATGGCCAGCAAAAAAGCCGGCACGCCAACGCACAGTGCAAGGGCTGGCAGACGCGCATAAGCACCGGGATTACTGCGCCCCCATTTATCGGCAATAGCACCACCGGCCCACACTCCCATGGCGTATAAGGTGCCATTAATTACCCCGAAAACCACCAGTAACCAGACAATGTCCACTTCACTGAAACGCCGCACGAAGTAATCCATCTGCCAGCCAATCACGGCATAGTTAGCAAATGACGACAACGTAATGCCCAGTACCATGCCCCACCAACTCGGCGTTTTAAGCAGCTCAACAATGCTATCGAGCATGGGGCGCTGGCGCTCTTGTTCGGTTTGCTGGCGCACTGGCTCATTTACCGTCAGTTTAAGCACAATAGCCAGTACGATACCGGGCAGCCCTACCGCTATCATTACCGAGCGCCAGTTGGCCTGCCCTCCGCTGAGCACAAATGCTGAGGCCAGATACGCCAGCATAATGCCAAAGGGAATGCCCAGCGCATAAACCGCCATAGCCGTGGCCCGCTCTTTCGGGGCAAAGAGATCAGCAATAATACTGTGCGCCGGTGGCGTACCGCCGGCTTCGCCAATCCCAACGCCAATCCGGCATAAAGCCAGTTGCAGGTAGCTGCCGGCAAGCCCTGACAACGCCGTAAAGCCACTCCATAAACATAACGAAACGGCAACGATATTAACCCGGCTGTAGCGGTCTGCCAGCCAGGCCACCGGAATCCCCATTACGGTATACAACAGCGCAAAATAGATCCCTTTGAGGTAGCCCAACTGAGCATCATCAAGCCCTAAATCCTGCTTAATAAATGGCGATAAAATACCAATGATCTGACGGTCGATGAAATTAAACGCGTACACCAGCGTGAGCATCAGCAACACGTAATACCGATAACGATCAGGTTTTTCAGCGAGGGTAACTAAATTAGGGTTCACACATCACCTGTGATACAAATACATTAATAAGCAGACTTATAGCGGAATATCACTAAGAATAAGTCGAAACGCGGCCAGCGAGCCGGGATAATACCATCCTATTTATCTGATGTTGAACTCTGTATGCACATAGACAAACTATTAGCCCTGACTTCCGACGTAATGACCATTAACGATAATGAGTGGCTGATGACCCACCCGGGTCTGCCCGATACCTGGGGTCAGGGCCGCACTGCATTTGGTGGTATCACTGCCGGTTTCCTGCACCACGCTCTGGCTCAGGTGGTGGATAAGGACCGCAGCTTACGCGCTTATCACACCAATTTTGTCGGGCCGGTGAGTTTCGATAAACCGCTGGAACTGGTTGTTGAGAAATTACGCTCGGGGCGCAATATGTCGCAGTACCTGGCCAGGCTGCAGCAGGATGGCAAAGTCTGTGTTTGTGTGCAGGCCTGTTTCGGCGTAGAGCGCAGTTCAAAAATACAGGTGGATAAACTGCCTTCCCACTCAATGAAGCTGCCGCAAAAAGCCAAGTTTATTCCGCAAATCCCTAAGGTGACCCCCCGCTTCTTCCGGCACTACGAACTGGCTATTGAGCAAGGCCAGATCCCGTTCAGCTGGAGTAAGCACAGTCATTACCATGGCTGGATGCGCTTCAAAGAGCCCGTCAGCGAGTTTAATTACACTCACCTAATCTCGTTGATTGATGCCTGGCCACCAGCCATTATCCAGCAACTCAAACTACCGGCACCGGTAAGCACCGTGAGCTGGGACATTGAATTGGTACAACCGCTTGCGCCAGGTAGCGAAAATCCCTGGTTTGGCTACCAGGTGGATACCAAACTCGCTAATGGTGGCTATGCCCACACCGAAGCAACCATCTGGGACGATAAAGAGCGGGTAATCGCTCTCAGCCGCCAGACCATCGCAGTCTTCGATTAAGTTGTAACGCCAGTCAGACATAAAAAAACCCGGCACAGGCCGGGTAAATTTTTAACCCACTTATAATTATTATAAAGCTAGCAAGGTAAATTGCCGGAGTCAGAACTCACTGCCCCCGACAACCTTTAACTAATCAGTGGAGAGCTACTGCTAGCTCTCCACAGGTTGGGAGGTTGATTAGTTAAATCCGTAACGAACACCCAGCGCATAGCGTGTGCCATACTGACGGGCAAACAGGAACTGCTCCTCATAACGGCCGTAACCCTGTTCAGTCTCGTTGTTCAGGTTTAACGCATCAAAGAACACGGTGAGGTTTTCATTGATGTCGTAGTTAATGCTCATATCCACCTGGCCATAGTCTTTAAAGAACTGTGGTGGTGCATCGGAAGAACCCTGAGCCTGACCAACGCCTAACAGGTAATCATCACGCCAGGCGTAAGTCACCTTCACTGACAGACCGTCTTTTTCATAAAACGCCTGCAGGTTAGCTGAGTCGCCCAGGCCGGTTAATGGTGCCTGTTGAGTCAGACTGTCAATGTCAAACTCGACATCACCGCTCACGAATGTAGCATTCACATTAAAGCCGAAGCCAGTCTCACCAAGCATGTGCTGCCAGGCCACTTCCACCCCATCAACCGATTTAGCGTCGGTATTATTCGGCTGGCTCACGCTCCAGACAATCAGTGGATCATTGCTGTTAGGCTCAATCTGATCGTCGGCATTGCCGTAGCCATTAGCCAGCATTTGTTCAAATATAGCCTTAGTGGTTACCTGATCGCCACGGCTTTCAATATCTGCTACCGCCTGGTTATAACGAGGGCCACCTAAGATATCATACAGTCCATCAATGGTGGTCTCGGTAATGGTGTTCTGAATAAAATTATCAACGTCTTTCTTAAACCAGCCAATATAGGCGTAGCTGGCTTCCTCGTAGTAATACTCCAGGGTGATATCCAGGTTAGTGGATTTGTACGGCTGCAAGTTAGTATTACCTTGCGAGCCCGAACGCGCGTTTGGCTTAGGGCTACCGGTGAGAGCCCGGCCACCGGCAAGGTAACCTAAAGGCGCACGGGACATGGTTTTACCCCATGACACGCGGGCCAGTAAGTCGTCGGTCAAATCCACACGAATATCCAGGGTAGGTAAAAAGGCATCGTGCTCCCCGGTTTGAGTCAGGTAATTATCCAGACCACCCGCTTCATATTGCATGATCCACTCTGATTCCCCTACCCAGTTAACCTGCTGTTCAACGCGTTGTTTTACCCGGCTGGTTACTTCGGTTTCCTCATAACGGGCACCGGCAATCACCTGTACAGGGTAATCCTTAACGTCGAATTCCCATTCCGTTTGCAGATAAATACTGTTGGTGATTTCTTCTACCATTGAGTCGCCGTCGATACCGTCAAAATACGCATCGGTAACAAATACGTTGTCACTGCCCACCACGGCTTCAGTAAGGTAGGCTTGCTGTCTGGCAATAGCTTCGTCGAAATCATAGGTGTAGTAGTAATTGGGCATTAAGTCCGCACCACTACCGGCAAACTCATCCAGGAAGCTACCCGTATCATGACGGGTGAACATGCTATCCGGGAAGATTTGCGGGAACGCCGGATTAAAGCCCGGGCCACCGCGCAGACCGCTCCAAGCATTGGTACCTCTCATGCCCTGCTCAGTGCGCGCAAGACCAAATTTCACTACGGCCATCGGGATATCAAAGTACGAGTTAAACCACTCACCGTCAATTTGCAACTGCTCTACCGTTGATTCACCCGGCGAGTGAATAAACTGGCTGAAGTTAGAATCGATTTCACTGGGCATTAACTCGTTAGTACCGTTCTGCCACTGAATATACGCATGAGGCACTTCGCCAGTGCGATAATCGTAAATTTTGGTAATGAGTTTATCCGACCCCAGAATGATCTGGCCATTGCTGCCCATACCATCGTCTGCACCGTTATCAATTTCATTGCTCGAGTCGTGATAATCGATGTTGAATTTCAGATCGTCAGTTACCTGCCAGTCGATATTCAGACCAATTGAGCGGGCATCTACCTCGGTGGTTTCACGGAAGGCGGTAAATGAGCCATCGTTACCACCAATATCGGCGTAAATTGCGGTACCGTTTTCATCCAGCTCGTAACCGTTAATGTTACCGCCGAATTCATTCCAGATACCCCAGCCAACACTCTCCAGACCCACAATCGCATTGGTCATGGTGTAGTCGAGTGTCATAGTAATGTCGTCGTTAGGCGCGTACTGGAAAGTCACCTGAGCATTGGTACGGTCGTTTTCCACATTGTCGATACCGTAGTTCATATCTTTAGGGAAGAAATGATTACCAATACGGTTACCTTCTTCGTCCACGGCACGCGGGTCGATCATGGTTGCTTCGTTAAATTCCGGCAACGTTACATTTGCCTGCCAACCCTGAATATTGGCCTGCTGACGCTGGAAGTCACGCTGATAATGAGAGAAGCTTACCGCAAATCCCAGTTTGTCATCGTTGAAAGTATTACTGTAAATACCGGCGATTTCCGGCGTTACATCATCGCCTTCCACTACAGACGTATCATGCAGCGCTTTTGCCATAAACGAGTAACGCTGTCCCGGTTTCTGCAATGGCTTTGAAGTAACGATATTTACCGTTGCACCCAAACCTCCACTTGGCAGTTCGGCTTTCGCTGTTTTGTACACTTCCAGGGCACTGACGCCCTCAGAAGAAAGATGTTGCAGGCTGTAAGAACGGGTAAAACCCGTACCCGGCATCTGACGACCATTTAAGGTGATCAGGTTAAAGCCCGGACCAAAACCACGCACGGTGATTTCGCTTCCCTCACCATTGGCACGGCTTACTGATACACCAGTAATACGTTGCAGTGATTCAGCCAGGTTAGAATCCGGGAATTTACCCATTTCTTCCGCTGAAATCGCATCCATAACACCCGGCGTGCTGCGCTTAATGTCCATTGCACGAATTAAACTGCCACGGATACCCTGCACCTCGATAACTTCTACCGACGGATCCGGTTCAGACTCGTTCGCTTCCTGCGCGAAGGCTGCCTGACCTGCGGTGCCCAGCAATAACCCTACGGCTATGGCCAGACGATTTTTATTAAAAATTGTGTAGTTCATGGTTCGATACTCACGTTTTATTCTTTACCTTGTACAGGTACCGGCCTGTTGGCGGCGGCACCTGCGACCGGCTGCATTACTCGGCAGCGATTTCTGCGTTATCGATACGGTAGACGGCGCCGTCGCCTGTTCCCCAGGCCGGGAAGACCATCAGTACATTGATGTCACTGATATCCAGGCCTGCATCGAATAACTGTTGCAAGGTAAAGGTGTAGGTTTGCCATTGACCCAGTACTGGCGCTTTGCCTTCCACACTGTCAGTCAGTGGCAGTTCAACAGCGGTGACCTCACCGGTAGATTCAATTTTGAATAACCAGCTTGAGTCCGGGTCAGACGGGTTAGATACCACTTTCATGTCAAAGCGAACCACACCCGTGCTCAGCAGAGCGGAAGCGTCGTAAGACACGCCGTCATCGGCCAGAAAGCCCATTACCGTTGGCTGCGAGCCAATGATGAACTGTGCTACGGCACCTTTGCTGTCGTCTTCGTCCATCTCTACGGTTGGTGTTGAACCACCACAGCAATCCCAGATAGACCAGCCATCGGCGGCAACGTCTTCGAACAGTTTAATGCCGTTGGCAGATTCCGCAGACGGGTCATAAATACGGGCGTTATCCACACGGTACACCGCACCATTACCGGTTCCCCAGGCTGGGAAAATCATCAGTACGTCAATGGCACTAACATCCAGACCACCATCTGATAAATCAGAAAGCTTAAAGGTGTAGGTCTGCCATTCGCCGGTCACCGGCGCAACGCCTTCCTGACTGTCAGTAACAGGCAGTTCTACCGCGGTCGCACCGTCACTGGATTCCAGCTTAATTAACCAGGAGGCATCCGGGCTTGATGGCGCATCAACCACTTTCATTTCAAATTCCAGTACACCGGTTTGTAAAATGACACTGGCGTCAAACGGTGTATCACCACCACCATTAGCACCGCGGGTAATAAAGCCCATTACGGTTGGCGCTTCGCCGATAGAGAACTGCGCAACCAGACCATGGTCATCATCGTCAAGCTCTTCAGTAGGCATAGAGCCACCACAGCAGTCCCACATTACCCAATCCGGGTTTTCACCGTCGTCAAAGAACACTACTTCTGGTGATGGCGCTTTAATTTCAACGTTATCCAGTTGGTAAACAGCACCTTCGCCCAGACCCCAGGATGGGAACACCATCAGCACGTCGATCGCGCTAACATCCAGTCCCATATCTGCCAGCATCTGCAGTGGGAATACATAAGTCTGCCATACGCCAACCACTGGTGTTACACCGTCGCGGTTATCAGCCAGTGGCAGTTCGGCAGCACTTGAAGCGTTGTTGCTCTCTACCTTAAATAGCCAGGCAGCATCCGGGCTGGCCGGTGCAGACACGACCTTCATATCAAATGAGATTACGCCGGTTTCGAGCATGCCAGAACCATCAAAAGGAGAAGCCTGATCGTTTTCAGCGGTAATAAACTCATCACGGCTGATAAAACCGTTAACCGTTGGCGATGCACCCACCATGAATTCATATACGGCACCCTGCTCCGGATCTTCAACGATCATTGGCGTTGAACCACCACAACAGTCCCAGGCAGGCCAGTTAGGGTTCGCCGCATCGTTAAAGATGGTCAGGTTTTGCACTACACCACTTGATGGTGGTGTTGGGATAGGCGCTTCGCCTTCAACCAGCGCGTCATCCAGGCTTTCGTAGCCAGGGCGGATGGTTTCACAGCCTTTACCGGTGTCCGGATCAGAAGCACACTCATACACGTGCACATAATCGATAACGTATTCCTGGCCAGCGGCAAACGCTTCAGCGTCGATGCCCAGGTTATTGACGTTTTCAGGCCAGTCACCACCAACCGCCAGGTTGAGTAACAGGTGGAATTCCTGATCGAATGGTGCGTTATTCCAGAAAGTGGTTAACTCACCGGTGATTTGATCGTAGTACTCAGCAAACCAACCACGATGGCTCAGGCCCACGGCCTCACCGCTGGCGTTGTAGCGTACTGTGGATTTACGCTGAGTAGCATACAGGTAACCGTCTACATACCAGCGAATCTCCCCTTCCTGCCATTCAATAGCGTAGGTGTGAAAATCGTCAGCCGGATTCATGTCGGCCGGGAACTCATAAGCTTTACCGGAGTTCACATTGTTTGGCCAGTCGCGACCATAATGCAGGGTACCGTGAATGTTAGACTCAACATTACCCTCTTCGTCAGCCACTTTCAGGTTAACCGCTTCCATAATGTCGATTTCACCGGATTTCGGCCAACCGCCATAAACATAGTCGGTAGGCAACATCCAGAATGCCGGCCAGCTGCCCTGCCCTGAAGGCAGTTTGGCACGCATCTCAAAACGGCCGTATTTAAAGTCACCTTTATAACGGGTGTTTAATCGGGCAGAAGTGTAAGGCTTCTCAGCCCCTTCCTCTGCAGGCAGTGCAACGATATGCAGCATACCATCGGCGACATAAGAGTTTGCCGGATCGTCGGTATAGCACTGTTGCTCATTGTTACCGCCGCCGACGCAATTTACTTCGTGTGTCCATTTAGCGCTATCGATTGCGCTACCATCAAAATCATCACTCCAGACTAGTTGCCAGTCGGATACCGGCTGAGCCGGATCAACGGTGGTAAAATCTGATTCTGTTTTGGCGCTTTCGCCGCCACAACCCATCAGCGTTGCCGCGGTCATAGCAGCAAGCAACCGAGATAGTTGCATTGTTGTGTTTTTCATTCTTCAGCCCCGATCTAAACGGAATTTATGTTGCGTCACCTGTCGGCTCTCATCCGCCGCAAAAATGTAAGCGCTTACACGTGCAATCACAAAAAAACATGTAAGCGCTTACAGAGGTTATTACACTAAGTTAGAGAAGTAAATTCAAATTAACATTTTTTTTACTATAAAGTGCATCACGATTGTGATTTTTGGTTTGTGCTATCAGCACGGCTGGCTCAACGGGCCAAGGTTAAGCCCTAATTATGAAATTCGCTTTAATTACATTGATTTGTGTTAATTCCATTCAACTAACCACGGAAATTAAAACGTTTAGCAGCGTGGGTATTTAAGCGCTAAACGCGCTGGCCATTTTCATTTTTCTGCTCTGGTGTAATGAAAATCGGACACTTAGCAAATCATTTGATTAACAATTAAACAATAGATGAATATAGCAGGTTCAAGCGCGAAAGTGGGAATATTGGTTGGATTTATGTAAGCGCAATCATTCTCGTGAGACAATTCACTGAATACTAACTTCTAAGACAATGCGTGTGTCAGTAAAGCATAAAGGCGCTGGGGTTAAATAAGCTCATCACACTGAGACACTGGAGGTTGGTAATGTCCAGCGCGTCTTCCAGATCCTCGTGAGCCAGTCCCAGGTTTTCATGTAAATGAGGTAGCAGGTTGTTGTAGCTTGGATACACTTCGGTGTTAACGTTATCCAATGCCAATACATAAGACAACTGCAGGATCTGAACATCCAGGTCGGTAGCCGGTGTGTCGGTATTATGAATATGCTCCAAAGGATGGCTGATAGTCTCTGGTATCCCCCAGTTTTTAATAATACCTGCAGATAAAGAAGCGTAAGTAAAACCACAGATCGCCTGTTGTAACTCCGCAGGTTTCACCCTGGCATTAAATGCGGTGCAGCGCTGCACTTCTTTGGGATACATAGAAACCATCGCAAGCTCACCAATGTTATGCAGCAAGCCAGACACAAACAGCCGCTCTGACTCCTTGTGTTTCTTTTGTTCAGCAATGTATTTAGCCAGCAAACCGCAGCTAACGCTCTGCTCCCAGAACCGATCCAGATCGATAATTTTGGCTTCGACATTACGAAACGCGTGGGAAATACCGTGGGCTATCGCCAAATCATAGGCGGCACGGGTACCTATCACCTGCAATGCCTTGGTGATAGTGTCAATACGGTTAGGGAATTTATACAACGCACTGTTAGCCACTTTTAGCAGCTGACCGGTTAGTGCCGGGTCGAAGGCGATAATTTCACCAATATCATCCATGCTGGCAGTGCTATCATCCATGCACGCTTTCAGACGGGTCACAGCTTCAGGTAACACGAATATTTCGGTAGCTTTTGAAGCAATTTCAGACACATTTTTCATACTAAAGCCTCTGCTGCGAAAGCAATCCTTATAAATACTTATTCACAACAATTTCCATTCTCTGCACTACTGATATAGCGCATCTCTGCTGGCACTGCCACTGAATTGGCGCCATTATTCCAAGTGTAGCTGAAATTTCAAAGTATTCCCGCCCAAAGGGGGCCGCACTGCGACTAGCGCCGAGGTTTGCAGAGATTTCACTAAGTCAGTCACGCGTTTGTTTATCGGGCAGGCAATACCGCTCTGGGCGCCCTGCTCTGCCACAGCACCGTTGAGATAATCAATTTCGGTTACCCGCCCGGCCTGCAAATCCCACCAGATGGAAGAGCGCGCAGTAGGTTCTATATGCAACATAGCGCTGGCCAGGCGCTTAAACAGCCAGTCAGGTAAACGCAAAACGGCAGGTAAATAGCGAGCCGGCACCCGGGTTAGTTCGGGGAGCCTGATGTGGCGGGCGGCAGTCACCGCTAACAGCTCATCCATCAGCGCCGCGATCACCTGCCGGCAACCTCTGTCCAGCAGCATGGTTCTGACCGGCTGATTAACAACAGTATTGATACTGTTTGCCAGATTGAGCTGCAACTTAGCCCAGGCGACGGCTTCAATGTTCTTGTGCCAGAAGAGCGTCAGAAGTTTATGTTGCACCGCGCTCAGCGCTTTTTTTAGCTCAGGCGCCAGCTCCCCTTGTTGCTCCACGTAAAACTCCCCTTCCGTGGTCTTTTGCAACTGCTTTAGTGATTCATTCCAAACCACATTGCAGCCCACAATGCCCTGTAAAACGTGAATACCTGGTAAGTATTTTCGCGCTAGCGCTGCTGCGCCAAGCCCGTTCTGACAACAAACGACAATACAATCCGACGCGATCACCGGCTGAAAACGCGTCAGCATTTCTGCTAATGCCGTATTTTTAACTGTCAGCCAGATAATGCTGCGTTCAATTTTCGTCGGCAGCTCCGCCAGGTAATCTCCTGCGCTCGCTTTAGAACCTGCTTCGTTACCGGCATAGTCGGTCAGGGTTACTCCCTCATGCAGCCGCTCCAGCCAGATTGGTCGTCCAATAAAACTCACCTTGGCAGACTAGCCAATGATGCCGCCGAGAAAGCCACCAATTAAACCACTACCGGCAATGACATGCTGATATTGCGCCATAAAAATTATCCAGGCGATGAAATAACATTTTATTATATCATGTATGGACTGCTGCCTCCTGAGAAGAGATGCCAGACTACTCCGGATTGAAATCCAGACTCACAGAATTCACGCAATATCGCTGGCCGGTAGGTGCCGGACCGTCACTGAATACGTGTCCCAGGTGGGCATCACAGTTTTTGCAATAAATCTCGGTACGGCGCATGCCATGACTTTCATCAAAGCGATAACCGACGTTGTCGTCTTCACTTTGCGAGAAAAACGACGGCCAGCCACAGCCCGATTCAAACTTTGTAGTATCGTCGAACAGTTTTACGCCACAGCATTTACATACATAGCTGCCACTGCGCGACTCATACAATAAAGTACCGGAGAATGGCCGCTCAGTGCCGGCAAGGCGGGTAACCCGGTATTCCTCTTCGGTGAGTTTATCGCGCCATTGATCGTTGTCAGCCATGATTATCTCCTCGTACTTGCAGATCTGCTACTAGATAAGCTGCAGCGGACGGGATGGATCACTCCATTCAATATGGTATTTCTCTGCCGCCGGTTTATCGGTGCGCGAGAATGTGTGAGCGCCGAAGAAATCTCGCTGGCCCTGCAACAGATTCGCCGGTAACACCGCCGTACGGTAAGAATCATAGTAACTTAGCGCCGACATCATGGCCGGACAGGCAACGCCCTGCACTGCGCTGAGGGCAACAGTGGCTCGCCAGTCGGCCTGATAAGTAGCGATTTGTTCGGCAAAGAACGGATCCACCAGCAAGTTAGGCAGATTGATATCGCGGTCGAAAGCGTTAGAAATGGACTGCAGGAATACCGCCCGGATAATACAACCAGCACGCCAGATTTTGGCAATCTCAGCAAAGTGCAGCGTCCAGCCCTGCTCTTGTGCCGCCGCATTCATAAGCTGGAAACCCTGTGCGTAAGCACAGATTTTAGAGCAATAGAGCGCATGTTCCAGCTGATTGATGACTGTTTCGCGCTGAGCTTCGTTAACCTCTGCCACTTCAGGGCCGGCCAGTACCTTAGCCGCCTCAACCCGTTCGGCTTTAAGCGCTGACAGGCTGCGGGCGAATACCGCCTGAGCGATTGTTTGCGCCGGGCTGCCGGTTTGCAGAGCGCTTACGGCCGTCCACAGACCGGTACCTTTCATCCCCGCTTTGTCGAGGATCACATCAACCAGCGGCTGCTGTGTTTCCGGATCCTGCTGGTCGAGCACTTCCGCACTGATTTCAATTAAGTAGGAATCTAGCGGCCCCTGATTCCAGCGACGGAAAACAGCGGCAATTTCGCCAGGTGTCATGCCCAGCGCCACGCGCATTATCTGGTAAGCCTCGCAGATTAGCTGCATATCGGCATACTCAATGCCGTTGTGGACCATTTTAACGTAATGGCCGGCACCATTGGGGCCAATGTAAGCAGCACAGGGTTCGCCGTGCTTAACCGGCTCTCCAGGCGTAGCGGTTTCAATGGGTTTACCGGTTTCCGGATCAACCTTGGCGGCAATAGCACGTAACATCGGGCCAACACGCTCCCAGGCTTTTTGCGAGCCTGATGGCATTAATGAGGGGCCAAAACGGGCGCCTACCTCACCGCCGGAAACGGCAGTGGTAAAGAACAGGAACTTATCTGCAAAGCGTTGTTCACGCGCTACCGAGTCACTCCACAAGCTGTTGCCGGTATCGATGATCACATCTTCGCTATCAATACCCGCGGCAATTAGTTGTTCACACACCATATCCACCGGCTTACCTGCTGGGATAGAAAGTAAAATAACGGCGGGTGAAACCAGTGAACTGCGTAGCGCTTCGAGAGTATGCACTGGTACGATCCGGGTGGAATCTGCACCATTTTCATTGCGGTCCTGAGCAACAATGGCATCAATTCGTTTAGCGTCTAAATCAAAACACGCTACCTGATAACCATGATCAGCCAGGTTGAGGGCCAGGTTTTTACCCATAACACCTAAACCAATGACACCAATATCACATGAATTATTCGGCTGAGAACCACCACTATTTTGCATCAAAAAACCCTCTACACTTCGATGGGTGGGCATAATACCATCGACTTACGGAATGAAAAGCACAACCGGCCGATTATCGCTATTTAATAGGCCGACTGCCGGTTTTAAACAGGTAAGGTGAGTATACCAGTGTTTAGCCATTAACTCCGAATTTAGCCCAGGCCTTTTCACTAACGTGGAAAGTCGGTATACCGGAACAAGGCAAAGGAATGCGCCGCCTGTAAAAACTGGTGCTGGATGCGCAGACCGGGCTGTTTGGCCGGGTGGCTGTAACGGGTATCCAGTACCAACGACCAGCCGCCGTTAGGCGACTTTAACGGCGTATTGAATTTAATATCCCGATTACTGGTATTAAAACACAACAGCCAGTGCTCGCACTTATCGCCCGCTTCCTGATGACCAATAATTTCTACCGCAAAGGCTTTGTTGCCGCCGGCCTGCCAGTCATCATCTCCTTTGCCTGAGCCATCGGGCTTATACCAGTTAACTTCGGAAACATTGGAATGCAGTTGATAAGCATCGTCTGGCAGATACATGCGGCTTAGCAGTTCAGACTGCTGGCGAATGGCAATCACCTGTTGGCAATAGGCCAGAAAATCCTGCCGGTACTTATCCAATTCCCAGTCATACCAACTGATCTCATTGTCCTGGCAATAAGCATTGTTATTACCCTGCTGGGTGCGACTCAGCTCGTCACCGCCAAGAATATGCGGGGTGCCCTGAGAAAACAGCAAGGTGGCAAACAGGTTACGTTTTTGCTGAGCCCGCATGGCCAGAATAGACTTATCCTGTGTTTCGCCTTCCACGCCGTAGTTGGCCGACAGGTTATGACCATGGCCATCGCGATTTTCTTCGCCGTTGGCTTCATTGTGCCGTTCCGCATAACTCACCAGATCGTGCAACGTGAACCCATCATGGTAGGTCACGTTATTTACCGAGGTATTGATAGAACGATAACCCTTGTGAAAGACATCCCTTGAGCCCATTAAGCGCGTGGCAAAATCAGCGGTGGTGCCTTTATCGCCGCGCCAGAACGCTCTGACACAGTCGCGGAATTTATCGTTACATTCCAGCCAACGGGCACCAAATGTACCCAGCTGATAGCCACCGGGGCCGATATCCCAGGGCTCAGCAATTAATACCGCAGACTTCAACACCGGATCCTGATGGATAGCGCGAAGTAACCCGGCAAAAACTGAGAATTGCTGTGGATCGCGTCCCAGACAGGCGGCCAGATCAAAGCGGAAACCATCAACACCAATTTCGCTTACCCAGTAACGCAACGCATCCATGATAAGGGTGGTCATGATTGGGTGAGCAGAATACACCGTGTTACCACAGCCTGAGTGGTTGCTGTATACCAGTCCGCCTTTTGCGGTTTGCTCCATCAGATAAGCCTGATGCGGGAACATGCCTCTGAAGCAGAGTACCGGGCCATCTTTACCACCCTCTGCCGTATGGTTATAAACCACATCAACAATGACTTCGAGCCCGGCTTTATGATATTCGTCGACCATGGTTTTACATTCACTAAGCGGATCGCTGTGAGCGTAGCGTGGCTCGGGGGCAAAGTAATTTACCGGATTGTAGCCCCAGTAATTGGTAAGCCCTTTTTCGGTAATGTACGGCTCAGGCATGAACGACGCTAATGGCATAAACTGCACCGAGGTAATTCCCAGTGACTTCAGGTGACTAAGAACCGCCGGATGGCTGGCACCGAGATATTTGCCCTGCTGTTCTGCCGGTACGTCCGGATGGCGCTGCGTAAGCCCTTTCACATGGGCTTCATAAAGAATACGGCGATGTTTCTCGATGGCTGGCTTGGGTGGCCGCGCTGCGGACTCTGGCGCCGCGACCACCACACCTTTCGCTACCATAAACTGGCTGTCCCCCTGGTACTGGCGGGCATTCCAATGCATAGGGCGGCTTAACTGCCGGGCATAGGGGTCGATAAGCAATTTATCGGTGGGCGAATAGTGCAGGCTTTCACTGCCGCGGTCTACACGGTAACCATACAACATGCCCTCGCCCACACCTTTGATGCGGGCGTGCCATACATCTCCGGATTTCGCCGGCATAACAATTTCATCAAGGGTTTCTTCGGTGTCGGCATGAAACAGGCACAGGATAACCGCTCTTGCGTCCGTGCAGGTCACCGCAAAATTACATCCCTCTTCCGTTAGCGTAGCGCCTAGTGGAAAAGGACTGCCTAAATCTACTTCCCTGGAGGTAAAGTTCAGTGCGCCGCTCAAGGTCACTCCTTGTTAAATACAATAAATAATGTTGCCAGTGGGGGTAAATTCACATTAATTGAGTAAGGCTGATGATTCCATGGCACAGGCTCGGCCACACACTGCTTTGCTGTTGCAGCACCACTCCCCCAATATACGCTATCATCAGTGTTCAATACCAGTTGGTATTCGCCCGGTTGTTGCACGCCGATACGGAAGTTTTCCCGCGGTGTTGGCGTCATGTTGCTGATCACATAAACCTGCTGCGTGCCATTTAAGCTGTGACGTACAAAAGAAAACACACTTTGTTCATGGTTATGCAGGTCAATCCAGTCAAATCCGGCTGGCTCGTGATCTCTCTGGTGTAGCGCTGGCAAAGCTTTGTACAGATGATTTAAGTCACGGTACAGACGCTGTATGCCCTGGTGCTTATCAAAATCCAGCAGACGCCAGTCGACCGATGCATCGTGATTCCATTCGCTGCTCTGGCCAATTTCGTTGCCCATAAAATTGAGTTTTTTGCCCGGGTGGCCGTACATAAACGCAGCGTAACAACGGTGGTTGGCCGCCTGTTGCCATTCGTCACCAGGCATTTTACCAATCAGACTGCCTTTACCGTGGACCACTTCATCATGGGAAATCGGTAACACAAAATTCTCGTCAAAGGCATACACCATACTGAAGGTCATTTCAGAGTGGTGGTAAGTACGGTAGGCCGGATCCTTGCTGATATAATGCAGGGAGTCATGCATCCAGCCCATGTTCCATTTAAAACCAAAGCCCAGCCCGCCATCAAAGACCGGTCGTGAAACTTTTGGAAAGCTGGTGGACTCTTCGGCAATGGTCATCGCATGAGGGAAATGCCGATACACTTCCTCGTTCATCCACTTCAGCAGGCTGATTGCCTCGAGATTTTCATTACCGCCATGAACATTGGGGATCCATTCGCCGTCTTCCCGCGAATAATCGAGATACAACATACTGGCTACCGCGTCGACACGCAAACCATCAACGTGGAAGTGCTCGAGCCAGTACAGGGCGTTAGCAACCAGAAACTGTCTTACCGTATCCTTACCAAAGTCATAGATACAGGAGTTCCAGTCGGGATGCCAGCCGCGGCGCGGATCGGCATACTCATACACATGACTACCGTCAAAGCGGGCCAGGCCATGGCCATCTTCCGGGAAGTGTGCCGGTACCCAATCGATAATAACGCCAATATCGTTCTGGTGGCAGGTATCAACAAAAAACTTAAAGTCGTCAGGCGAACCAAAGCGACTGGTGGGAGCAAATAAGCCTACCGGCTGATAGCCCCAGGAGCCGTCGAACGGAAACTCTGAAACCGGCAGCAGCTCAATGTGGGTGTAGCCCATTTCGGTAACATAGGCGACCAGTTCTTCGGCCAGTTCGCGATAGCTGAGATAGCGCTGTTCGGGGTTACCCGGTCGCTTCCACGAGCCCAGATGAACCTCGTAAACGCTCATGGGAGTCTGGTATTTATTCTGCTTCGCGGCTTTTTCGAGCCACTTTGCATCATGCCATTCATAGCGCTCGTGGTCGTATATCAGCGACGCATGAGAAGGATATTGCTCGGCATAAAAACCCAGCGGATCGGCTTTGTGCGGTAGCTGATGGCCATTGGCATCCTTAACCTGATACTTATACCGCGTTCCTTCTGCAAGTCCCGGCACAACCAGTACCCAGTAACCCATATCGGTTTTTTGCATGGGATGGCACCGTCCGTCCCAACCGTTAAAGTCGCCAATCACCGATACCGCGGACGCATTCGGTGCAAACACCGCAAATCTTATGGCCTCGGCGTTGAATCCGTCACGCTCCAGGGTAATACGCTGCGCCCCTGCCTGGCGGTACAGGTTTTGCGGCTTATGATCAATAAAATGCACCGCATGATAGGCTTCGGCCTGAAACTGATACGGATCGGCGACCAGCGATTCACCGTCATCGGTCGTCACCTTTAACTGATAGGCTGACGTGCTGCTAAGCCCCTCAATGACGCCATTAAACAGTCCGTCACCGTTAACAGATGTCAGTGACCCGAGTGGTTCAGCCGATACTGCGTCGACCACCTCAACCGCCTGCGCGCCAGGTTGCCAGTACTGCACAAAGGTATTCGTGCCATTAAATTGCGGGCCTAACACGGCGAACGGGTGCTGGCACTGTGCCTGAGCTAACTGTCCTTCAAATTGCATTCCTCACTCCTACTTCATCTGCGGCGTTGCGATTAATTTACTGCCTGTCCTGCTAGCGGCCGGTGTTTTACCGACTGGCTTCCTGACGGCCCGCGTCAATACCGGCGGCAAGCGACTGAATATCCTCGTCGGCGAAAATGCTTTCCAGATTGCGTGAAAGCTTACGACGCCAATTTGGATACTCCATAAATGTGCCCGGAATATTGACCGGTTTATCCATTTGCAGCCAGTCTTCGAGCTGCAGGCTCAGTAACGCACTGCTGCCATAAGCCATATGCGTCTGCAAGGCGAAGTTGAGTTCACGGCTCATACCCGTGACATTCACATCTCTGCCCACTTCGTCCCCTGCCCGACCATGGCCGTGCAGCGAATTAAGAATTTCCTGCTTATCTTCGTGACGGGAAGCATACAAGGTTTGTAGCACATCGTCGTCGGTATACAAGCCTAATTGCTTACCCAACTCTAAATCCAGGCAATGCCAGTAGCCTATCAGGGTTGGCATATCATGGGTGGTCAGAGTCGACATACTTTGCTGCGGATAGTGCGCCGGTGAATAAAAACCACCGTCTTCGGCTTTTTCAAAAAAGAACACCCGGTAGGAGTACACGCCGTTATCCGCCAGTACCTGACGAATTTCTTCTGGTACGGTACCAAGGTCTTCGCCTATTACCATTGCCTGATTACGATGACTTTCCAGCGCCAGAATGCCGAGTAAATCTTCCAGTGGGTAATACACATATCCACCTTCTTTAGCATGATCGCCCTGACATACCCACCACAGGCGTAATAGCCCCATAGCGTGGTCAATTCGCAGCGCGCCGGACGATTGCATATTGCTGGTAAACAAATCAATGATTGGCTGATACGCCTGTTGGTAGAGGATCTCGGGATCCATTGGTGGCAGGCCCCAGTTCTGACCGAGCGGGCCAAGGATATCCGGCGGCGCGCCGACACTGGCAGCGGTACAGTAAAGGTCTTTATTGCCCCAGATTTCCGCACTGCCTTCGCTCACTCCCACCGCTAAGTCGCGATAAATGCCCACAGGCATTCCCGCTGCAATAGCGGCCTGATTGGCTTTTTCGAGCTGTTCTGCGGCCTGCCATTGCAGGAACATGTAAAACTGCACGCGCTTTTTGTGTTTTTTGGCAAACTTTGCTACCGCTTCGTTGTGGAAATCGCGCCAGTTTTCCGGGAATACCGGCCAGCCCCATGCATCCTTACCGTCATTTTGCAGATATTCCTGCATGGCATCGTAGGTGGCCTGCATCACAAGGCTTTCGCCACCGGCTTTTATGAACGCTTTAAACTCACGGTTTTGTTTGCTGTTTTTCTTCAGATAAGCGTTGTAATACTCATCAAAAAGGCTGTTGAGTGCAGCCATTTTAAGCTCGGTCACCAGACTGTAGTCGACATACTCCACGCTTCGGGCTGTTTCGAGGCGAGCCTGAAACTCCTCGGCGTTGACCACGGCCTGCACAGCAGCACTGTTATATTCCGGTAATGCCGTCACATCTATGTAAAGAAAATTCAGCCAGCGTCGCGACGACGGTCCGTACGGACTGCACGCTTCAGGGTTTGAAGGATACAGGGCATGAATAGGGTTCAGGCCAATAAACCCGGCGCCCTGCTTGCCCGCTTTAGTGACTAACTGGGCTAAATCAGAAAAGTCCCCAATGCCCCAGTTATTTTCACTACGCAAGCAATACAGCTGAACACTCAGGCCCCACAACTTTTTACCTGCCTTAATAGCCTCGGGCTGATAACAGGCACCAGGTGCCACGATGTAGCGCATTTCGGCGATAACAGTTTGTTCTTCACACAATGAGATACAGTGGTAACCGCAGGGAAGTTCCTGTGGAAGTGCTATACTGTATTCATGAAATTCCAGGTCATCAACCATACCAACATTGAGCAAAGTTTGATCAACTGGTATAACTGTAAAGGTATGACTCTCACCTTCTTCGAGGTCAATATTAACGGTGTATTCCGTATTGACCGAAGCCAGTGGCAAGCGCAGGCGAATTTGTTTTTCGTCTTCAGTGCGCTGCACGCAAACCGGATCGAGCAGCTGAGACCATACCGTAGCGATCTCCGTATCGAGCTGTTCAGCTATCACTGATTCGTTACTGATGTCATATCCGAGAGCCTGAAGAAGTTTCGCTTTACTGGTTTCGGAAATTGTCGCTGGGTTACCCCATGCATCAACGTATTGGGTTTCTACGCCCCGCATTTCGGCAAGCTTTTGCAAAACCTGATTAGTCATAGTTGTTCCTGTGTGTGAGGTTTGCCTGAAAAGCAAACCGGGTGGCATAGGCCATTTAACAATACTCTACATTATTGTTGAAGATGTTCAGACGTAAAATTGAATACGTTTGCATTGGCATTTCTGTAATTTTGCAACAAAAATAGCATAAAGTTTTGCCTTAGGTGTAGTTTTGATCCATACTTTACGTAATTATTTTTCAATCTATTAACTAACGATACAGAGGCATGTTATGACAATTCGCGTCGGGATCAATGGGTTTGGCCGCATCGGACGACTCGTGATGCGTGCTGCACAAAGCAGACAAGACATTGAAATAGTTGGTATTAATGATTTATTGGACCCAGATTACATTGCATACCTATTAAAGTACGATTCAACACATGGCATCTTCGACGCTGACGTAAGCGTTGATAACGGCCATTTGATCGTTAACGGTAAAAAAATCCGTGTTACCTCAGAAAGAGATCCTGCTCAGTTAAACTGGTCAGAAGTGGATGCCGACGTAGTTGTCGAATCTACCGGACTGTTCCTGACTAAAGAAACAGCCAGCAAGCACATCGAAGCAGGCGCGAAGAAGGTAGTCATGTCGGCACCTTCAAAAGATGACACGCCGATGTTTGTTATGGGTGTAAACCACGATAGCTACGCAGGTGAGAGCATTGTTTCTAATGCATCATGCACCACTAACTGTCTGGCACCAGTAGCTAAGGTACTGAACGACAAGTTTGGTATTGTAGACGGTCTGATGACTACCGTTCACGCAACCACTGCAACCCAGAAAACGGTTGATGGCCCATCTCAGAAAGATTGGCGTGGTGGCCGCGGTGCGGGTCAGAACATCATTCCTTCATCAACTGGTGCAGCAAAAGCGGTAGGTAAAGTTATCCCTGCCCTTAACGGTAAGTTGACTGGTATGGCGTTCCGCGTGCCTACGCCTAACGTATCTGTGGTTGACTTAACGGTAAACCTGGCCAAGCCAACCAGCTATGAAGCTATCTGTGAAGCCATGAAAGCCGCTTCTGAAGGCGAGCTGAAAGGCGTTCTGGGTTACACCGAAGATGCCGTAGTATCTAACGACTTCGTTGGCGATGCACGCACCAGCGTATTTGATGCGACTGCAGGTATTGCCCTGACTGACACATTCGTAAAAGTTGTATCCTGGTACGACAACGAATGGGGTTATTCAAACAAGGTACTTGAACTGGTTGCTCATATCAGCAAGTAATCCCCTCTGGTGATAACGAAAAAGGTGCGATTTTTATCGCACCTTTTTTATTTATCAGGCAAGATAAGCATTGCCAGGCCACCTCAGGATAGTCGATATCAACGCGTTGCGGTTTGCCTGACTTGCAGACGTATCTAATTCTGCTCATCGCCCGTTACCCAGCGCGGCCGAAGGTACGTTGAGGTGACACGGAAATCAACAACAATAAATGGCATTAAGTACCGACTTAACTGACCAAAAAAAGGGTCAAGGGATATCACGAATGAATGACCAAACTTATCAGATAGAAGAAAAAGACGGTAATCGCTTCGTTACCGTATCCAACGCATCAGCGAGTTGTCGCATCAGTCTGTTTGGTGGACACGTGCTGTCGTTTATTCCAAGCCATGACAACCGTGACCGTTTATGGGTCAGCCCGGTAGCCGTACTTAATGGTGAACGCCCTATTCGTGGCGGGATCCCACTTTGCTGGCCCTGGTTCAGCGATGCACACGGCAAAGCAAAAGGCGAACTGCCCTCCCACGGTTTTCTGCGTACCCAGATGTGGGACATCAGTGAGTTTAACTGCGACGGTACCACCTCAGAAATGGTGCTGACACCTGCCACCACCAAAGGCCCGGGCTTCAATTATGAATGCGCGGTAAAGTTACGCCTGAAGATTGCCAGCGAACTTACCGTCAGCCTGGAAACCACCAGTCTGGAAGAACAACAAGCCTTCACACTCAATTGTGCCCTGCATACTTATTTCGATGTGAATAATATCGCCGACGTGGCGCTGGAAGGCCTGTCGGGTGAATATAAAGACAAACTGGAAGACTGGGCAGTAAAACCGGCACCAACGCCGTATACTTTCAGTGGCGAAACCGATCGCATTCATCAGGAAGCGCCAGAAACATTAACCATCGTTGCCAATCAGTCGCCTTATATTACCATTGGCTCAGCGGGTCACGATAGTATTGTGGTTTGGAATCCCTGGCAATCCGCAGCCTCAATGAGTGATATGGACGCCTTCGGTTACAAACAAATGCTGTGTGTGGAAACCGCTGTGACTAACGGTACCAGACTTAATCCAGGCGACGTTCATACGCTTACCCAGGTAATTGCTTAAGCACCCTGACGCCGACCAGCACTATAAACAAGCATTAAAAAAGGGTACGTCCATGAACGTACCCTTTTTATATTCTCTGCAAGAAATTACTTACTGGCGTTAGCTACCGCTTCTTTAGCCAGGCCGGTAATGCGATCCCAGTCGCCGTTCGTGATAGCATCGTCCGGTGCCAACCACGAACCACCTACGCAGCGTACATTAGGTAACGCCAGGTATTCGTTGTAGTTATTCGGGCCGATACCGCCGGTAGGACAAAATACCGTTTCAGGGAACGGACCACTGATAGATTTAATGGCTTTCACACCACCAGACGCTTCAGCCGGGAAAAACTTCAGGTAGGTATAACCTGCATCTTTTGCTTTCATCAGATCAGAGGTTGATGAAATACCCGGAATCAGCGGGATTTCGAAGTCGTGACCCGCTTTTAACAGGTCATCAGTCATACCCGGACTGATAGCAAACTTAGCGCCTGCCTCAACAACCTGTTTCAGCTGCTGAGCGTTGGTCACAGTGCCAGCGCCAATTAACGCATCAGGAACTTCATCTGCAATTCGCTTAATCACATCCAGCGCAGCCGGGGTACGTAAGGTCACTTCCAGTACTTTAATGCCACCTGCCATCAGCGCATGAGCCAGCGGCACCGCTTTTTCCACATCTTCAATAACCAGTACCGGCACTACCGGGCCTGCGGCGAAGATGTCTGCAGGTGAACTTTTCCAATTAGTCATAAAATCAACTCGCAATCTGTTGTTGTAAATACGCTGATGCGCCTAATAAACCGTGGTCCGGCTCATTAATCAGGTATGTCGGAATATCTTTAACGTAATGTTTCATGCGTCCTTTGGCTTCAAAACGGGCTCTGAAATCGCTGTTGATCAGAAACTCCGTGAAGCGGGTAGCAATACCGCCACCAATAAATACGCCGCCGGTTGTGGCCAGATTCAGTGCCAGGTTACCGGCGAAACTACCCATGATCCGACAGAACTGGGTCAGCGCAGACAAGCACACTTCGCACTGGCCATTTAATGCCTGTTCGGTTACCTGAGCCGGATCGGTAATTGCCGGCTCTACCCCCTGATGCAGAGACAGGGCGCGATAGATATTGAGTAACCCGCGACCAGATAACACATCTTCGGCAGAGACCCGGTCGAGTTCATTTTGCAGATGACGCCACACGACGATGTCTGTTTCATCAACCGGCGCAAAATCCACGTGACCACCTTCCCCATCCAGTGTTTTCCACCCTTCAACAGTGTGCATCATGTGCTCAACGCCTAAACCGGTGCCGGCACCAAAGACGGCCACGTTACCTTTATCAATCGATTGACCGGTGCCAATCTGGATAAGCTGGTCTGCACCCAGCACCGGCAGTGAATGAGCCACCGCGGTAAAGTCGTTAATCACATGCAAATCATGAAGTTCAAGCTGTTGCTTTAACGCGCGCTGCGAAAAAGTCCAGCTGTGATTAGTCATTGCTACTTCGTCACCGGTAACCGGACAGGCAATAGCGATACAGCCTGCACTGAAAGATTTACCGGTGTCAGAAAAATACTGTTTCAGAGCAACATCAATGCTGGCAAAGTCGTTACACAGATACTTCTTAATATTGCTCAGGCCGCTTTCGGTTATGGTAGCAACACGAATGTTCGTGCCGCCTACATCTGCAGCAAACCAGGCGCTCATACATTTTGCTCCTGCGTGTAAAACAGTGTACAGGCACCTTCTTCTGCGCCGGAGATCACGCCGCGCATACCGCCAAATAACTCACGGCCCATGCCTTCATGCTGCATGGTCAGATCGGCTACCGCTGCAGTACGTTGCGCCAGGGTTGCTTCGTCAACGTGCAGGGTTAATGAACCGGTTTTGGTATCCAATTCAATAATGTCACCACTTTCCACTTTTGCCAGTAAGCCGCCTAAGAAGGCTTCCGGGGTAACATGGATAGCGGCCGGTACTTTACCGGATGCGCCGGACATACGGCCATCAGTAACCAGCGCTACGTTGTAACCACGGTCCTGCAGTACACCCAGAGGTGGCGTTAAACGGTGCAGTTCCGGCATACCAATCGCTGCAGGGCCCTGGAAACGAACGACCACAATGCAGTCTTTATCCAGTTCACCAGATTTAAACGCCGC
>DDJQ01000028.1:0-15321 GCA_002339125.1 Alteromonadaceae bacterium UBA2620
CAGCTTCGCTGGGCAAACAAAAAACCGGCCATTCGGCCGGTTTTTGTCAGGTATAGGGTAACGGAATTAACCGTTTACGAAATCAACACCCAGTTTGATGTCGCCACGCAGGCCTTCCAGCATATCCTCTTTAGCTTTCTGTTCGAAAGCACTCAGTTCGCCGTAAGACAGAATTTCTTCAACACCGTTTGGACCTAAACGTACCGGGTGCGAGAAGAACGCAGCGTCGTCGCTGTCATCAGTCTGTACATAGGTGTACTCAACAACGTTGTCGCCTTGCATAGCTGCAACCAGAGACAGACAGAAGCGTGCTGCCGCCTGACCCATAGACAGTGTAGCAGAACCGCCGCCAGCTTTAGCTTCAACTACTTCAGTACCCGCATTCTGGATACGGGTAGTCAGAGAAGCTACTTCGTCGTCAGAGAAGTCTACGCCTTCAACCTGAGACAGCAGAGGCAGAATAGTTGTGCCTGAGTGACCGCCGATAACCGGTACGTGCGTATTAGCCGGATCAAGATCTTTCAGTTCAGCAACAAAAGTTTCTGCACGGATTACGTCCAGAGTCGTTACACCGAACAGTTTGTTCTTGTCGTAAACGCCTTTTGCTTTCAGTGTTTCAGCAGCGATAGCAACCGTGGTGTTTACCGGGTTAGTGATGATACAGGTACAAGCAGAAGGACAGTTATCAGCAATGCCTTCAACCAGTGCTTTAACGATACCCGCGTTGATATTGAACAGGTCTGAACGATCCATACCAGGCTTACGAGGTACACCTGCTGGAATTAATACTACGTCACAACCCGTTAAAGCTTCTGCCAGGTCGTCTTTACCGTGACCGGTAACTTTAACTGCAGTGGGGATGTGGCTTAAATCTACCGCTACACCAGGAACAACTGGTGCAACATCATACAAAGCTAACTCAGAACCTGCTGGCAGTTGTGTTTTTAACAACAGTGACAGCGCCTGACCAATACCACCGGCAGCACCTAACACGGCTACTTTCATACCATTTCTCCTCATGGAAAGAATCACGTTTAATAACGGCCGAACACCTTAAAGGATGTCAGCCTTAAACTCAATCACCTATTAGTCGTATGACAGGTGAATGGGCGATTTATCGGGTTATATTCAATATAAGTGCATAGTTATGCATTAATGTTGCTTTTTCATGCAAATTAGGGCACAATAACTGGTTTTTAAAACCGTTAGGGTATGGGAGCTATCCCGGCCCTGAACCTTTCGCGGAATAGAGTATACACCAAGCCGGCAGGTTAGCCGAATCGATTAGCGATTAATACATAACCGGCGCGGTCAAAATCATAAAATTATTAATAAACGTCAGGAACTAAATGGCAAATCAGAAGCAGGAAGAGCTCATCCGGGCATTCAAAGACATTCTTAAAGCTGAAAGTTACGGCTCCCAGGGAGAAATTGTTGAAGGGCTGAAAAATCAGGGCTTCAACAATATAAGTCAGAGTAAAATATCACGTATGCTGAGTAAGTTTGGCGCGGTTCGCACCCGTAATGCCCGCGGTGATATGGTTTACTGCCTGCCGCCGGAACTGGGTATGCCTACGGCTAAAAGCCCGCTCAAGCAACTGGTGCTGGATATTGAGCATAATAATGTGATGGTGATCATTCGCACCAGCCCCGGGGCTGCGCAGCTGATTGCCCGTTTACTGGACTCGCTGAGTAAAAAGGATGGCGTACTTGGCACCATTGCCGGCGATGACACTATTTTTATTGCACCGGCCGATGTAACCAAAATCGAAAATCTGCGCCAGCGCGTGGAAGATCTATTCGATAACGTATAAAGAGTATAAGGCGTCACCCTGCTGCTATCGCTCCTGTTTATTACGGCGCTTAAAACAAAAAACCCCGCATTAGCGGGGTTTTTTATGATTAGCAGTAGCTGCTTAGAAGCGGTAGCTTACGCCTACACGAACTTCCCACAGTGACGCGCCAATTGAATAGTTATCGCGCTGGTCAGCGCCGAAGAACTCTTCATAAACATACTGACCGTCGTCGTTGATGCTAGCACCAACAACAGATTCAGATACGAAGTTACCTTGTTTCAGTACACCCCAGTCATCGTTTAACAGGTTACCCAGGTTTTCGATAACGAAGAATGCTGATGCACGGTGACCTTCTGCAAACGCAGGCAGTTCCTGGCTGATGCGAACGTCAACTTTAGTCCACCAGTCGCCGTTAGTACCGTTACGTGACGCAATCTTTCCGCGGCCCAGGCCTTCAGATGAGATGAATGCATTGAACGCATCCAGATCAAAATCAGGACCGTAAACAACGTTTGGATCGTCTACAGCAGGTACATAAAGCAGTTGGCGACCACCACCGGTGTTATCATCACCGTAGAATTGGTCCAGCACATCTACGTATTCGATTTCACCGTTGTCATCCAAACGCGGCACATCACCAAAGGTGTAGCTCATACCACGGCCTTCGTTGGCGGAGGCAAACACGTTGAAACGGGTTGCGTAGCCATCGATAAACTCATGCTTGTAACCTACGCGCAGGGTGAAACGATGCGGAATGTTATAGTTCGAAGTTGCTGTACCAGGATTATTTGGATCGCTGGTCGCAAAGTTAACAAAGTTAGAGTAAGCAACTGAGCTGGTCATTGGGTTAACGTCAGTAGAATCGTTATACGCATAAGCTACGCTTACGTCTAAACCGAAGTCGTATTCTTTAGACACTGCCAGTGACAATGTAGTCGCATCGCCTGAATCACCATCAACGTTGGTTAACAGGAAAGTACTGTTAGAGCCGTCATAACGTGGACGACCATCCGGGCCATATCCAGTGATTTCACGTGAAGGCTCGATGTAGGTCGCTGCATCTTTCTTATCAGTGTAAAGAATGTCAGCTTGTACCAGGTAGTCGCCAGGTGCCAGGTAAGTTAAACCTAAAGCATATTTCCACTCAGTAGGTACTTCAAAGTTAGGATCAACAGCAACAACGTTGTTAGCTGAGCCATTTGTTGGAGCATCTTCTACAAAATCATACAGAGCTTGTGGAATACCGTAACCTGGTGCAGCGTTGTTCACTAACGGCGTATTGAACAGATCTACTGGCAGACCACCAAAGTCAACATCTTGCTGCCAAGGAGCTACAGTCGTCGCTACCTGAATAACACCATCATTAGAGTAAGCGTTAGATACCCAAACGTTCGGGTTACCGCCAGAGTACAGTCCGAAACCACCGTGTAATTCCATGTCGTCAGTCAGTACATAGTTGAAGCCAACACGTGGCTGCCACAGGTCGATACCGTCTAAGTTACCGGTGTTAGTCAGACCTTGATCATTGTTGTAGTCAGCATATTCGGTTTCAAACGCTTCATTGTAACGAGGACGATCATCAGAAGACCATCTGTCATAACGTAAACCAAACAGTAAAGTCAGGTCGTCATTCACATACCAGTCGTCCTGTAAATAGAATGTGGTAGTGGCAAAGCTAAAGCTTGCTGCAATGTCGTTCGGATCGTTGGTACCAGCAGCATTATTATAGAAAATGCGACCTGCCAGACCGTTGCGGAAATCATCTATTGAGTTAAAGCGATACTCACCACGTGACTGCTGCACGAACAGGTTGAACACATCTAAGTCTTCATATTCGATACCACCGGTGATGGTGTGATCGCCTAACAGATAAGTACCTGCCAGTTTAAAAGTTGTGTTATCCCAGTTCAGGTCATTTGATTGACGAGAATCATCCGGACCAAGGTAAACAACAGTGTCACCCAGGTTAATCTGCATTTCGCTAAAACCAGTTCCCGCATCTACAGAGATCTGACGGTTATCCAGTTTCGTCTTACCAATACGCAGTTCAGTAGAGAAGTCTGAAGTCCAGTCAGAGTAAACAGAGGCTGTGATAGTCTCGATTTCTGCACCGCGCTCAAAGAAGTGACCGTCGAAAGACAGACGTGATGTACCGGTATCAGATTCAGAGATATTAAAACCATCGTTCCAGTTATACGTGAACGCTGCACGGTGATCTTCGTTAATGTTCCAATCTAATTTGATTAGTAATTTCTCGTCTTCAACAGGAGAAGAACCTTTAAAGCCACCTGGATCGTAACCGTAAATCGTTTGAGAGATTTCGGTAATTTCAGCAATTTCTTCGGCACTTGCGCGAGACAGACCAGCATACTCATGCAGACGTACACCTTCTTTCTTCTCGTATGCACCGAATAAGAACAGCTTGTCGCTAATCAGCGGCAGACCTACAGTGAAACCATAACGTTTTTCAGTGTAGTTACCGTTGTCGATATCGTTACCTTCGATTGAATCGCCTTTAAACGAGTCAGAAGTGAAATCGTAGAAAGCAGAACCGTGAACTTCATTAGTACCAGACTTGGTTACGGCGTTGATGTTACAAGCTGTAAAACCGCCGTACTCTACGTCGAAAGGCGCTAATTCAACAGCAACCTGCTCGATTGCATCATATGAGAACGGGATGCTTTCAGTGGGGTAACCGTTTGAATTAAGACCGAAGTTATCGTTCAGACGCATACCGTCCAGCGTTAAGCTGTTGAAACGAGGTGATGCACCGGCACACTGAATGCCGTCTGAGAAAGTTTCGTCGATATAAACACGAGGGTCGGCACGAACCAGGTCTTTAATATCACGGTTGATAGCAGGCGCGTTTTGCAAATCTTCAAGACTGAAGTTTGAAGAAGGACCTTTCTGACCGAATGCAATAGAAGCAATTTGTGAAGCAGTTACTTCGATGCGCTCAACGTCAGCTTGTGCAGACAGTGCAAAGTTATTCAGGTTTAAACCGCTGTCCAGTGACAGGTAAACATCTGAAATAGTAGCATCTTCGAAAGTGTCAGAATCCATTACGATTTCGTATGGACCACCAACACGCAGACCCGACAGGTTGAACTGACCGTTAGCGTTAGCAGTAACTGTTTTAATGCTTCCGGTTGGAACGTGCTTAACAGTAATTACTGTACCCGCTGCAGGTGCGCCCTGTGGACCAACTACGCGACCAGTGATTTCTGAAGATGTCTGCTGTGCCATAGCGGCAGTAGACAGACCAACAGACATCGCTACCGCAATCGCTACGCGATTAAGCTTCGATTTTGTCATCATTAGTGTGTTTCCCATTTATTTTCATAAGGCGTTTGTATTACCCCCGTTAACAAGAGATAGAACAGTAACCTGTTGCTTCCGGCAGTAAAGGCAATTTTTATGTTCGGTCACCATAGCCGTTATTGGTGACAGTTCCGTTTTTCTGAAACAGCGTAAATCGGGCCGAGATTGTTCATTATTATTGTTTCAGCAATATGACAAATTCGTTCTGGTTGAACTACTTTAAAAAGTTGACAACGCTTATTATTTTTATGTTTTCCTGAACGAACGGTCAGATATTTACCTAAATTATTAGAACTCCCGGCCCTGCTCACAAGCCCAGCTATATTCTTCGCATAACCACAATGAATAAACAGCGTTTAAGCAAATTCAAAGTTACTTAATGAATAAACTTATATTTCAGCAAGTTACATAATCAAAATAAACTTACTTATTGCATTAAATAAGTTTAACTGTTCAAATTGGTCAAACAAGTAAACCTAACTCTAAAACACTTTGCACCGTTTACGACTGAATTCAACAACACGATGGCTGATTGTTGCTGCTATTTTTATTTTTAGCAGCATGCTGGGTTTCGTGCAAAATTCACAAAAAATAAGTGACATTTCACCGCAAACAACCAGCAAATTGAAGTGCGATACCCCGTTGTCGCAAAACAGCAAGGTCTTTAACGTATACCTTACTGAGCAATCCATCGCCGAAAAAGCACTGCCGTTACTGTGTAATAATAATGTAGTACAACGTCAGTTTGGCGATGTGCAGGTGATTATTGGTCGCAACGATTTTGATACCTTCCGGTTTGTTAATCACGGCGTTCCGGAGCTCACTCTGGTAAAGAGTAACGTGGTAGACGCCTTTGGCGCCGACCGCATCTATCACTACAACAGCATAGCAGCTCACCCCGATTACAGCGCATATTTTATTGCCCTGCGTGAAAAACCGGTGCTCACTAAGGAGTATCTGCTGGGCAAACGCATCGGTATACTCGATTACCCAAGCAGTCGTTCAGGGCATATTGTACCCAAAACGGTATTGCAGCGTTTGGGCTTGAACGATTCCAACATCAAGCTTTATTACTACAATTCGCATCAGGAACTACGCCGCGCACTGATGGCCGGAGAGGTGGATATTATCTCCAGCTACTGGGGTAAAGCTGATGAGCAGATGTTATCGCGTAATTACATTACCTCACTGGAAAACAGTGTGCCCGGCATGCGCTGGTATTTAAAGATGCAGGATAACAACACGGATTTGCGCTGTGCTATTCAGCAGGTTATCACTGAGATATCCAATAACCACCCGCGTAAGTATTATCGTGACGTGGTGTTAATTAATGAGTGTAATTCAAATGAAAACCTATGATATTACACCCAACGACTGGCTAAAGGGCAGCCTCGTCACCCTCTTGCTGTTTGTTATCTTCCAGCTCGGTGCTCTGCTGGGTCAAGCCGGAGCCCGGTTATATGCCGAGCATGAGGCAGTGGATAAGATAAAGGCACGCATAAGCCTGGATCTGCAATTTCTGGACGTGGGAAACCAAACATTAAGAACGCCGCCTAATCAGGATACGCTTAAAGCTTATCTTAACCGGATTAATACCATTCTCAGCGACCAGCAAACCGGCGTATGGTTGCTGTCTCTGCAGTCGGTTACTGCCAATGCCGCGGGGCAGCCTGAAAATGCACGTTTAACCCAACTGGTACTGGAAAACTCCGAACAAACCGTCAATGTTCAGCTGGCCACCAAGCCGCTTTATCGCTACCTGTCTTTCAGCCCGTTAGCGCTGCTGGCAGCCCTGTTAGTATCGCCGACATTTGTTAAGGTACGAACCAGCCAACGCCGCGCAGTAAAAGCTGCAGCCCTGGCGCAACCGGTTCCGATAGTAAAACTTACGCCTAAGCTGACCGTTAACCTCAACGAGAAAACCCTCGGCAATGGCGTAAATGATGTCACCGTACAGCTGCAAAATAAACCGTTGTGCTTCTACACAGCTTTGCTGCACTACTGTATCGAAAATCCCAACGCGGTATTACTTCACCACAAGGATATCCCACCAGAGCTGACCAACCTTGCCAGTAAAGTGTTTACCCGCTTGATGGAATTAGGCCATACCAAGCGTAAACGGCCTGATTTTAATGCTAACCTGGACAAAACCCTGAGTGAGATCCGGGCCGCTCTCGATGAAGTATTTGCCGGTTTCAGTGAAGAGAAAACACGATACTATCCGCCGCGCGCACAGGGAGAAGGCTCACGTTCCAAGCAACACTCCTATGCCCTGCCGGTGCTGCATGCCAGCGACATCGACATTATTGGCGAATAGCGATTTGTAATCAGGCCTGTACAGCATTGGTATGCCCCCCGATGACAGACAGTTTGCAAGCCGGGTAAACAATGGTAACCTGAACAGACGGTCAGCATTATAATGCAAAGACACACCATTTGCCGGGATGTCAAAACACCCCCGAACGGCGCTATCTGATTTAAAGCCTATACTGTGGGATTGATTCGCACGGTGCATTTGCGTATCTTTGCTATAACTAAAAATACGTTTTTCCCACTATGCAAACACCCCTGATTATTGCTATTTCCGGTGCTTCTGGCTCCGGTAAGTCGTTGTTCACTGAGAACCTGATTAATGCTTTTTCCGAGCAAGGTCGGCCGGTACAAATCCTCCGCGAGGACCACTATTACCGTGCCCAGGACCATTTGCCCATGGAAGCGCGGGAAAAAAACAACTACGACCATCCCAATGCCTTTGAGCACGAATTATTAAAAGCCCACCTCGGTGCCTTGCGTAATGGTGAGCCCATTGACTACCCGCATTACTGCTTTAAAACCCATACCCGGTTACCTAAAACCGAGCGGTTGCAGCCTGCTCCGGTAGTGATCCTCGAAGGAATTATGCTGCTTGCCAGAGTAGAGTTACTGCCTTTATACGATGTAAAAATCTTCATCGACACGCCGCTGGATATCTGCCTGATGCGCCGCATGATGCGGGATGTTAAAGAGCGCGGGCGGACCATGGATTCAGTGGCCAAGCAGTACGAAAAAACCGTAAAACCCATGTACCACCAGTTTATTGAACCCAGTCGTTTTACCGCCGACGTAGTGGTAACCCAGGGTGGCAAAAACCAAATTGCGCTGGACGTAATAAAATCACACATACAACAAGCTATTAAGTAAAGGATTACCCCATGATAAGTTTACTGGGCGTCGCCCTGCTGTTATGTATTGCATTCGCTTTATCAGGTAATCGACGTTCCATAAACTGGCGCACCGTGGGTGGCGCTTTCGCCATTCAGGCAGCCGTGGGCGCGTTTATCCTGTATTTTGAACCCGGTATTCAGCTGTTACTGAAAACCACCGAGTTTGTGCAAAACATTATCGACTATAGTCAGGCCGGTATCGATTTTGTGTTTGGTCCGATTGGCGACAAGTCACTCGGCTTCATTTTCGCCTTCAATGTATTACCCGTTATCATCTTTTTCTCTTCCCTGATTGCCGTACTGTATCACCTTAAAGTGATGAACGTTATTATTCGCCTGATCGGTGGTCTGCTACAAAAAGCCCTAAAAACGAGTCGCCCTGAGTCGATGTCGGCAGCGGCCAACATTTTCGTCGGTCAAACCGAAGCGCCGCTGGTTGTTCGGCCATTTATCCCCAACATGACCCGCTCTGAACTGTTTGCCATTATGGTCGGCGGGCTCGCTTCCATCGCCGGCTCGGTAATGGCTGGCTATGCCGGCATGGGTGTCGAGCTTAAGTACCTGCTGGCCGCCAGCTTTATGGCCGCACCGGGTGGCCTGCTAATGGCTAAAATTATGCAGCCGGAAACCTCAGAGCCGCGCAACGAGCTGGAAAAAACCGAGGAAGAGAAAACCCACTATGCAAACGTGTTCGACGCCGCCGCCAGTGGCGCGGCTTCCGGTTTACAGTTGGCGCTGAATGTAGGCGCAATGTTGTTGGCTTTTGTGGCTCTGATAGCAATGCTTAACGGTATTATTGGCTGGGCTGGCGGTCTGGTTGGGTTTGAGAACCTCACCATTCAGGAAATTCTCGGCTTCCTGTTGCAACCTTTAGCCTGGACGCTAGGCGTGCCGTGGTCTGAAGCGCAGATTGCCGGTAGCTTTATTGGTCAGAAGATAGTGGTTAACGAATTTATTGCCTACCTTGACTTTATTGCCGCGCAGCCAGAGCTGTCTCCAATCAGTCAGGCGATTATTACGTTTGCCTTGTGTGGTTTTGCCAACCTCTCATCCATTGCTATTCTGATGGGTGGTATTGGCGCCATGGCCCCCACCCGGCGTAAAGAAATCGCTCAGTTGGGTCTTAAAGCGGTTTTTGCTGCCACTTTATCAAACCTGATGAGCGCAGCCCTTGCCGGTTTTTACCTGACACTGGGCTAAACTTTCGGCCGTAATCAATCCGGCTTGATATGTATCAAGCCGCCGGCATTTGCAGTGCCTTAAAGCCACATTATAATTTGTAAAATCAGAACGACAGGAAACCCTAATGAACTTAGTTGCCGTAGATTACCAGGCAGACAACGCTGCCGAGTTATTCGCAAAATCGCTGCATGAAACCGGTTTTGGCGTGTTAAAAAATCACCCTATTCAGAAACAGCTGGTAGAAGATATCTACACAACCTGGCAGGCGTTTTTCGACAGCGAAGAAAAGTTCGATTACACCTACAATAAAGGCACTCAGGACGGTTATTTTTCCAAGTCGGTATCCGAAGTTGCCAAAGGCTTTAAGAAAAAAGACATTAAGGAATATTTCCACTATTACCCGTGGGGTATGTGCCCGCCGGAGTTGAAGCAGCAGTTGGCAGACTATTACGCCAAAACCACCAGCCTGGCAGCTGAATTACTCAGTTGGGTAGAAGACAACGCTCCGGATGACGTTAAGGCCAACTTTAACGAGCCGTTGTCACAAATGATTGATGGCAGTGAGCAAACCCTGCTACGCGTGCTGCACTACCCGCCACTGGACGGCAATGAAGAGCCGGATGCTATCCGGGCAGCAGCCCACGGCGATATTAACCTGCTAACCGTTTTACCGGCAGCTAACGAGCCGGGCCTGCAGGTACAGCGTAAAGACGGCTCCTGGATGGATGTTCCCTGCGATTTCGGTACGCTGATTGTGAATATTGGCGACATGCTGCAGGAAGCCAGTGGCGGTTATTACCCGTCTACCATTCACCGGGTCATTAACCCCGATGGTGCGGATATGACTAAGTCACGTATTTCCCTGCCGTTATTCCTGCACCCGCGTCCGGACGTTAAACTGTCTGACCGCTATACTGCCGAGGCGTATTTACAGGAACGCCTGCGTGAACTTGGCGTAATCTAAGGCTTTGAAACGAATATCCAGCGGAGCAATAGCTCCGCTTTTTTATGGCTGCCCGTCAGCTTTAGCACACAAAGCATCCAGCTTTTGCAGGTATTGCCAGGCAATTCTGACCGTTTCGCCATAGAACGATTGATTTACCCGGGAAGCGGTATCCCTTGGCGTGTGATAGTAGTTATGCCTGCCCACACCCAGAAACAAAAACGGGATCCCCTGTTCGGCAAAGGCGGCGTGGTCGCTCACCTTTCGGCGATCGGCCAGACTCGGGTAGCGGCCGACCCGACGTTTTTCATCGGTAGCAATCATGGGCATGTTGCTGGCCAGTTCGATATCTTCGATTATGCAATTAAACGCCGGATGGCTGAGATTACCACTCACCAGTACCTCTTTACGACCACCAGGTTGCGAGAGCATATCAAGGTTGAGATTTACAAAAATAGACTTGGCCGCCACTACGTCGGACGACACAAAGGCCCTGGCGCCAAGTAAGCCATGTTCTTCGGCATCCGACGCTAAAAACACCTGGTGACACTGCCGCCCGCTTTGCTGACTTTGCGCGGCAAGATACAACATAGCCGCCACGCCACTGGCATTATCATCTGCTCCGTTAAATATACGCCTTCCCTTACGTCCTATATGGTCATAGTGAGCACTTACCACAATATACCGGTCCAGAGCGCCTTTGAGCTGACCAACCACATTGGTGCCGGCCAGTGGCTTATTCTTGCGGATGGCTGAAAATGGCTGACTATAGTCGTTAAGTGCCGGCAGTGGTTCTATGCCAATTTCGGCATAGCGCTCCATCAGGTATTCGCGGCTACGCTTTGAGCCTTTGCTACCCACTTCACGACCTTCCATCATATCGTCGGCCAGCACATTAACATCCTGCATCCATACCGGCTCGCTGGCGCTTGCCAGTGCACAGCATCCTATCCCCAGGACTGCGATTAACAGGGATAACTTCATTACAGCTGTTCCTCATAATAATGACTTAGTACGGCCAGCTTAGCGGCATAGCGTTGTCGATCAGCCGGCAACTCCGCACGCTTAATGGCGCGCTCCAGAAAAGTTTGTGCATCATCAGTTTCACCCGTTGCCAGCGCTGTTTTGCCCAGAGCAAATAGGATCAAGTGATTCGTTCTGTCTAACCGGTAGGCCCGGCGGTAATAATTATGAGCAAGGTTGAAATCGCCCTCTTCAAAGGCTTCATCGCCGCGGATCAGATGGTAATAAGGATTCGCTACCCTCAGTTTATGTACCTCTTTGGCCAGCTCATTGGCTTTGGAATCACGGCCGGTCAGGCGATACAAAATCGCCAGATTTTCTCTGGCCGTCAGATTTCGGGTATCAAGCTGAAGTACTTTCTGATAGGCCTCTTCGGCGTAGCGATAATTCTCGGTAAAGCGGTACAGCACCCCTAGGTTGATCCACGCAGCGGTAAACTGATCGTCCTGTTTAAGGGCCGCACTGAGATATCGAAATGCCACCGGGAAATTGCCGTATACCAGCGCATTAGCCCCCTTGTTGTTGTAAAACATCGACAGCGCACGGTTTACTGACATGGTTTCTGATTTAAATTGCTGGCCCTGCATGCGGGCGTCAAAGTCCACCAGTATTGGCGTAGCGAACAGATCCCGCTTGTCGGTGAGTAGCACATTTACGTGGCCATTGAGCAGGCTAAAGCCTTGCCTGCGCGACCAGTACTCGGGAATAAACACGTCCTGTAAGCTGGCATCCAGCCCCAATCCCTTGGCCAGCGCATAGGTCATCAGAGTTAGCGACAGGCAATTGGCCTGGCGGTTTTTAAAGGTGTCTGCAACGGTTGAATTGGCATCGCTGAAGTAACTTAAACCAAGCTGTTGCTCGGCAAACAGGCTGTTTACCAACTCGTCTAAAGGCGTGGTTTGCTTTTGCTCCGCCGTCACCTTAATTTTCGTTAAAAACCGTTTGGCCTCTTCTGGCAGCGTGAGGATTTGGGCTGGCGACTCAATGTTTACTGATCTGGCAGCGGGAAATGCGTCGGTATAAACCGGGTGTAAATAATTACCTGTATCGGGCTCGGTACTGGCGCATCCGCCAAGCAAGATGAAGCTGCTGAGTACGACAACCAATGCATAAACTTTCATAGGCAGGCCGCTCCATTAAAATGGCTTATATAAGTTTAGCCCACCTCACATATATTTAACATTTTTCAAACACTTTAATCCGTTACTTTTCGGCAGGGATAACTTATGCTGAAAGCGTCGATTATTTATACAGCAAGTCCTCATCTCATCGACCGACGAGGAAATAAAGGGAGTCACATGAAACGGGTGGTATTCAATCAAAAGGGCGGTGTTGGCAAATCAACCATCAGCACCAATCTCGCCGCAGAAAGTGCCTTAAGAGGCTATAAAACCCTGTTGGTCGACTTAGATGCACAGGGTAACAGCACCCACTATGCAGGCATTGATATTAGTGAAGACACCCTTACCGTGGCCGACATGTTTAAGCAAATTGTCGGCTGGTTTTCCAAACCCCAACCGCCTACGGCATTTGTGCAGGAAACGGCTTTCGAAAACCTTTATGTCTTACCCGCAGACCCAACCCTCGCCACTATCGAGCGAGAACTGGAATCACGCTACAAAATGTTTAAGTTGCGTGAGACCCTCGAAGCGCTAAGCGAAGAATTTGAACGCATTTATATTGATACCCCACCCAATTTTAACTTTTACTCCAAAGCGGCCCTGATTGCTGCCGATGAGTTTCTGGTACCCTTTGATTGCGATCATTTTTCTGCCCAGGCCATTGAACGCTTGCTGGAAAATGTCATGGAAATCAAAGAAGATCACAACCAGTCGCTGGCACTGTCTGGCGTGGTGATCAATCAGTATAACGCTCAGGCCAAGCTGCCTGCGGCGCTGATTGGTGAGTTACAGGAAAAAGGTCTGCCCTTATTTGAAACCCGCCTGAGTAGTTCGGTGAAAGTGAAAGAATCCCACTCCCATCGAACACCGCTACCATTTTTAATGCCCAGCCATAAGGTAACCAAGCAAATTGCAGCGCTGTTCGATGAGGTAGAAGGCAGTTAAGGGTGGCCGGCTGACTAAACCGTTGCTGTCTGGCCAAAGTCCAGCAGCAGGGTGGCGCCTAAGCCAAGAAAAATCAGCCCGACCAGTTGTTCCTGACGCACCGCAATGCGCGGATTTTTGGCCATCCAGCGCCCCAATTGATGCGACAGCTGCACCACCAGCAAATCACAACAGAGTGCAATCACACTGAACAACAGCCCCAGGACCAGCAAATCCATAATCAAAACATCGCCGGTTGCATGGGTAAACTGCGGTAGAAAGGCAATAAAAAACAGCGCGGTTTTAGGGTTACTCAGTTCTACCAGCAAGCTTCTGGACACAATCCGCCGGGTCGATGCCTGAACCGGCTTGCGCAGATGGGGTGCCGCGGCAAAACGTAACGCGTTAACACCCAGATATATCAGATACAGCGCCCCCAGCACCTTTATCACCGTAAATACCACAGGGACATAAGCTATAACGGCCGCCAGTCCAAAAGCCGTGGCAATGGCATAACTGGAAGACCCTACTGCCATGCCCAGTGCTGCAGCGGTACCGCCGGTCCTTCCTGAACCCAACGTGCAAGCCATAATGTACAGATTGGAGGGGCCGGGCGACAAACTGATGATCAGCGTTGCTACCACAAAGGCCATAAGGGTATCGGGCGTTAAGGTCATGAAATGGATAACTTATTATCTTTGAAAAGTAAAGTGTGTAAGGTGAATACGTTATAGTTTATCAACAAATTCAGCCAAAAGGAGTGTCTTAATGTTCACCCTGTATCAATATTTACACTGCCCGTTTTGCGTACGCGCCGATATGGTAGCCAACTATACCGGTGTTCCTCACAAGAAGGTACTGCTGCTTAACGACGACGATGAGACCTGCCATAAGCTGATTGGCAAAAAAATGGTGCCGATATTACAACCCGACGATGGCACTGCAATGGGCGAAAGCCTGGATATCGTTGATAAAATTTTGTCTTTGGCTCCGGCAGATAAGCAGTTACAGCCTGCACAGCAAGCTGAAAAAGTTACCACTGTGCTAAGCAAATACAGCAGCGATATGAACGGTTTACTCTTCCCGCGCAATATCCTTATCGACCAACCGGAGTTTGCAACCGCAGCGGCCCGTGACTATTTTCAGGCGAAAAAAGAAAAAGTGATTGCCATGACCTTTGCCGAAGCCATGTCGCAGTCAGAACACTACATTGCCCGGGTGAATGAAATGCTCAGCAAACTGCCACCGCTGAAGGCCTCTGCAAGCCTGGGCATGGATGATGTGCTTACTTTCCCGTTCCTGCGTAACCTGACCATGGTAAAAGGCCTTCAATGGCCACAACCGGTGGAGCAGTATGTAGATGACATCGCCGCACTGACCGATATTCACCTTTACTGGCAGCAAGCCGTTTAATGCTTAAAAGCCAATCTGTTACGGGCCTTTGGGCCCACTTTTCATATCGCTCAGGCAAATCCTCGCGAAACCGAAATCTGTAACTATACTTTTATCCTAAGTAACGGGAAATAAACCAATGGATTCCCCTCAGTTACCGCTATTATTAGCCCAGTTATTCAAGCCCTCCTGAGTTGTGTAGTCCAGGAACTTACTGACGTGCAGACTATGAATGGATTTATGCGTTTATCGATAGCAAACCTGACGCTACTGTGTATCGGCCTGATTGGCGGACTAATGCCGGTGAGCATGGCAGAGGCTTTGTTGTGGTGGCCGACGAAGTGAGACAACTGGCTACGGCAAGTCGTGGATCATCCGATAAAATATCATCGTTACTCGATACGCTGGCGCAAGTA
>DDJQ01000028.1:15624-16613 GCA_002339125.1 Alteromonadaceae bacterium UBA2620
TACTCGATACGCTGGCGCAAGTAAGCAACACAGTCATTAACGGCGTAAGCCAGAGCGCAGAAGCCGCCCGCATTTCACTAAACCTGACTGAGAAAGGTGAACGCACCGCTAGCACTGTGCGCGATAGCGCCGGCAACGTAGAGCTTCAGGCGAATGCGATGTCGGCGGCGGCCGAGCAGCAGTCAGTCACGTCAGACCAAATTGCCAAAGATGTGGTTGCGGTACAGGACGCCGCCACTCATCAAGTGTCGATTGCCGACGAACTGAAAGCACTGACAACCGATTTACAAAGCAACAATGCGCTGCTTGAGCGAACCATGGCTACTTTTAAGTCTTAGGTTAGTGGCCGCTTTGTGACATACTGAGAATGATAACAACAATAAGGATGAAACATGCGAAAACTGATTGTTTTACTCACACTTACGGGTTTAGCTGCCTGCAGTGGTGAGGCACCTGTAAGCTCAGACACAACGGCTTCACAGAGCCAGCAACCACAGGTTGAAACCGCCAGTTACAATGTACTGTTTGGCGGTACCGATGTGGGCGATATGACCATCAGTCAATCCGGCACGCTGATTGATATCAGCTACGGATTTAGCAATAACGGCCGTGGTGCCAGCAGCGAAGAAACCCTGTTACTCTCTGAAGCGGGCCTGCCAATCAGTTGGAAAATCACCGGTAAAACCACCTTCGGTAATCAGGTGAATGAAACCTATGAATTGAAAGACGGCCAGGCCAGCTGGACTTCTGCCGCCGGCAGTGGTGAAGCTGATGCCAGCAATAAGCCTATTTATATTGCCCAGAATGCCAGCCCTTATGAGCTCTACACCTACGCAAAAACCGTGCTCGATGCCGGCGGTGAGCCCTACCCTGCCTTACCGGCTGGTCAGGTAACCGTTACCCCAAAAGAATCTCTTACCTTGCAGGGTAAAGACGATGAGCTGGCCGTTACCCTGTATGCCGTTGGCGGTATCGACCTCAACCCGAGC
>DDJQ01000128.1:0-30309 GCA_002339125.1 Alteromonadaceae bacterium UBA2620
ACAGTTAATCCGAACATAGCCACTTTGAATATCAGCTGGTAAATTATCAAAGCCAGAATTAACAGAGAAAACGAAGTTTCCACCATTTGTATTCGTCAATAATTGCTGGACTTCCTGAAAATTTTGAACAGATTCTGCGCTCAAATTTAAAGTATATTCATTTTTGGCTTCGTCAAACGCGAACCAACCTTCTTTAGCAGGAATGGCTCGCCTCTCAAGTAACGATAGTGGAAATTTAAAAACCCTGTCTCCCTGCTCAGTTTCTACCTCTAGTCCTAATTCGACTTTTTCAATATCAATTTCGATTGGTTGGTCGAGTATGATCTTTGCTCTGATATCCGCAGGTTTTATGGCAACAAAATCACTCTTTTGATATGAGCTAAATTTCAACATTGTACTCAGCGGTATGCTCGCACACCCACTAACAATAAATACGATAAAAAAACAAAATAACTTCATTTAAAACATCCTTGTTATGGCTAACGCGTCTGCTTAGATACCTAATAATGGTTGGTGACAGACACATCTTAATACAGGTCTTCCTTGAGGTGTATCGAAACTAATCACACCCCTAAAATTTCAATATAATTTATTGATAACAATACCTTACACCTAATTACGAACTCATTTTCAATGTTTTATTTGGATGCACGAAAACAGACTAGTTTTGGTGAGCCAGCCTTTCGAGGTGATCCCTGATATCGCTCGGCGATTCAGGGATGACAAACTTGGGTAGTCTCAGCTAATAGAAAGGGTGCCTATGGTGACGTATTTACTGTAGATATTAATCCTAAGAATTCTGGAAGTGCATGAGTCACTATCCCCAGGTAATAACTTCGGTACAGTTAATCGGGCGATTTCCCATCATTACTTACATCAGGGATAAACAGCCGAATCATTGTTTGCAATCCGGCCATACTTACCCCTCACACATAAAAGCGCTCCCTGCCCTGTCTGCGCTTAATTGCTTGGGCTGGTTACATTTGGCAGCACAAAAGATTTCACGTTGCTGTGTAAGCGGATCCACAAACCAGGATTAGCATCCAGTAAACCTGCCAGTTCCTTTTCATCCTGAGGTAATGAGGTTTGCCTTACTTTCGCGTAGGTGCTGATTTTCGCCGGGGCTGTATCTGCATCCACCACCGATTGCACAACTTTTTTAGCACCCAGTATGGCTGCAGGCCCCAGGGTAAGGATGTATTGCGCAGTGCGGCACTGAGCTTCATCCTCGGCGCTGATTTCGCTGCCGCCGGCTTTGAACTTGCTGATATGGTGTTCAAGTATGGAACTGGAGATAGGAATAATACCAGCCATATGATGAACTCGTGCGCCGGAAAAGGGTTTAATGTATGCCAGGTGAGACGCATCATTGGCCTCTGGTCCGTGGCCAATAAAGAAAATATCCAGGCCACCTAAACTTTCAAGCTTGTTAAGGTAATCAGTTAATGCCCCCTCCAGATCCGGGGTATCGGTTTGCATAGGCGTAAAACTTTTAATTTTTGCAAAAAAGGCTTCGCCGAGGATGCGTTCGAAATCACGCACAAAACTCAGTCCATTACCCATGGCCAGCGGCGCCAGGGCATCCTGGGTAAACACATTGAGCCGGGCTAACAGTCCATCAATTTCGTTGGTAGCGGCTTTCTCACCGAGCAGGCGGTGCAATTGCTGGGCACCACGCCCACCAAGCAAAGCAATGTTAATGTCGCCGGTTTTCGCTTCTGCCGTGCTGAGCAGCTCCTTAAACATGGCTTCGCCCACGTCGGCTTCAGACGGTAACACTATGGGCTCAATGCCATGATCAGTGGTTGAGGCAAGAACCGGCTCATTGAGTGCCAGCCACATGTTGCCATTTTTATCTTCGCGTTGAAAAAGAGACGTTGCTGTGGTCATTATTCACGTGTTGCATTGTTAGCAAAACGTAAAATTAGTCGGTCAAACGGTACCAAGAAGGCATTTAAAAAACCAGTGCCACCGGTAGTATTTTGACCTTACAAAAAACCGGCCGAAGCCGGTTTTTTATATAAATCAAAAACTAATGATTTAGTTAAGCGCCAAGAATTTCGTTAAATGTGGCACTTGGGCGCATTGCTGCGGCAGTTTTCGCTTCGTCAGGCAGGTAGTAACCACCGATATCCTGAGGCTTGCCTTCAGTTTCATTGATTTCTTCAATGATCTTATCAATGTTTGCCGCCAGCTTGTCGTAGATTGGGCCAAACTGAGCAGCCAGTTCGGCATTTTCAGTTTGCTTGGCCAGCTCTTCTGCCCAGTACATTGCCAGATACACGTGGCTACCACGGTTATCCAGTTGACCGGCTTTACGCAGCGGCGACTTGCCGTTGTTCAGCAGTGCTTCTGTGGCTTTATCCAGTGCAACAGCCAGTTGCTTGGCTTTTGCATTACCGTGTTTGATAGCCACGTCTTCAAGCGATACCGCCAGTGCCAGGAATTCACCCAATGAATCCCAACGTAAGTGACCTTCTTCAACAAACTGCTGAACGTGCTTAGGTGCAGAACCACCCGCGCCAGTCTCATACAGGCCACCACCGGCCATCAGCGGCACGATAGACAGCATTTTCGCGCTGGTGCCCAGCTCAAGGATTGGGAACAGGTCGGTCAGGTAGTCACGCAGTACGTTACCGGTAACAGAAATAGTATCCAAGCCACGGATAGCGCGTTCCATGGAGTAACGGATAGCACGAACCGGTGACATGATTGAAATGTCCAGACCATCTGTGTCGTGATCCTGCAGGTATTTCTCTACTTTCTTGATCAGCTGTGCGTCGTGCGCACGCTCATCGTCCAGCCAGAATACCGCCGGCATGCCAGATTGACGGGCACGGGTCACAGCCAGTTTTACCCAGTCCTGAATAGGCGCGTCTTTGGCCTGACACATACGCCAGATATCGCCTTCTTCCACTTCATGCTCAATCAGTACGTTGCCGTCCTGATCAACAACCTGAACGGTACCGTCGGCTTCCATTTCGAACGTTTTATCGTGTGAACCGTATTCTTCGGCTTTCTGCGCCATCAGACCAACGTTAGGTACTGTACCCATAGTAGTTGGGTCGAAGGCACCGTGAGTCTTACAGAAATTGATTACTTCCTGATAGATAGTCGCATAGGTACTTTCCGGGATAACCGCTTTAGTATCGTGTGGTTTTCCATCCGGCCCCCACATCTGACCAGAGTTACGGATCATCGCTGGCATAGAAGCATCTACGATTACGTCGCTTGGTACGTGCAGGTTAGAAATACCTTTGTCTGAGTTTACCATCGCCAGTGGTGGGCGGTCGGCGTAACACTTGTTGATATCACGTTCGATTTCAGAACGCTGTGACTCTGGTAAAGTAGAAATCTTGTCATATACGCTGCCCAGACCGTTGTTAGGGTTAACACCTAATTCGTCGAACAGTTCACCGTATTTTTCAAACAACTCTTTGTAGAATACTTTTACACAGTGACCGAACACGATTGGGTGAGACACCTTCATCATGGTCGCTTTTACGTGCAGAGAAAACAAGATGCCAGTGTTTTTAGCGTCTTCAATTTGCTCTTCGAAGAACTGACACAGGGCTTTTTTGCTCATGAACATGCCGTCGATGACTTCACCAGCCAGCAAGTCAACTTTTGGCTTCAGGGTCTTTTTGCTACCATCTTTGCCGGTAAATTCAATGCTTACATAGCCTTCTTTTTCAACGGCTACTGATTTTTCACCTGAGTAGAAGTCACCGCCACGCATGTGCGCAACGTGAGTTTGTGAAGCCTGGCTCCACTCACCCATGCTATGCGGGAATTTTTTCGCATAATTCTTAACTGCAGTTGGCGCACGACGGTCTGAGTTACCTTCGCGCAGAACCGGGTTTACTGCAGAACCCAGTACTTTACCGTAGCGTTCGCGAACGTCTTTTTCTTCGTCAGTTTTTGGATCTTCAGGGAACTGCGGTACGTTGAAGCCCAGTGCGTTCAGCTCTTTAATAGCTGCGCGCAACTGCGGGATAGACGCACTGATGTTTGGCAGTTTAATGATATTCGCTTCCGGATCCTGGGTCATTTCGCCCAGCTCGTTCAGGGCATCAACCACTTTTTGGTCGTCAGTCAGATAATCAGGGAAATGGGCCAGAACACGAGCGGCTAGAGAGATATCACTTACTTCAACATCGATATCAGCTTCGGCGGCAAAGCGACGAATAATGGGTAACAACGAGTAGGTGGCCAACATTGGCGCTTCATCGGTTTTGGTATAAATAATTGTAGACTTACGGTTGGTCATTATGTACCTCAATAGTTGCAGTAGCTGGCTGCGTTTTTTCCATTCAACAAATTCCAGCCGCTTATTTCAGACTATTACGTTCTGACAAGAGACCGGATCTCGTGATTTTCCTGCGTACCTACATGTGTCAACCTGAAGGGAGTATCGATTCACGCACGCAAAATACTCAGTATCCACTTTACCGAGTATTTAATTCACTAATTTTACAGGTTGACGCTGGCCATGTAATGCACATGAATCATAAGGTCTTTAGTATAGGGTCAAGCGAACCAGTTACAAGTCATACCTTTGTCTTAATTACGAAAAAATGGTTAATAAATTAGTTTTCATGGGTAATTATTCAACAAAGTGCACAAAAACCCATCACCAGCAGGTTGCCGGTGTGATTAAACAACAACTTTGATAAACTGTTTACTCAAATCTCACCGGCCAGCAATAGTTGCATGACTTCAACCGTAATTCTGTTTAATAAACCCTACATGGTGCTTTCGCAGTTCACCGATGCTGAAGGCCGTGAAACCCTCAAAGATTACATTCAGGTTCCCGATGTCTATGCAGCAGGACGGCTCGACCGGGATTCAGAGGGGTTACTGGTGCTTACCGATAATGGCGCGTTACAACATAAGCTCGCCCACCCGAAGGCCAAAACCAGCAAAACTTACTGGGTACAGGTGGAGGGCGAAGTATCAGATGAAGCCATTGAAGCGCTACGCAATGGTGTGGAGTTAAAAGATGGTCTGACCCAGCCAGCCAAAGTGCAGCGCATGGCAGAGCCTGCGGTATGGCCACGCAACCCGCCTATTCGGGAACGGGCAAATATTCCAACCACCTGGTTATCCATTACCATCAGCGAAGGCCGTAACCGCCAGGTACGTCGCATGACCGCCCATGTAGGGAATCCTACCCTGCGACTTATCCGCTACCGGGTAGGAAACTGGACACTGGATGGCATTGCCAATGGTGAGTACGTCAGCCTGCCCGGCCCGCCAATGAAACCGGTCGATAAGGCAAATAAACGCCCTGCCCGACGAAGCCGGCCCAAACAACGGCAAAAAACACGTTGAGCGCCGCAAAAAGCGCTTTTAGAGGTGCCAAAAGTTGCATTTTCTGGTAAACTCCGCGCCCCGTAAATAACATGAGAGTGCACAGTAAAATAATGTCTCAGCTTGCCACTTCGGCCCCCAATAAACAAAAAGTCATCGTCGGTATGTCCGGTGGTGTGGATTCTTCTGTTTCTGCTTATTTGCTCCAGCAACAAGGCTACGAAGTTGAAGGCCTGTTTATGAAAAACTGGGAAGAAGACGACAACGACGAATACTGTGCCGCGGCTGAAGATCTGGCCGATGCCCAGGCAGTTGCCGATAAACTGGGTATTTACCTGCACACCATTAATTTTGCTGCCGAGTACTGGGACAACGTATTTGAGTACTTTCTGGCAGAATACAAAGCTGGCCGCACGCCCAATCCGGATATCATGTGTAACAAGGAAATCAAATTTAAGGCTTTCCTTGAATACGCTGCCGAAGACTTAGGTGCCGACTTTATTGCCACCGGCCATTATGTGCGCCGCCGAGAAGTTGACGGCCACTGGCAGATGCTGCGCGGTCTGGACAACAACAAAGACCAGAGTTATTTCCTCTACACCCTGGGCGAAGAACACGTTGCCAAAACCCTGTTCCCGGTGGGCGACATCGAGAAACCACAGGTTAGGGAAATTGCTGAGCAACAAGGCCTTGTTACCGCTGACAAAAAAGACAGCACCGGCATTTGTTTTATCGGCGAACGTAAGTTTAAAGACTTCTTAAGTCAGTACCTGCCGGCTCAACCCGGTATCATCGAAACCGCCGAAGGTGTTGAAATTGGCCAGCATGAAGGGCTTATGTATCATACCCTGGGGCAGCGTAAAGGCTTGCACATTGGCGGCCTGGCCGAATACGGCGACGATCCCTGGTATGTGGTAGACAAAGACGTTGAACGCAACGTGCTTATCGTTGGTCAGGGCGCTAACCATCCTCGCCTATACTCAGACGGCCTGATTGCCAAGCAATTGCACTGGGTTAACCGTACAGTGCCAACCGAACCATTCCGTGCCGCAGTGAAAACCCGTTACCGTCAGCAGGATATTCCCTGCCTGGTTACGCCCATTGGTGACGATCAGGTAAAGGTAACCTTCGACGAGCCACAAAAGGCGGTTACGCCTGGCCAGTCAGCGGTATTTTATCAGGACGAAGTCTGCCTGGGTGGTGGCATTATTGAGAGTTACCTACGCTAATGTTGGATGCAGCCATCGAAAAACAACTGGGTCTGGCGGGTGTTTGTCAGGCCGCACGACTGGTGCAGTCAATTGCCCGTACCGGTGAAGCCGATAAACAGGCAGTAGAAGCCAGCTTATCCAGTATTCTGGTCACCGATTCAGACACCACACAGCAGGTGTTCGGCCAGTTAGAAAATTTAAAAACCGGTTTTCAGGTGATTGTGGCGCAATTAGGCGATCATAACTCCAAAAAAGATACCGAGCTGACCCGTTATATCGCCAGTGTGCTCGGACTCGAGCGAAAACTGGCACGCAACAAAAAAGCTATGAATGAGCTGGGTGAGCGTATTTCCCACGTGCAACGTCAGCTGGCGCATATGGACTTTGAGAGCCCGCAGATTTTATCGTCGCTGGCGAGTATTTATTCAGACGTGATCAGCCCGTTGGCACCAAAGATTCAGATTGCCGGTAATCCCAGCTGCCTGAGTCAGCCACTTAATCAAAACCGGGTAAGAGCGCTGTTGCTGGCTGGTGTGCGCGCCGCCGTATTATGGCGACAGCTGGGCGGTCAGCGCCGACAGATTTTATTTAAACGTAAAGCTATTCTACGCAGTGCCCAGCAGGCACTGAGATTAATGAACTAATTGAGGAGCAAAAGGTGGAACTATCCCAATTAACGGCAATTTCTCCGGTCGATGGTCGGTATGCCTCTAAAACAGGCGAGTTACGGTCTATTTTTAGTGAGTACGGCCTGCTTAAATACCGGGTTGAAGTTGAAGTCAGATGGTTACAAAAACTGTCTAAGCTGGACGGTATCACCGAAGTCCCTGACTTTTCTCCTCAGTCGCATAAACTGCTCGACAGCATTGTGGCAGAATTTTCGGTAGACGATGCCCGCCGCATTAAAGAAATCGAACGTACCACCAACCATGACGTAAAAGCAGTAGAGTATTTCCTTAAGGAAAAAGTAGCAGATAACAGCGAACTGAACGCTATCAGTGAGTTTATCCACTTTGCCTGTACCTCAGAAGACATCAATAACCTGTCGCATGCCCTGATGTGCACTGAAGCCCGCGATACCGTTATCCTGCCTTACTGCGATAAGTTAATCGATGCGCTTAAAGATCTGGCTCGCGAATACCGCAGTATTCCAATGATGGCCCGTACGCACGGTCAGCCGGCATCGCCAACGACCATGGGTAAGGAAATGGCTAACGTGGCCGTACGCTTACAACGTCAGCGCGACCAAATCGCGGCAGTAACCCTGCTGGGTAAAATTAACGGTGCAGTAGGTAACTACAACGCCCACCTGTCGGCTTACCCAGAGCTGGACTGGCACACCATCTCTGAAGATTTTGTTACCAGCCTGGGCATTACCTGGAATGCATTTACCACGCAAATCGAGCCGCATGATTACATTGCCGAGCTGTTTGATGCCATTGCACGTTTCAACACTATCCTGCTCGATTTCGACCGTGACGTCTGGGGTTACATTGCGCTGGGTCACTTTAAGCAAAAGACGGTTGCCGGCGAAATTGGCTCCTCTACCATGCCGCATAAAGTTAACCCTATCGACTTTGAAAACTCGGAAGGTAACCTGGGCATCGCTAATGCGATTTTCGATCACCTGGCTGCCAAATTGCCGGTATCACGCTGGCAGCGTGATCTGACCGACTCAACGGTACTGCGTAACCTGGGTGTTGGCGTTGGCTATGCCGTTATCGCTTATCAGGCAACGCTTAAAGGGATCAGCAAACTGGAAGTTAACGAGCAAAGCTTGCTTAACGAACTCGACAATAACTGGGAGCTGCTGGCAGAGCCTATCCAAACTGTTATGCGTCGATACGGTATCGAAAAGCCGTATGAAAAGCTTAAAGAGCTGACCCGCGGTAAGAAAGTGAACGCTGAGGTAATTAGTGAGTTCATCGATAACCTTGAATTACCACAAAGTGCCAAAGACCAGTTGAAACAGCTGTCTCCACAGGCCTATATTGGTGACGCAATCCGTCTGGTAGATCAGTTACTGGGCGAATAAGTCTTTGCTACGCTTGGCAACTCCTACATTAAGGAGTTGCCATGTTACCGCTAACTACTTCCCTTCCCGCTTCTCAGCGTACTTCTGAACAACTCAGGCAAACACTTAATCTTACTCTGCTACTATTTACGGTAGCCATGCTGTTACAACTCCCGGCACTGTATTATTTTGCGCGTCCTGACTCATTACAAAGCTACAACTGGCTGGGTCATTTTCTGGCCTTACTCGCACTGTTACTGAGTCAGCGACTAGTAAGGCTAAACCACCTTAAAGTAGCTCTGTTTATGCTTTATTACAGTTACCTCACATGGGTATTATTGTTGTGGCCGGGGCTATCTAATACCCACTATTACTATCTCCTCGCCGTGGTGATAAGCGGGTTTGTGTTTACCCGTGCTGAACGACTGGCGCAATGTACTGTGCTAACTGGCGCAGTATTCTTATTCAGTCTGTTTAGTATTCTTCACTATCAGCCACAACTGGAGTTTGGCATCCTGCGCCTGACCAACGACCTAACCCTCGGCGCCCTGAGCCTGGGTATTTACCGGGTGCTTCGCCAACGAACCGTCAACCGCTGGCAGGGCTTACGCGACGCACACAAATCCTCAATGAGTACCCTGAGTCAATTGTTACCCAAGGATCCTGAACAACCCGCCAGTTTCTGGCAGCCCGGAAAAACCCGGCGCTATCCTTTTGCCTGCGTGTTATTTGCCGATCTCAGTGGTTACACGACCCTTAACAGGCAATACGGCGACCGCGCTATCCTCACCGGCCTGAAACGCCTTTATTCACACATCGATAGTTTGTGCGACCAGTTTTCGGTAGAGAAAATCAAAACCAATGGCGATCAGTATATGGTAGTGAGCAAGTTACAAATCCAGACGGATCAGACTTGTTGTGTGCATATGTATCATTTTGCCAGTGCATTGCACCGCATGATTGCTCGTTACAGTGATAATCACCATCTTAACTGTACGGTGCGCATTGGCATCGCTACAGGCCCTTTAACCGCCGGCATTATCGGTAAAAACCGGACGTACTTTGATGTCTGGGGCGAAACGGTCAACCTGGCCGCCTGCCTGGAGCAGAATGCTGCCAGAGAATACATTGCGGTATGCCCTGTTACCGCGAAACATCTTCCGGCTCATCTGGTCGCAGCCGAGTCCAGCCTGGCGAGCAGCAAACACCCTGATACAAACATTTACTACCAACTGATAATCGCCTGACAACTTTGGGCTTTGGGTTTTAATCCACGGCCAACACGGTGATAATGGCGCAAATGCAAAACGATAATGATAACTGTGCTTAATTTAGATATTGCCGCTTTTTTACAAACTTACTGGCAGAAAAAACCTTGTGTTATCCGCAATGCCCTGCCTGATTTTACCGACTTCATTGATGAAGACGAGTTGGCGGGCCTAGCTATGGAGCCAGAGCTTGATAGCCGGGTGATCAGCAAGCAAGCCGAACAATGGTCTGTTCAGCAAGGGCCTTTTGAAGATTTCTCGGCTTGTCAGGGACAATGGACGCTGCTGGTTCAGGGTGTAGACAGATTTCTTGACGACGCCAGCGAGCTTATGCAGAAGTTTAATTTTATTCCCAACTGGCGGGTTGACGATCTGATGATCAGTTTTGCGGTACCAGGTGCCGGTGTGGGCCCCCATGTCGACCAGTACGATGTGTTTTTGCTGCAAGGTAAAGGTAGCAGGCGCTGGCGGGTGGGCTCGCCGGAAGGTCTCACCAGTACCCAGCCGGTTAAAGGGCTGTGTCAGGTGGATGACTTCACACCGGTGATTGATTGTGAATTACAGCCCGGCGATATTCTCTATATCCCGCCTGGCTGGCCCCATGATGGGGTAACACTCAGCGACAGTCTGACTTACTCCATCGGCTTTCGGGCACCGGATCAGACTCAGCTGGGCAACTATCTGGCCGAGCATTTACAAACACAGTCAACCGGCGCAAAGCGCTATACCGACCCGGAACTGGTCCTGTCAGACTCGCCGGCAGAAGTGTCGGCCAAGGAAGTCGATGCACTCAAAGACTTGTTGCACCAGGCCATCGATGATGACAGCTTCAGTCAAAACCTGTTAGCCATGTTAAGCGAGCAAGGTATCGAGCCTGAGATCAATGAACCAGTTGATAGCCAGTCTCTGCAGGAGCACCTCGAATCAGGGGCTACACTTGTTAAATTGCCGGGTTGCCGGCCACTGTTAAACAGGCAATTCCCGGATTGTTTATTTATTAATGGTGAGGTAATTAAGTTTTCTCCCGAAAATTACCCGTTAATGTGCCAGCTTATGAGCAAGGCCGACATTGATCGCACTGATATGGCACCCGCCCCGGATAAACTGGATATTTTTTACACATTCACTACACTGGTTAATATGGGTTACTGGGAACTCTGACCTGAAAAACCGCTGTACAGGTACAGACAACTCACCGGGATTACCTGCTGGCAACTCTGCCAGCAGAGCAACATGGGGGGAAGTATGGCGTATAAAGTCCAACAGGTACTTTGGCAAGAGGCCTGTGATCAACTGAAAACACTCAGAAAAGCAGTGTACGTACTGGAATGGCAACTTCCGGAAACTACCGAATTTGACGATTTAGACAATAAAGCCGCCCACGTTTTACTGTTTTGTGATCAGGACACCCCTATTGCTACCGGCCGCCTGACCCCAAGCGGCGAACTCGGCAGAATCGCTGTATTACCCGGCCACCGCACCCTGGCGGTTTATAAGCTATTGTTCGCAGCCCTCCTCAAACACGCCGAATCGCAAAACATCAAACAAATTCAGTTACAGTCTGAACTCGCCAGTGTCGAGTTTCATCAGGCCAAAGGGTTTAAGCCAGTTGGTAAGGTGTTTATGGAAGCCGGCATACCCATGCAAAAGATGGTGTGTAACCGGCAAAACTTTGATATTCCGGATGTACGGCATATTCATTAATGCCGCACGGGCCCGTGATTGAGGCTAAAAGGTTGGGAATTAGTATCAGGTAATAGAGACTAACCCCAAAGTCCCTCGTTTTCTTGCAGCAGGTAGATTTTTTCCGCGCGGTCTGCCAGCAATTGTGCATAGGACGTTTGGCTGGCATCTCCTTTGTCGTTATTCTGCAGTAGATTTTCAGCTTTAATTTGCCAGCGCATCGAAAAATAGCGCAGCGCACCACGAGCATCCTCAGCGTTATCGGCAAGAGTAAAGTCGGTTGGCAAATCACCGGTTACTACCCAGTACATCTTGCTATCCATGGCTTTAATTTTCCACACCGCTACCAGCGGTGCCAGATAACGGCATTCTTCGGTTACCACGGTGTCAAAGAGCACGCCTTCCTTTGCCAGAAACTGGTTTGCTTGCTGAAAGGCTTCGCGGGCCCAGGTCTGGATTTGTTCTTCTGTTAGTTGTTCTGTCATAGCGCTTATGTTCTTTTAGTTAGACACTGCAATAACACTTGCAGCGGGTGTTTTGGTTTAAACTCATCGATTCGGTTTACCTGACTGCGGCAGGAATAGCCGCTGGCCATTATTTGTTGCGGCTGGTAGCGGGCTACTGCTTGCTGCCAGCTCATTTCATAAATGCCCAGCGAGTTGGCTTTATTGACCGCTTCATGACCGTAATTGCCGGCCATACCACAACAGCCCACTTTCACGATGTCAGTTTTTTGTCCGACTCTGGCAAAGAGATCCTGCCAGATTTGTTCGGTTTTCGGCAATGCTGTCTTCTCGGTGCAGTGGGCAAACAATGCCATAACCGGCGCGTCAGAGGTAGCATCACCACTCTGCCAGGTTGAATCAGGGAGTGTCGCCAGCCACTCATGCACAGTCTGTACAACAAAGTCACCGCGCGCGGCCCCCAGTGCTTTGTACTCATCCCGATAGCACAGGACCAGCGGCGCATCGACCCCAACCATGGGTATATTTAAGCCCGCAACCTGATTTAAAAAGGCTGCGGTATCAGTAGCTGTACGGGCAAATTTATCCAGAAAACCGGTCACGTGCAGAGTTTTGCCATTGGGCTTAAATGGCAACAATACTGGCGTTTTGCCAAGCGCTCTGATCAGGTGACCAAAATCGGTGACCACTTCGGCATCATAATAACTGGTAAACGGATCCTGCACGATTAACACGTGATTTTCGCGCTGTTCGGCATCCAGCTGTTCCAGTTCGGCCAGATCGAATGTTTGCATTACCTCTGCTGACCGCTCGGTTAGCGTAGGCACCGACAATGGCGGCGCATCCACATAACCGGCTACCTTTTCAAGCAGCGATTTTGCCAAGCCGTTATTCATAAGCGCATTGCTAACCTTGGGCAACTTAGCCATCAATGGCGTAAGCGATTCCACATTGGCCACCAGATGATGTTTTAGCGGGCGCAGATAGCGCTGATAGTACACATTTAAAAACCGTGCTCTGAACTCTGGTACATCCACTTTAACCGGGCACTGACTGCTACAGGATTTACACGCCAGACAGCCATTCATGGCTTCCAGTACCTCATGAGAAAAGTCTTCGATATCAGCGCGGGTGTTTTGCCAGCGTGTTAGCCAACTGGTTTTATACTGTCCATTCATCAACGCCTGATGATCCACGCCCTGGTTCGCCAGTAATCGCAGCCACTCACGAATTAAACCAGCCCTGCCCTTAGGGCTATGACGGCGGTCACGCGTTATTTTGCTTGAAGGGCACATTGGCGATGTGGTGTCGTAGTTAAAACACAGGCCGTTACCGTTACAGTCCATGGCAGGCTTAAAGGTTTCTTTAAATGCCACGGGTATGGTGCGGTCGAGGGTCGCGCGTTTAGGATCGCTCACCTTCACCAGCTCGTCATCACTGTCGATTGGCGTACAGATTTTTCCCGGATTCATTTTATTACCCGGATCAAAAGCGCCCTTAATACGACGAAGCTCGGCAAATAATGACTCGCCAAAAAACGCCGGGCCATATTCACTGCGGAAGCCCTTACCGTGCTCACCCCACATAAGACCACCGTATTTGGCCACCAGAGCAACCACTTCATCGGAGATCTGATGCATGAGCTTTTCCTGATCCACATCGCACAAATCGAGTGCCGGACGCACGTGCAATACGCCGGCATCCACATGGCCAAACATACCGTACTGCAGGCCATGGCCGTCTAGTAAGGCACGGAACTCCATAATAAAGTCAGCGAGGTTCTCAGGGGGCACGCCGGTATCTTCGGCAAAAGCAATGGGTTTTTGGCTGCCCTTGGTATTACCCAGCAGTCCCACCGACTTTTTGCGCATCGCATAAATTTTATTGATATCAGCTTTGTCAAAGGTGAGCTGATAGCCAATCACGCCATATTCACCTTTTTCGGCCGACGCCGTGAGCTCTTCCTCTAGACGGGCAATGCGCTGTTTGATTTCGTCCAGGTCATTACTGTTGTACTCCACCATATTGAGGCCAAGCATTTCTTTGCCCGGCACATCTTCAATAAGATTAGAAATGGAGTGCCAGATAATATCGGTGCGGGCCAGATTGAGTACTTTACTGTCGACGGTTTCCACCGACGTCGCCTGCGCCGCAATCATTCGTGGCGCATGGCGTAAGGCAGACTCAAAAGAATCGTATTTAATGTTTACCAGCGCCGTATGCTTTGGAATTTTGGTCAGCGATAATTTGGCTTCGGCAACAAACACCAGCGAGCCTTCCGAACCGGTGATCAGTCGGCTGACATCAATTAACTGCTTTTCTTCGTCAAAAGCATGTTCTAAATCGTAGCCGGTTAAAAACCGGTTCATCCGTGGGAATTTAGCCAGAATGTCTTGTCGCTTACCGCGGCAGGTATTGAGCACCTGGCGCAGAATACGCCCGTAGGTGTCACTGCGGGTAGCCTGCTGCTCAGCTTCGGCAACCGATAACGGCTGGGTTTGCAGTATTTCACCATTGGCCAGTACCGACGTTAAACCCAGTACGTGATCGCTGGTTTTACCGTATACCAGCGAACCTTGCCCTGAGGCATCAGTGCTGATCATGCCGCCCAATGTAGCGCGGTTACTGGTAGATAAATCCGGCGAAAAGAAGAAACCATAAGGGCGTAAGGCATCGTTTAGCGCGTCTTTTACTACCCCGGACTGAACTCTTACCCAGCCTTCTTCAGGGTTGATTTCCAGCACCTTATTCATATGCCGGGACATGTCCACAACAATGCCATCGGTCAGGCTCTGGCCGTTAGTACCAGTGCCACCGCCCCGGGCGCTGAATTTTACCTGCGGATGCTGGTTAGCCAGCTCACCAATGGTCTGTAAATCGTTAATGCCTTTGGGGTGAATAACGGCTTGCGGTAACTTCTGATATACCGAGTTATCCGTTGCCACCGCCAGGCGGCTGCCATAGCTGTATTCAATGTCGCCGGAAAAAGAGGATTTCTCCAAGCGTTGAAGGTAGGTTCTGTAATCATCAGAAACGGTCGATTCAACTGGTACAACAGGTAAATTCAAAGCTACGCTCTCACTGGTGAATAGGCGGCTAAGTATACCTAGGCTAACGCAGGGTCTCCACCGTTACTGGCTGATTTTTTATCACCATTTATTTGGCGATATTACCTAACCATTTGCAAATCAGTTCAACCAATGAAAATTTCAGGTATTGAGCTAACCGGCGTATTGTTTGAACTAACCTGCTCACGCGGCGATATATTTTATTACATTTATAGTTTTGTACTGTTTGCAGAACTGACTAGAATAGCGGCTATACATTAGCCTCTATGCATTCAGAAAAATGAAAAAAACCATCCGATTAAGCCTTGGTGCTATACTTTTCCTGACCGGGATAGTGCTGACCCTGCTACCAGGTTCAATTCTGCTGGTGATTGGTGGATTAATACTACTTAGCTATGACTGGCCGAGAGCTCGTTCGTGGTTACGCTTTTTTCAGAATCAAATGACCAGTTCAGCGCGCAGGCTCGACCGCCTGCTGCTTAATCGACGTTTGCGTAAATACAGAGTTAGGTAAGCACAAAGCAGACTATTGATGAGGAAAGCTCACTGCACTCCTTATTAATAAGTAATACCTCAACTACTTCTATTTAATACACAATAAAAAAAAGGCCAGCTTTATAAACTGGCCTTTCAAAGTTTTAGAAAATTATTTTTAACCGAGGTTTTCGGCCAGGTATAACCAGGTTTCAACCACGGTATCCGGGTTGAGTGATACCGAGTCAATGCCCTGCTCTACCAGCCACGCAGCGAAGTCTTCGTGATCGGATGGGCCCTGACCGCAGATGCCCACGTACTTGCCACGTTTTTTGGCCGCCTGAATTGCCATAGAAAGCAGCGCTTTAACTGCATCATTACGCTCTTCAAACAGGTGGGCAATAAGACCTGAGTCACGGTCCAGACCCAGGGTAAGCTGCGTCATATCGTTAGAACCAATCGAGAAACCATCGAAGATATCGAGGAACTGGTCGGCCAGTAACGCATTTGACGGCAGTTCGCACATCATAATTACGCGCAGGCCATTTTCGCCTTGCTTCAGCCCTTGCTCTGCCAGTAGTTCGATAACCTGACGACCTTCTTCCACGGTGCGTACGAATGGGATCATGATCTCAACATTGGTTAAGCCCATCACATTCCGAACACGTTTAATGGCTTCACACTCAAGCGCGAAACAGTCGCGGAAATCTTCTGACACGTAACGGCTGGCACCACGGAAACCCAGCATTGGGTTTTCTTCGTCCGGCTCGTACTGATAACCACCTACCAGGTTAAAGTATTCGTTGGACTTAAAGTCAGACATCCGCACAATCACTTTCTCTGGCGAGAATGCCGCACCGATAGTAGAAATACCTTCTACCAGTTTCTGGATATAGAACTCTTTAGGCGACTCGTAACCGGCAATCATATCGCTGATTTCTTCTTTCAGCTCCTCAGGCTGAGAATCGAAGTTGAGCAACGCTTTAGGATGCACACCAATCATACGGTTGATGATAAATTCCAGACGCGCCAGGCCAACGCCTTTGTGTGGTAAACGGGCGAAGTCGAATGCACGATCCGGATTACCTACGTTCATCATCACTTTAGTGGGTGATTCAGGCATGGAATCAATCTGTGACGTGGTGACATCGAATTCCAGTTCCTGATTGTAGATATATCCGGTATCACCTTCGGCACAGGAAACAGTAATAGCGTCGCCGGCTTTAATCGATTCGGTGGCGTTACCACAACCTACTACGGCAGGAATACCCAGTTCGCGGGCAATGATTGCCGCATGGCAGGTACGCCCTCCTCGATTGGTGACAATCGCTGAAGCCTTCTTCATGATCGGTTCCCAATCCGGGTCAGTCATATCGGTAACCAGTACATCACCGGCCTGGATTTTGTCCATTTCATCGATAGAGCCAAGCACTTTGGCTTTACCTGCACCAATTTTATGACCAATGGCACGGCCTTCACACACGATTCCTGCTGAGCCTTTCAGTTGGAAGCGTTCGATGGTTTGTGCATCCTCACGGCTGCGTACAGTCTCAGGGCGGGCCTGAACGATGTACAACTCGCCATCTGCGCCATCTTTGGCCCATTCGATGTCCATTGGACGGTCGTAGTGTTTCTCGATGATTTGCGCCTGCTTGGCCAGTGCCTGCACTTCGTCGTCGGTTAACGAGAAGGTTTTGCTGTCGGCCGGATCGATGTCAACGATGGTAACCTGATTACCGTGACTCTGATCCGCAGAGTAAATCATCTTGGTTAATTTGCTACCCAGGTTACGGCGCACAATGGCTGGCTTGCCGCTATCCAGAGTAGGTTTGTGAACGTAAAATTCGTCGGGGTTAACGGCGCCTTGTACCACCATTTCGCCCAGACCAAATGAGCTGGTAATAAACACTACGTCTTCGAAACCTGATTCGGTGTCGATGGTGAACATTACACCCGACGAAGCGATATCACTGCGTACCATGCGCTGCACGCCGGCAGACAATGCCACGCCTTTGTGATCGTAACCCTGGTGCACACGGTATGAAATTGCGCGGTCATTAAACAGTGACGCAAATACGTGCTTAACAGCCACGATAACGGCATCATAACCTTTAACGTTAAGGAAGGTTTCCTGCTGACCTGCAAATGAGGCATCCGGCATATCTTCTGCAGTGGCAGAAGAACGTACCGCAAAAGACGCTTCGTCACCGGCATCACCCTGCAGGGTAACAAACGCGGTGCGGATTTCTTCTTCGAGTTTACCCTGGAAAGGCGTATCGATAATCCACTGACGAATATTCTTACCTGCCTCGGCTAACGCCCCGACGTCGTCGACATCCAATGAGTCGAGCACTTCATGAATTTTAGCTTCAAGTCCGCTTTGCTCTAAAAATTCATTAAACGCGTAAGCTGTTGTTGCAAATCCTCCAGGTACTTTTACACCTGCGTTCGCCAGGTTTGAGATCATCTCACCTAACGAGGCATTTTTACCGCCAACACGATTCACATCGTGCATGCCTAACTCTTGATACCAAAGTACGTATTCTTGCACTTTACAGCCTCCAGCTTGTCACTTTTTCTTTACGCTCACTTAAACGTGAACTTGTAGGGTAGAGGTTAAACCATCATTGAAATTAATTCAGGCTGGCTTTTCCATAGGGAAATTCTAAAATGCCGATTATAAAAAAGTAAAATTTTATTTCATTTCGTAATAAATTTACGACAAAGTTAAGGAGTTGTTGTGCGCACAGCATTTTACATTTCGGACGGTACTGCCATTACGGCAGAGGTGTTTGGCCACGCTTTATTGTCACTTTTCCCTACAGAATTCAATCACAAGACAATTCCTTTTGTTGAAACTGAAGAACAGGCTTATGCGGTAATTGAAAAAATATCTGAAAGTTTTCAAGATACCGGGGAGCGCCCGCTCGTTTTTTACACAGTGGTAAACCCAGATGTTCGGCGAGTTATCGCAAGATCCGTAGGAATTAACTACAATTTTCTCGACCAATTTGTGGCGCCGCTGGAAAAAATTATTGGTGTGCCATCCAAACCAGAAAAACATCGTACCCACAGTATTCACGAAAAAACTTACGATATTCGTATTGAGGCAGTTAACTACGCGCTGGCTAATGACGATGGATCAAATCTTAAGGATTATAAAGAAGCAGACATTATTTTGGTGGGTGTATCACGTTCCGGTAAAACACCAACCAGTCTGTATCTGGCCCTGCAATATGGCATTAAAGCGGCCAACTACCCATTTACCGAAGAAGATATGGGTGACATGCTGAAACTGCCGCCGGCCCTGCGCCAGTTTAAACAAAAGCTGTTTGGCCTGACTATCGAGGCATCACGACTCAGCCAAATTCGCTCAGAACGCCGGGCTAACAGCCGCTATGCCTCTATACAACAATGCCGCATGGAGTTGCGTGAGGTGGAAAACTTATACCGTAAAGAGAAAATACCGTTCTTAAACAGTACCAAATACTCTATCGAGGAGATCTCAGCCAAAATACTTGCTGAGACCGGCCTGCAACGACGTAAATACTAAGCGCGGAAGCGTTTCAGCAAAGGGCCAAGATGCGCTTCAAAGGGTTGCCAGCGCCCCTGCCCTTTGCGATTGATCGGTTGGCGAACCTGTTCGGCACTGGGCGTTTTGATGAGGCGGTCGGTTTGATGGAAGTCCAGGCAGGCCTGCTCGAAAGGCACGCCAAGGTAATCCAGCATTCGCTTAACCTGCCCGTCTAAATCATCCAGCACGTCTTCGTGCTGAACACGTAATACCGCGCCGGGTAAGATTTCGTCCCAGTGGTCCATAAGCTTTTGGTAAGCCTGATAATAACGCGCCACTTCTTCCAGTCCGTAAGAAAACTCCTGACCTTCACCAAACAGTTGCTTAAAGTTGCTGAAGCAACAATCCATCGGATCACGCCGCGCATCGATAATTTTTGCATTGGGCAGTATGCGTTTAATAAAACCCACATGCATAAAGTTATTCGGCATCTTATCGATAAAAAACGGTGCTGAGCCCCGGTAATAACGGGTTTGCTCAATATATTGCTTACCCAGCTCATAGCATTGTTCAGCGGATAGTTCGGCAAGTGAATATGGATATGGCTTGCCGCTTTCGCTTAATTGCGCGCCAACTGATGAAGCCAGACTAAAAATATTATGCAGCTCCATGGTGCCGTCGATATCAGAGTGAGATGCCAGGATCTGTTCCAGCAAAGTAGAGCCTGCCCGCGGCATTCCCACAATAAAGATAGGCTCCGGTGACGGAAAGCCGCCATGAAGATTAGCGAAGCTCTCGCCGCGACAAGCTTCAATCTGCGCAGCCATCGCCGCTTCGGTACGAGCAATATCGTAGCCGGTAGAAATAAGTTTTAAGCGATTACCTTTATCGTAGTAGCTGAATGATTTTTCAAATTGGCCGGCATCCTCAAACCCTTTACCCAGGGCAAAACACAAATGTATACGGTCTTCAACGCCTATGGATGACTGGGCTTCAATATCTGCCATATCCTGCAGAGCCTTACCGTCAAACGTATAAGACTTCATATTAGCGAGGCTCCAGTACGCGTCGCCAAACTGCTGATGATAATGGGCCGCTTTGAGATAAGACTCAACCGCTTGTTGTTTGTTACCGGTGGTTTTGTAGGCGTGGCCTAATGCCAGCCATACGCCGGGCCGGTCTTCGTCGGCGCTCAATAATTCAGTAAACATAGTGATGGCGTCTTCGGTGCGGTTAATCCCCAGTAGCGCATTGGCTTTGGCCATAAGAATTTGTAAGTTGTCCGGATAGGTAGCCATCTGTTCATTGCTGATTTCGACCACCCGCTGATGTTTACCGAGCTTGGCCAGCAGGCCAAGATAGGCAATCACGGCTCTGAGATTATCCGGATAAAGGGCAACGCAGCTTTCTAGTAAAAACTCCGCATCGTGATAAACCTTGAGCTGAATACCCAGCTCTGCCAGTAATAGCATGCCTTCGGGGTGATGCTTGTGTTGTTGCAAAAACTGACGGCAGACTTTTTCTGCAGTAGCCAGCTGTTTTTCATACATCAGGTCATACGCGCCCAGAATAGGTGGCGGGAGTTGCTCCAGATGAGCAATATGCTGCAAAGCCAGTTGCTCGGCAGTGGTATCCTGATGCTGCTGATAAATTTTAAGTAGTTGTTTCCAACTGTTGATCAGCGCCGGGTTATAGTGGGTAGCGCGAAAAAATGCGCTGGCCGCTTTATCCTGCTGATCCAGTGCTAAAAAATTATACGCTTGCTCCTGATATGCCCGTCCATGTTCTGGCCGCAGATTTAGCAACTCGCTTAATTCCTGCAACGCTTGGTTGAACTGATTTGCCAACCGTTGTGTTACTGCCGATAAATAAAGCAGTTCAATGCGCAGCGCATCCGGTAGCTCCACCGCTTTCAAAGCGCTTATTTTATCCATTGCCGCAGCAAGATTGTTGGTTTGCAACGATTGCTTTATTGCCTGGAACTGGTTTGAAAAATCTTTAATCATAACGGATGCTGTATTTTTAACTGACGACGAAAAAGGCAGGCTTGCGCCTGCCTTTTAGCTCTTATTATGTATTAATATCAGTTATTAATAATAATCGAAAGAGAAACGTACACCCATTGTGCGTGGACGGTTCGTTACCACCTTCGGTGTAAACTGCTGGGTATCGATATTGAGGATAGCGGATTCATCGAACAGGTTGTCGATAAACAGCTCTACTTTCCAGCTGTCATCCGACATGCCCACCGACACGTTGCTGATGACGTAGCTTTCTTGTACATAACGACCACCGCGGAAGGTGCCGCCGTTGGCATCGGTATAGCCGACGCCTTCATAAACAGCCGCTTCGTCTTCAATTTTAAGACCTGACCCCGTGCCATAAATCAGCTGAGTCGCGTCTTCCATAACGTAAGCGTCCATCACCATACCGGCTAATCGGTCGCCAGTGTATGCCACTGATGCATTCACAAAGCCCTGTTGACCACCGTCCAGTTCGAAATAGTAACGAGCATTGATATTGCCCGAGAACTCCGCCGAGTAAGGCAGTCTGGCGCCCACGCCAGGAGCAATTCCTTCCAGCTCCGGATTAATACGGGTCAGCTCGGTGTCTAACAAACTGAATGCGGCATTTAGCACCAAATCGTCGGTAGCTAACCAGGTGATATCGGCGTCCAGCCCTTTAACTTCGGCGTCACCAACGTTATCGGTGAATACCAGGAAGCTGATATTAGTCGGGTCGAAACGCGAGGTTTGCAGCTCGGAGATTTCAGAATAGTAAGCGGTAGCGTTAACACGGACGATACCGTCGAGGAAATCCCCTTTCATGCCCACTTCGTAGTTATCCAGGGTATCTGTAGTTGAGTAAACCGGGATACGGAAACCTTCAAATGCGCCGGATTGATTCGCCGCAGCATCACCGCCTAAACGGTTTGTTACCGGCGGACGGAAACCTTCTGAGTAGTTCGCGAAGAGCAGTAAATCGTCGCTGGCTTTCCAGTCGAGACCAAATTTGAAGATGGTATCGTCAACGGTTAGCACGCCATCGCTGTCGAGCAGACTCACGTCCAACTCCCCATTTATCAATGCATCAGACAATTCCTGAGCTGGCCCAGGGTTGAAACCTAAACCTTCATATACGCTCGGGTCCGTTACACCTGAACCATAAGCCTGCAAACGACTGGTTACGTCACGGGTTGAGGTTGCACCGCGATAAATATCATCGATTTGATACCAACGGGCCCCAAAGCTTGCCGTTAGCGTATCAGTGATGTCGTATTCCGCTTGCCCAAACACAGCGATTTGTTCAATGGTATGGGTAATATCGTTAACAAAGCCTATTTCTGGTGAGAAAGGACCACCGTCACTATTGATACCTTTATCACCGGCCAGCGAATTCCATGGCCCGGCTAGATCCTCAAAAATCTCGGTGTTGGGAATTTTAAACTGGCCAACAGACGCCACTTCCTGCTCATCGTAGAACAAACCCGCAGTAATCCGGAATGGTGCATCAAACTTGGTATCAATACGCAACTCGTGAGTCACTCGCGTGCTGGTAGTATCTTCTTTGTAGTACTTGGTTGGATCCAAACAACGGGCATCAAGTGGATTATCGGTATTGTAATTGGTACAAACATAGTAGGCTGAGTACAGACCACCGTTGGTATAGCCTGTGTAATCGGTAAGGGTATCGATTTCACGGTCCAAATACCCACCTGCGTACACAACATCCAGTTTGTCTAAACGGCCATCGACGGTCCAGGTGGTTAAGCCAAACTCATCTGAGTTTTCATCGGCCTGAAAGCGAATCGCCTTGTCTTCACCAACCGTTGGGTCGTAAGCAAATACGCCTTCAGTATCCAGTGACTGCTGGGTGTGTTGCACAAGCAAATCCCAGTCTGAATTAATGTGGTAAGACAGGCCAAAACGGGCACCGGCATATACTGCATCGTTAAAGTTATCTTCAACATGCTGACTATTACGTGGTGATACTACCGCCGCTTCGCTGCGAGTGTAGCCATTGATCTCGCGGCGAGAGTCCATACCAACCGGATCAAGCAGCGTACCGCTGGAAATTCGGTCGATAACCACGGCACTACCAATGTAACCACCGTTACCCGGATCGTTTTCGATGTTATCAATCCAGCCGCCTTGTTTGTCGTTATAAGCTACAACGCGAATGGCTAAATCATCGGTTGGGGTTAAGTTAATGTACGCCTCTACCGTATTGCTCATCTCACCACCTTTAGTAGTGGCAAGGCTGGTATCAAAACCGGCTGCAAAACCGGCATGGTCTGGCTTTTTAGTAATTAAACGAACAGTACCGGCCTGTGAGCTGGCACCAAACAGCGTACCTTGTGGCCCCGGAAGTACTTCGACACGCTCAACGTCGGTGGCGAAGATATCCAGGTTACGACCGGCCATAGAAACCGGCATTTCGTCCTGATAGAACGCAACTGAAGGCTGCAGAGCCTGTACTGATGACAGGGTGATACTTGACTGGGTAGTCGCAGCGCCACGGATATAGATTTCGTTCTGGCCAGGGCCGGTGCCCTGGAATACCACATTAGGTAAGAATTCTACGTAGTCCTGGAAGTTGTCGATCCCCATATTTTCCAGGGCGTCGCCACTTAAGGCTGATACAGCTACCGGCACATCCTGAATAGATTCAGTACGCTTGGTGGCGGTAACTTCGATGGTTTCGATGGAAGCCTTTGATTCGCTTGCCTGAGCAAGCACGCCGTTAGATGCTAGCGCAGCGATCACTGCACAACTAAGGTGTGTTTTTCTCATAGAACTAAGTTCCTACTTTATTTATTTGAAGTGAGCTGAATTATTTATTATTGATTCATTTTTATTGCCATATAGCCTACCAGAAATAAAAATAAATTTCTGCACTAACTATTAATTGGCTAAAAATTAATGATTAACCGGAAATTATCTACGCAAATCAACATCAGCAGGATCATAGGTTTGATTCCACACTAATTATTTGTAAGAAAGTGTTTTGACGGCTCGATTTGCTGTATATTGTACGTAAATTGTTTTATTTATCTTAAAATAACAGGATATAACTTGAGTCAGTCAACAACGCCCAAGCATGAAAATCCGGCACCAGCCAAGCTAAATAAACCTGTCTTTTACGCAGCCTCCGGGGCAATTTTGATGTTGCTGTTGTTTGCGGTAATCATGCCCGAAACCGCAGAGAATTTGTTTTCTACCATGCAGTCGGCTGTAGTGGAAAACGGCAGTTGGTTTTACGTATTTACCGTAGCTGCCATTCTAATCTTTGTTGTGTATATCGGTTTTTCTGAATACGGTGAAATCCGTCTCGGCCCGGATCACGCCAAACCGGAATTTACCATCCTCACCTGGCTTTCCATGTTATTTGCCGCCGGTATGGGTATCGGTTTAATGTTTTTTGGCGTAGCTGAACCATTAATGCATTTTATGGCACCACCGACAGCAGAGGCGAATTCCGTCGAGGCTGTTAAAGAAGCCATGCGAACAACCTTTTTCCACTGGGGTCTGCACGCCTGGGCAATTTATGCCGTGGTTGCTCTGGTATTAGGCTATTATGCTTTCAGACACCAATTACCCCTGACCTTGCGTTCCACCCTTTATCCGCTGATTGGCAATAAAATTTATGGTTGGCAGGGGCATGTGGTCGACATTCTGGCCGTTACAGCAACTATTTTTGGTATCTCTACATCGCTGGGGTTTGGCGCCAGTCAGATTAACGCCGGTTTGAGTTATGTGTTTGGTATACCTAACACCACCTTTACGCAAATGGCCCTAATGATGTTTGTGGTAGGCCTGGCCATTATTTCTGTAATGACCGGCCTGGATAAAGGGATTCGCCGCCTGTCAGAAACTAACATGATACTCGCGGTAGTGTTGCTGGTGTTCATTTTGGTACTTGGCCCCACCGTATTTTTGTTACAAGCGTATTTACAGAATACCGGCGCTTATGTGTCGGATATTATTCGTAACACCTTTAACCTCTTTGCGTACGAAAAAACCGACTGGATCGGTGGCTGGACTATCTTCTACTGGGGTTGGTGGTTAGCCTGGGCGCCGTTTGTTGGCTTGTTTATCGCTCGGATTTCGTTTGGCCGAACCCTGCGCGAATTTGTATTAGGGGTTTTACTGATCCCCACTGCATTCACCCTGTTCTGGATGACTATTTTCGGCAACGCCGCCATTGATATGGTCTTTAACGAAGGCTTTGAGAAGCTGGCTACCATGGTTAAAGATGATACCTCAGTTGCCTTGTTTGTCTTCCTGGAGAACTTTCCGTTCAGTGGCTTTATTAGCATTATTGCGCTGCTAATGGTCATGGTGTTCTTTGTTACCTCTTGTGACTCCGGTGCCATGGTAGTTGATATGCTGTGCTCCCATGGTCGTAACGACACGCCATTATGGCAACGAGTATACTGGGCTCTTGGCGTAGGACTGGTTGGTGCAGTCTTGCTTTACGCTGGCGGACTTAACGCCTTACAAACCATGACTATTGTTGCAGCATTGCCATTTTCGGTTATTTTGCTGGTAGCGATGTACGGCTTGCTTAAATCGTTACGTATAGAAAAACACAAGCGCGATAGTCTGGCTATCACTGCTATGCAAACAGCAGTAGTGGAACACGATAAGCCCTGGAAAGATCGGTTAGGTGAAATTGTCACCTTCCCGGACGAAAAGAAGGTCTCTGGCTATATGTTACGCGTGGTTTACCCGGCCCTGCACGAAGTATGTGAGGAATTTAAACGCCGCCAGTACGATGCCAGTTTACAGTCCAGTGATACACACGTAGAGCTGACAGTACTGGTAAATGGTCAGAATGACTTTATTTATGCGGTATACTTAACCGCTACACAACAACCCGATTCAACGCTGACCAACGAAACGCCTGAAGAAGCCAGCGCGATTCAAACCTATTATCGCGCTGAAGTTCACCTGTCAGAAGGTGGTCAGGATTATGATCTGATGGGCTGGTCGAAAGATGGCGTGATTAATGATGTGCTGGATCAGTTCCAGAAACATCAGCACTTTTTGCATCTGCTTAATTAATGCATTCAGGAGTATTACTATTAATGCGTAAAGAAGAAGAGTTACTGGTAGCGTTACGACGTGTAATACGGGCGGTAGACCTACGCAGTAAACAACTGAGTAAAGACGTGGGCATTACCGGCCCACAGCTACTCGTATTACAAAACATCGCAGCAAAACCCGGCATTATGGTAAAGGAAATTGCTGACGGTATAAATTTAAGCCCGGCAACGATTACCAATATTCTTGATCGCCTTGAATCGCGCGACTTAGCGCATCGTATTCGCAGCACTCAGGATAAGCGTAAAGTAGGCGTATATCTTACCGAAGCGGGTGAACAGGCGGTGTCAACAGCACCTCGCCCGCTGCAGGAACACTTTGTTGAGCGCTTTAATCAGTTAGCCGAGTGGGAACAAAGTCAGATGATAGCTACCATGCAGCGCATTGCGTCAATGATGGACGCTGAATCGATTGATGCCTCACCGGTACTGGCGGTTGGTACGCTTACCGAGCGTCACGACTAAACCTGGCCGCTTAGCGGTAAACTCGTACAAAAAAGCCGATTTAATCGGCCTTTTGTTTGTCTGCTTTTAACGGATTGGGTCGCCCGCCGGTGACTTTATCGGCTCGTCCTTCCTGCACGGCCTTTTCGGCTCGGCGCTTACGCACTTCTTTAGGGTCGGCAATCAGCGGTCGGTAAACTTCTATGCGGTCTCCGTCCTGTAATTCTACCGACGGTTTACACACCCGGTTCCACACACCAACTTTAGCGGTTTTTAAATCGATTTCGGGGTGAATATCCGTAATGCCCGAAGCGAGAATCCCCTGCTCTACCGTTGAGCCTTTCGGCACGGTCAGTTCAATGAGCGACTGTTTGGCAGGCGTGGCATAAGCCACTTCAATATTAATGGGTTCATCCATCAGGCGTACACTAATTTAGCGCGTTGGGTAAATGCGTTAACCATGCTTGCGGCAAGCGAATTAAACACTTTACCAAACGCGAGTTCGATCATTTTATTTTTAAACTCAAACTGCAGGCTTAGCTCGATTTTACAGGCTGACTCCGACAGCGAAGAAAATGTCCAGCCGCCGCTCAATTGCTTAAACGGCCCGTCTACCAGGGTCATGCTGATACTCTGAGCCGGATCCAACACGTTCTGAGTAGTAAACCACTGCTTTATTCCCGCTTTGGAAACCAGCAATGCGGCCTGCATGGCGTTACCCTGCTGGCTAACAATTTTGCTGTCGCTACAACCGGGCAGAAACTCAGAATAAGACTCAACATCATTAACTAAATCAAACATGGATTGCGCGCTGTAAGCAACCAGGGCGCTGCGCTGTATTTTCGGCATACGAATTTTGTACTCCTGCAAGTTGCTGCTGAGTTTACCATAAAATTTATTTTGAAAATAAGCTGTTGTGGATCACATAAAATGCCAGGAAATTTTTAACGGCCAGCGCAGGAAATACGAGACAACATTTATGTAATCAGTATAATAGCCGCCATGAAAAAAAATAAATCCAATACCTCCGGTACCATCGCGCTGAATAAAAAAGCGCGTCACGATTACCACCTCGAAGACAAAATGGAAGCCGGCATTGCACTGCAAGGCTGGGAAATCAAAAGTATTCGTCAGGGCAAAGTGAATATCACTGATAACTACGTGATCATCCAAAATGGTGAAGCGTATCTGGTAGGTGCCCGCATTACGCCGCTTAATCAGGCCTCAACGCATGTTATTTGCGAGCCTGAGCGTGCCCGTAAACTACTGCTTAATCAGCGCGAGATAGACCGCCTTATTGGTGCGCGAGACCGCCAGGGTTACTCCATTGTAGCCACCGCCATGTACTGGAAAAAGTGCTGGGTGAAACTGGAAATTTATCTGGCGAAAGGTAAGCAGTCTCACGATAAACGCGACACCATTAAAGACCGTGACTGGGAACGTCAGAAAGCCCGGGTGATGAAACACAAGGCGTAAAGCAACAACTGAAAACAGGGTGCCACGGCACCCTGTTTTATTTCTACTTATTGTAATGTTTGTGCAAACCACTGCACGGTTAATTGCAGAAGCTGTTCGTCCTCTGCCGCCTGTTCGTTGAGCACATTAAAGATGTGACTGGCATCCTTGATAATAACCGCCTGCGCCGGGTAAGCACTGGTGGCTTCAATCAGCCGTAATGCGTTTTCAGCCGGCACCACTTTATCGGCGCTGCCCGCTATCGCCAGCAATGCACCTTTGTAAGTAGCCAAGTTGGTAAGTGATTTATTGGCTTTTACCTGTTCAAACCATTCAAGGGAAATATCCAGTGGTGCCCGCCAGGTGTATTCCTGGGTAACATAACCTTGCTGTTTGGCCTTTTGGTACATGCTGTCGAACATCGGTCTGAAGGCGCTCACGCCGTCGCTGGCCACCGAAGACCATGCCACAAAAGAGTCGAACACCGGCGATTGAGCAATTAGCAGCTGGGCTATCAGACCGCCCTGACTAAAGCCCACAACGCCTAACTTTTCAGCATTTATCTGAGGTTGTGCCTGCATATAGTTTAGTCCCATGGTGGCATCCCGAACGGCACTCTCGAGCGTGTAATGCCGATAACTAACCTCGCTATCACCGGTACCGGCAAAATCGATACGTATGGAGCCAATACCCACCTTCGCCAGCGCTGCTGCCAAGCGCGCATAAAGGTTGCCGACTTCATTTTTGTGGGATGCCGTTCCGTGCAATAACACCACGGCCGGCACCGCCTGTTCAGAATCAGGTAAGTTTACGATGGCAGGGATTTCGTACTCGCCGTTATTTAAGCGTAAAGAGGCTTCACCCGCATAGGAAACCAGCGGCAGCACACTCAGCATTACGGCAATCAGCCAGACTTTCATGAAAAAGCTCTGGGAAAACAAAGGAGTGAATAACCTACCATGAAATGAGTTCAGTAGGTGGCAATTAATCCGGCTGGCGGTGCGCACGAACGATATCAGCCATCACGGCGAGGCCAATCTCCGCAGGCGTTTTACTGCCGATGTCCAGGCCGATAGGCATATGAATATGGCTTAGCTGTTCATCGCTGAGCTGCCCTACCCGCTGCAGGCGTTCTGCCCGCTTGGCCGATGTACGTTTAGAGCCCATCACGCCTATGTAAAAGGCTTCGGTATGCACCGCTTCCATCATTGTAAGATCGTCCACGCGCGGATCGTGTGTTAACGCCACTACAGCTGTGTGACTGTGTACGTTGCCTGACTTCATAATATAGTCGGCGGCAAAATCCGGCACAAACCGGCAACCTTCTATATTGCACAGTGCCTGTTCCGCTTCGCGGTGCTCACAAATAATCACCTCAAAACCGAGAGACTGAGCATAACGGGCGCAATATTCCGCGACCGGCGAATAACCGGCAATAACCAAACGCCTGGCCGGACCAACACGAAGCGCAACATGGCTGGCATCAGCCTGCCAGTTAACCGCTGGCGTATGCTCCGTAACCTCACTCAAACGGCTCACACCCGTAGCCGTGTTCACTTCTCGAACTTTCACATCCTTGCCTAACAGACAATTCAGATACGCTGCAAAGTGCGCACTTTGGTTTTCATCCGGCGTGATCTTCTCTACCAGCACATCAAGGATCCCGCCACAGGGTAAGCTTATAGCCTGCTGCCCGCCTTCTTCGCCGTAACGTACTATCTGCGCCTGGGCACTAAACTCGTTAGCGCCAAGTCGGGACAAAAAGTCATCTTCCACACAACCGCCGGACAAGGAGCCCACCCAGTCATCGCTGGCCGAAGCTGCAAACAAACTGCCCGGCTCCCGCGGTGAAGAGCCCCAGGTAGCCAGCACCGTACAAAACCAAAACGGTTTACCCGCTGCCAGCCAATCATTCACCCGGCTTAACACTGAGACATCCATGGGTTGCATAATGAACACTTCTTAAGATTACTTATTGATAATGTAAACAATTAAGCACAAAACACCAACATAGATCATATCACTGCGGTAAATCCAGCGATAACCAGCACTTAGCTGCTCAGCAAAGCAGCAACCAGTCGCCATAAAGGCGTTTATATTTGTACTTCCCCCTTGAATAAGTTAGTATCCGCCCCATATTAGACAGCATTCAGAGGGCAAAAACTCTCTGGTTTAATAGTAACGATCTCCGGGGCTGATTAGGATTCGACAGGATCTAGGAAGCTGGAGGTGCATGCAGAGGAGCGGTTTGCCTCTTAAAAAGCCGCATTTAAATAGTCGCAAACGACGAAAACTA
>DDJQ01000128.1:30622-42572 GCA_002339125.1 Alteromonadaceae bacterium UBA2620
AAACGACGAAAACTACGCACTAGCCGCTTAATAACCGGCATAGGCCCTTCCACCTAAGCTCTGTCTGCTAGCCAGGATTTTGGAAGGTCATATAAGTAGACTAGCGAGGGAAACTCTCCTGAGGTTGAACCGCGAAATAGTATCAGGACAGCTACCAGGAACCCTGTTTGTCGGGGTCTAAAGTAGTTAAATAAAAGACAAACTAAGCATGTAGTACCAAAGGTAGACATTTTCTGGACGCGGGTTCAAATCCCGCCAGCTCCACCAACACAAGCTTTCTGGAACATTCAGGAAGCACCAAAAACCCTTGAAAATCAAAGTTTTCAGGGGTTTTTCGCTTTCTAGGGCCACCAGCAACTTTCGTAACACCCCGCTTTTATAGTAACATTATTGGTAACACGGAACTCAATGTTACTAACCTGGTGTTACTACGATGGCTAAAGTTGTTAAACCACTTACCAATACGGAAGTCCTTCAGGCAAAACCCAAGGATAAGGAATATAACCTCTCAGATGGAGAGGGTTTATTTCTGAGAGTGAAACCTACCGGTTCAAAACTCTGGCTGTTTAATTACTACCACCCTTACACCAAGCAACGTAAGAACCTAAGTATTGGCACCTACCCCGATATTTCACTGGCTACGGCTCGCAGTAAAAAGCGAGAAGCCAGAGAACTGCTGGCAAACAATATTGACCCGAAGGAACATCGAGAGAGTGTTCAGAAGGCAAAAGAACAAGAGCATACAAATACTCTTAGAAAAGTAGCGACAGACTGGTTTGAAATAAAAAGCACCAAAGTAACCCATGATTATGGAGAAGATCTCTGGCGCTCGCTGGAAAATCATATATTCCCCAAAATCGGCAATCATCCAGTGAGTATGCTATCCGCGACAAAAGCTATTGATACACTAAAGCCAATTGCCGCCAAAGGTAGCCTTGAGACTGTAAGGCGACTTTGCCAAAGGCTTAACGAGATCATGACGTTCGCAGTCAATACGGGCGTCATCTTTAGTAATCCTCTTGCAGGCATTAGTCAGGCCTTTGAAGCTCCCAAAACAAAGCTTATGGCAACGATAAAGCCAGAAGAACTACCTGGCCTTATGAAGACCCTAAACTTCGCGAGCATCAAGCTTGTTACTCGCTGCCTTATAGAATGGCAATTGCATACTATGGTAAGGCCCAGTGAAGCATCTGGGGCCAAGTGGTCTGAAATTGATTTCAAAAATCAGATATGGACCATACCGGCAGAGAGAATGAAGATGAAAAAGCAACATTCTATTCCCCTGTCTCCCCAAGCCCTGGGGTTATTAAACACCCTTAACCCCATAAGCGGCCACAGGGAGTTTTTATTCCCTGCTGATAGGAACCCTAAAACTCACGCCAATGCTCAAACGGCAAACATGGCACTTAAGCGGATGGGTTACAGCGGAAAACTTGTCTCACACGGCCTCAGAGCACTCGCGAGTACTGTGCTAAATGAACAGGGATTTGACCCGGATTTAATTGAAGCAGCGCTTGCACACGTAGACAAAAACGAAGTTCGCAGAGCATACAACAGAGCAGAATACCTGGAACGCAGAAGACCTTTAATGTGTTGGTGGTCACAGCACATAGAGAATGCTGCAACAGGCGATATGAGTTTATCAAGTGCCAAAAAGGCATTGCGGTTGGTAAACGGATAAACCACCAAAGAAAGAGGATCTTCCTATGTCACAGATTATTGAAGCTAACGTGTTCAATATTGCGGAAAACTATCACGCTTTAATTTCCATGATCAAAACTGTCGAAAAGCTATCAGCGCTGCAAGGTGATTACATAGTAAAACGCTTTAACAGCAAGGTTAAAATTGCAGTTTTCGCAGCAAAAGAAATAAGTGGACGTTTTGTGTTTCTTGATGAGTCAACACCGCCCGGCAACACAATCGAATTAAGAATTCTCAGAGAGCTATTAAATGAGTTCAAGGACTTAGCCCATATTATGGAATTGGGGTTAGATGTTGAGGACTTCGAATATGGTACTGATATGGCAGAACTGCATTATTCGTATCAAGGAGCATTCAAAGCTTTGCATCGCGATATCAGTGCTCTAAATGAACTGTTACCCGCTAACCAACTGCAAGCAGCATAAGGACAATGCAATGAAAACACATGACTTAGATTCACAAGTCGAGCAGGCCTTCCATGAAATACAAACAGTTTGCTCTGTGCTACGCCTCACAAATCAAACGTTCAAACAGAACAACAGCGGCTTTTTTAACGTTAATTCTGACTTATTCCTGGCAGCAAATAATAAGTTAGAAGTACTGCTCTCTATCCAGAATAACCTTCAATTTATGATTGAACCTGAATCCAGCAACAAAGGTGATATGCATTCACATTTGATAGCAGTACTCAGATCCCTTGATACCTGGTGCTCAGAGTTTAATTATTCAATTGCTGAACAAGTTCCAAATTCAAGTTCACATATCACACAGCAAGATACTGATATAGTGAATGCATTGTTTGCTGCTGACTCACTAGTTAACGGTACGAGGGATTCAATTGCAAAGGCATTAGATGTGCCTCAAATAGCATAGCTTTAACTTTCCAGCAAAGCCTAGGTTAGCTCCCGAAAAGGACGGTTACCCACCGCCCCTGACTTTGCATTTATTCTTTGGGTTTTCGCGGGGGCGAAATGAATGACCAAACCAAAAACGGTTGGTATTCCAGAATGGTTTTCACTCGAAAATTATCGAGAGCTGAACAAGTTAAAAGATGACGAAATCTGGGATCAGCTATATCAGAGACAAGTTTTGCTATATGAGGCATCTGCCAGTGAAACGCAACTCGATTGGCTTTGCGAGTCTTACGTAATTGGCAACTTTAAAATAAGAAAAGATATAGTCTCGCACCCCCATTTTCAGCAAATCACAGCTGGCTTACCCATTGTGGTTGATGCAAACAAATTGGCTGAGCAGATCCTATATGCTGAAGCTGAAATATCACAACTAATGGAGGAAATTAAACGGGACAGAAATGCCCTTCTCCCGCCACAGTTATTTAAACTGTTATCGAGCAATACAACCGCAAAGCAAAAACAATATATCCAAAGTATTATTCCTCATGATTTTCATGTCGTAGCTTATGAACGTAATCTTGCTTCAGACCGGGCTAGCTATGTAAATCGCGACTTCAATCATCAAAACACCAAACTGTTAGATATTGAAGAACTTACTCGCATTAACCGAATGGTAGAATTATCAGGTTTTGAAAAATCAATAAACTCTTATGAGTACAGCAGCAACCAACGGATTCAACCAGATCTAATCGGAAAGATATATTCCTTATCCTCTGGCGGAAAAAATGTACATTTAACGCTTGATTTAAACAGGCCCGACGAAGATATTTTAGAAGATATTGAGACTCTTCTTCCCAAACTCAGAGAGTCATTGAGGGAACCTGCTAAAGAAGTTACTTATGAACGTAGCGATGATGTAGTTAAGCTTCGCGACTACCAACTTATAGCTCTACTGGATTTACTTATCTGGTCTTGTTACACCGGAGTCAAAATCAAACCTAGAAAGCTTTCCTTCGCCCTTTACCCTGCTGGCGTGGCAGGTGCTCCAGCGTCGATAAATACGGCCTTGGAACGTTTAAACATATTTCTCAACTACAACTATAACTATAACCAAGCATCAAAAATCCCAAATCGCTAAGAAAATTAATTTTTTTCTTCTATGTTTTGGGATTCTAATATGTGAATAATAAAACGTCAGTACCTTCCAGAACTTTCTAGCACAAACAGGAACTGACAAAATGAGTAACGAACAACAATCTTTAAAAATCATGCGTAAACCAGAGGTGTTATCACTTCTATGCGTTTCTGAAACTTCTCTTTACCGGCAGATTAACGGCAAAACATTCCCTCCCTCTTTCAGCCTGGGCTGTCGCGCTGTGGGTTGGTATGAACACGAAATAAATGCAGTAATTAAAGCCAGAGCCGCAGGTAAAACCGAAGCAGAAATAAAGGCCCTGGTTAACAATCTCATTTCAGCTCGTATTGAAGCGGCATAGGAGTCTGAAATGATAAATCGACTACTATGCCCACCGGCCAACAAAGAGCCGGTTAAAGTTGCCAGAGTTCTGCATTATTTGTACGAAGCTGGTTCATTAAACCGGTTTGAAGCCGCTTATAAACTGCATGATACATGTCTGAATTCGACAATATCTACTATCCGGAACTTGCACAAGATTCCGATAGAGAGCAGAAGTGAAAGTATCAAAGGATACCAAGACTTACCAACGATATGCAGCCGCTACTGGTTATCTAGATCTTCAGCAATTAGAGAAATTGTATATTGGGTGTTGGTCAAAAAATACGGTTACATCCCACTAACTGACGACAAGCCAGCAGCTTAATACTAGTTACTTAATTTAAAGAGAGTTTTTATATGCTTACACCTAGTCAGCAGGGTTAACTATGTCCAAAATCGACTTTAAAACCATAAATGAAAAGGCGATCGATTCTGCCGAAAAAGTCGTGAGTAACTGGATTCCGAACGGTTCCAGAAATGGAAACGAATGGATAGCACTTAACCCGACTCGAAACGACAGTTCGAAAGGCTCGTTCTCAATAAACCTGTTAACAGGTATATGGAAAGACTTTGCAACCAATGATGCCGGTGCGGATCTAATTAGCCTGGTAGCCTATGTTGAGAAGGTTAATCAAGGTTCAGCTGCTAGATCTCTCAGCAAGTTTTTGGGTATTACCGATTCCGCTAACAGTTCAACAGAGCAAAAGCCTGTAACTAATCGAAAAGCTGAATTTAAACCAATTTATAAGCCCCCTTTGGAAGCTGGTAGAAAATGCCCTTTAGTACATCCAAGGAATGGAGCACCTACGAAATATTGGGATTATCGCTCACAAGATGGTTCGTTGATTATCAGGGTAATGCGTTTCGATTCGAACAAGAAAGGCCAAAGAAATAAAGATTACAGGCCTTTGGCATTCGGAACATTGGGTAATGGAAAGCCACAATGGCACTGGCGTCAATTACCCCAAAATAGACCCCTTTACCGCTTAGACTGCCTTAACCAAGCATCAAATAAGGTTGCGGTAATATGTGAAGGAGAAAAGGCGGCTGATTCAGCCATAGAGCTTTTCCCTGATTGCTTTGTAACATGTTGGGCCGGTGGCTCCAAAGCCATTACAAAAACTGATTTCTCGCCATTGAGAGGACAGCAGATAATCTTTTGGCCGGACAATGACACAGCCGGAAAAGAAGCAACATCAATACTTAAAGAGCAATTAGCAAAAGTAGGAATTGATTACCTTCATGTAATCAATACTCAGTTCTTTGCTGAGTATTCACCGGGGGATAATGGCAGCTTACAACCTGGCGGATCATGGCCTGAAAAGGCAGATGCTTTTGAAGCTTTACAACTTGGCTGGCGCGCGGAACATCTATCTAACGCAATGAAGAACAACCTGCTTTTTGATGATGAAGAAATTCCACTGCCAGAAGAAGCGGACTTCATTCCCCATGGGTTTACTTTGAATGAGCAAGGTCTCTGGTACACCGATGATAAATCTAACAGTAAAAAGATATGCTCGCCTATTGAGTATGTTGCCCGCTCTCGCAGCGGCCTCGGTGACGGTCGTAACTGGGGCATGTTATTAAAATTTAAGGATCATGACAGCCAAGAGAAACTCTGGAATGTGTCAATGCAGGAATTTGCCACTGATGGTGGTAACCCGATAGTTAAAGGCCTACTTGAGAGGGGGCTAAACATCACACCTTACCGGGACGCTAAAAGAAAGCTTTTAGAATACTTGCATGGATACGACACAAAACGCCGTGTATCACTCGTTTATAAAATGGGCTGGCACAAAAATGCATTCGTATTCCCTGAGACAGTGGCGGGATCTGATGAGCAAATCATGTATTACAGCGAAAGCCCCGCAATGTGCAAACTCGGAGAATCCGGATCGCTTGAAGAATGGCAAACTAATGTAAGCCAATATTGCTCTGGTAATTCCCTGGCACTTTTCGCGGTAAGTGCCGCTTTGTCTGCTCCACTGGTTGAATTAATGGGCTATGAATCGATGGGCTTTCACTTCTATGGTGATAGTTCCTGGGGCAAATCAACATTGCTAAACGTGGCATGTTCCGTGTTTGGCGATCCAGAGAAGTACAAATGCACATTCAGGGCAACAGATAACGCCCTGGAGAGTTTGGCTTCCGCACACTCTGACATGTTGTTAGCGCTCGATGAAATTAACCAGGTGGACGCCCGAATAATTGGCGATATTATCTATATGCTTGGTAACGGTCAGGGCAAACACAGAGCAAACGACAGAGGCCAGGCCAGAGAATCACAGCATAGATGGAAGCTCACCTATTTAACCAATGGTGAAAAAACTCTGGAGCAATACCTTTTAGAAGGCGGCAAAAAAGTAACAGGCGGCATGGAGATGCGCTTTCTAGGGATTAGAGCAACGTTCCATGAGTCAGAGGCTGAACGCAAACACAAAGGGGTGTTTAATAACTGCCATAATTTCGCCGGTGGCGCTGAACTGTCGAATCATCTTAAGCGCAACATGCAAAAATATTATGGAACCGCGTTCCCGGCTTTCATTTATAAATTGGTCGAGAAAGACTTCAAAACCTTAACCTCTTATCTGGTAAACAGCATAGATAAATTTGTTCTGAACTATCTAACGCCGGAAGCTGGCGGGCAGGTACAGCGAGCAGCAGCTAAGTTTGCCCTGGTTGGTTTAGCCGGAGAACTGGCAACACAATGGAATATAACCGGCTGGCAGAAAGGGGAAGCTTATAACGCTTCAATAGAATGTTTTCAGTCCTGGCTTAAATCCCGTGGCGGCGAAGGCAATATGGAGGATAAGCAACTATTGCAAAGCTTTCGAATGCAACTTGAAATGCATGGAGACTCACATTTCAAACGCTGGGACAGCGAAAGCCCGAGCATTGATACTCATGTCCCCTCCCCTAGTGAGTCATGGGGCTTCCGTCGTCATATCGACAAGAAGGACCCTGTACACGGGGAAAGCCAAGACGTTATTTATTACATTCACCCCACAGTGTTTAAGGAAGTAATCTGCAAAGGGAATGATCACCAGCGCTTAGCCCGGTTACTGAGAGACATTGGCGCATTGATGCTTAGAGATGGGGAACTTAAAGAGAACAGATTGATGACAAAGGAACGGCTACCGGGCACCGGCCGGAAGATGAAGTACATCTATAAGGTACAAGGCAGCGTGCTTTTTGGTGATTCTGATTAAGTAATATATATACGACCCTTTTGACTATACCCAAATGAGTACACTTTGTGCGAGTACAGAACAGTTAGTTATATGTACTCATTTAACCTTGATTATAATTACAGGTACACTATCATCGCAATATCTTAAACTTAAATCGGTACAGGTAACGGGTAATGTCAAAGGTTGGATATATCAGAGTAAGCACAGTTGAACAGAACTTAGATCGCCAACTTAGCGGTATTAGGGTTGATAGGTTATTCGAAGATAAATGCTCAGGAAAAGACACCAAGCGCCCAGGTCTTAAAGCAATGCTCGATTATGTTCGAGAAGGTGACGAAATCCACGTTCATGATATAAGCCGATTAGCCCGTAACCTGGAAGACTTGCTAACGATGGTCAAAGAGTTGACCAATAGAGGCATTTCAATTTGCTTTCACAAAGAGAACCTCACGTTCACTGGTGAAGCCAGTCCGATGCAAGAGCTAATGCTTAGTATGCTTGGCAGTGTATACCAGTTTGAGCGCTCGATGCTGAGAGAACGTCAGTTAGAAGGCATTCAACAAGCTAAAGCCAAAGGTAAATACAAAGGTCGCCCAACAGACAGTAAATTACATGACACCATTAAAAGATTAAAAACAGAAGGCTTATCACTGCGTAATATCGCCAAGGAATGCGGCTGTGCTCTCTCTACCGTTCAACGTGCATTATCTACTGAATAATAATATTAAACCATTCCCACCTCGCTAAGTGTGGGAATCGTCCTCCATAAGCATGGGAATCAATAAAGCTATTAGATATCAATAAGTAAGGATTGCGATTCCCACTTTCCCAGTGTTCCCACCCCATACCCCCACTGTTCGTTATCCATGCGCCCAGATAACAGCAACGAGTCTTCCTGTTACCTATGCCTAAAATTTAAGTGTACAGGTATGATCGCCGCACTTTCCTAACAGCTGTGAAAATCTATAGGGGGTTCCGGTTCTTAATAAATCAAAGTTGATTCATGCTCAGTTTCCACGGGTCCTCCCTGGGCTATTAAAAACACGGGTATAATCGCCGCGATCTTTTTACAGCTATAAGATTTTTCAAAGGGGGGTTATATTCCTGTTACCTGGTATCAGGGGGGTAGCTGAATCTATATAGACTCACTGGAAGTGACCGCCGCCATAGTCTTCCATTTATAATTTTGTATTTTTTGAGGGGGGGGTTAAAAACTTTGGGGATACCTAATGGACACCGCCGCCCCCGTCCGATTTTTACGTGATCGGAAATGAAATAGAAAAACCCAATGAATAGGTATTAACATAATTGAGTAGTTTTGTTGCCTAACTGAATCGACCAGCCATTCTCCGGTTCTGCCGATTGCAGAAATACTGACACTCTTACTTGCAGTAACTAAGCAATAATTCCCAACGTTAATCTCGTTAGAACTCCCCCCATTTATCCTGACAGCCGCATTCGAATAAACGAAACTTGAGCGCGAGATTCAGACCAAAATCTAATTACGTGGGAACACTGGGAAAGTGGGAAAATATGTCACGAAGCCTGATTCTGCGCGGTCTGACAAGTTCCCAGTGAAATATATGTGAATTCCCATTAATATCACAATGGGAAAATTACTAGGAAAATTTAGAATGGAAACTATAGATGAAAAGATTGGTCGCTTTCGAGAATTTAATGAAGAACTGCTGGACGTGGCCCAATCGAAAGTCAACATGACTCACGAAAAAGTTCACTCGAAGATTTTATGTTGCTCAATTTTTGACGCGCTATCCAAAAGTGTTTTCCCAGATATAAAAGGCAATAGACAACGCTATATTGAGCTTGTCAGATTGTGTGACCAATGGCCTGAAAGTCAAAAAGTTAGCCTGCTCCATTTGGTTCGTCTTTTAGAAAAAGAAGCGGTTATACCTAGTAAATTCAGAGAATTAATTGAACTAAGCAATGACTTATTTTTAAAAAACTTCAAATTATCAAACAACGTACTAAGCAACACAGTTCCGGCTACCGCAGATATATCTTTTAAAGAGCTTCTCACTGTCTGGCCGAAAAATAAAAATGGAAACCCTATTCAGCTTGCAGGCGTACAACCTTCACAATTAAAGCACGAAAACTTGTTCTGGTGTTATCGCAACTCAATTGTCCATGAATACAGGAACCCTGGGAATGGAGTCGAATTAGGTTCTTCTCAACCGGATTTGGCTTTTTATCAAGAGGTATACAGTCTCGATGAGAAAAGCGATTCAATAGCAGTTTCAAGCCGATGGGAGTTAATTTACCCAGTTAATTTGTTCATTAAACTATGTAAATATGCAATTGAAATTGCATGTAACCATCATTTCAAGAACCGCACCAGCCCTTTCGAGGCATATGCGAGTGGAACTTATTGGTTACCCACATTCAATGAAGGATAATAGTTTTAGAAATCACCCCTACCTGTGGTAACAAAGGCTTAGCTTTTATTAGTCAATAACCTTATTGATTATAAAGAGTATTTATTGACCCGATAGCTATGAAAGAGTACAAATATGAGGAAAGATTGTGAAGGTGTAACTTGGAGCGAGCACCAAAAGAGAACAAAAACACAACATCCATATTATTGCCAAAACAAATATGCTTCAATAATGTTGCAAGAACGTTTCAGCCGATAATCTCACGGAATCAGTTTATGGCGAACATATGAGTTGTGGATCACGTCAATAAAGGGAAGAGCAATGGCTCAAGAAAAAAAACGCAAAAATATAATCTACAAACGTGCGGAAATTGTTCACGAAGATAACAGCTTACAAAAACTTCTTGAAAAGGCGTTGAGCAAAGAAGGAACATGTTTCAAAGCTAGCGATAGAAGAGAACATCCAAACCCTGACCAAGGATCAGTTAGATTTATTAACAGACACACCATGCATTCAGGTATGTTTTTTGGACAATTGATTTTCTTTGAACCTGGAAGAAGTCAAACATACATAGAACTAGACGATGATGCTGATACGTACACAATTGATGCTTTAACCCCTGAAAGTCTTAACGATACAAAATCAAAAGAACAGAAACGTAAAGAGTTCGTTGAGTCGATGCTCTACTTTGGGGTTTATGAAAATCATTTAGTATTACTTCAATCAACGGCTCTCAAGTCTCGGGATTTAGAGGCACATTTAGCATGGCTCTTAGGCACTAGGACCGAGAGTTTAAAAAATAATTCAGCCCTGATTCTTAAAGATAAACCGACAGAAGAAACATTGAAGCGTATTGTTAAAAGCCCTGTAAAAAGTGTTCATTTGGGTACTCCGGTTGAGACTTTTGGGCCTGAACAGTCAGAAAGCAAACTGGACGAAGGTCCATCGGGCACTGGATTTACAAAAGCTGTAAAATGGATACCTAAAGGAATTGGAGCGGATTTAATTAAAGCAGCTTTAGGAGAAGACTGGCTAAACAGTCTTAAGTTAGAGGATGCTCTTGATGAAGCGAACCTTCAGGTAAATTTAGAAATAACCTATCTAAGAAAAACAACTAGCACAGGTCAAAAAATGCTCGACAATATTGCTTCATCCTTGAGGCATATTGAGCCTGATGATGTTAAAATCGAACTCAATGGTGGAGGTTTAGTTAAAGGTAACGATTTAAAGTTAACTGGCCCAATCAGCGTACAATATAACAATGGTTTAATCGATGAAAGTGACCTTTACAACCAAATGCATAGCTGGTTGCTACAAAAAATTGAACAAGATGAAATAGACTTATCGGAAATAGACTCAGATTCTACAAACGAAGATGATGCATAACCAAATTAATAAATCGATCAATTGTGCAGGATGGAGCCGTATGGGATTCCTAGGAGTCCTAATTGCGGCTGTAATTGGCTGGCATTTGTTCGAATATTTGTCATCTTTAATCCCTGCGACAAAGATAAATCCAAGCATCCCATTTGTTTTGATAACTTTGCTATTCAGCCCATTTCTTTACTGTACGCAATATTATTTTAAGTTAAGTGATTTAAGAAGTGTTTCCGGTGTATCAGATTCGGAGAGAAGAAGACTTCATACAATTATTGATGAAAAAATAACACAGCTAAGATTTGCTCTTACTTTTTATGTGCTTGCCGCCGCGACCACAGCTATTCTGATTTTTTTAGTTTCGAATAATCCTGATTATTTCAAAAGCTCCATGAAGTTTATTGGCGCGCTTTTCAGCGTCAGTATTTTTTCACTTGCTCTCATTCATCATGAGACAAACGAATTGAGTATTTTTAAAGCTAACTTGAAGAATCGAGCAGCTAAGAAGAAAAATAAGGCAAGCCATTTGAAGCAGCTACAAAGATCAAAACCAGATAGTTGATATACAACGATCAAACGTAATTACTCCACCTTGTTTTCGTACTATCTTGCTCAAGTATTAAAACTCAAAACATTGAAAGCTGAATTAAGCGTTTTAGTAAGCATTCAGGCAACAATTTACCTTCCCAAAATGTTGGATTATTCATTTAAAGACGCCGGTTCAGTGGAACTTTAAGCAGGAAATCGAAGTAACACCTGAAGTAACATTAAAACACATAAAAGTCAGGATAGCCTTTAACTAACAGACACTTATAAAAACAATTCAAATCCCGCCAGCTCCACCACTACGATACCACTACAGTCCAACTACGACGCGGGCTGTAGTGGAATCACCTGCGTATTAGGCATTTCCCGATC
>DDJQ01000116.1:0-23789 GCA_002339125.1 Alteromonadaceae bacterium UBA2620
TATTCCGGTTCACATGATCGAAACCATTAACAAACTGAACCGTATTTCTCGTCAGATGCTGCAGGAAATGGGTCGTGAACCAACGCCGGAAGAACTGTCTGAGCGCATGCTGATGCCGGAAGACAAAATTCGTAAGGTACTGAAGATTGCGAAAGAGCCAATCTCGATGGAAACACCCATAGGTGATGATGAAGATTCGCATCTGGGTGACTTTATTGAGGACAGCACTATTATTCAGCCCCTCGATTCAGCTACCGGCGGCAGCCTGAAAGACGCCACTCAGGAAGTTCTGGCTGGCCTGACTGCTCGTGAAGCAAAGGTACTGCGTATGCGCTTCGGTATCGATATGAATACCGACCACACGCTGGAAGAAGTGGGTAAACAGTTTGATGTAACCCGTGAGCGTATCCGTCAGATCGAAGCCAAGGCGTTGCGTAAATTGCGCCACCCCAGCCGTTCTGAACAGCTGCGCAGCTTCCTCGACGAGTAAATCGTCTTGCGTTTATAGCCTTCAAAAGCCAGTCTTAATGACTGGCTTTTTTGTTTGTCTACCCATAATTATTGGTGAACTATTTAGCGAATATCGCTTCATAATACCAATCCGCATATTGGCAGAACATAAAGCAGTGCAATTACCCCTGCTCAAACTATTATCGTTTTTATACAACTACTTAGAAACCGTACCAACAAAGTAAATATAATACAAACGCAGAGCAGGAAGTTAACCGTATGTAAATGTTATTTAGCCCCGAACCTATTCACCTCAATGAATAAATCAGGCTAAGATGCACTATGGTTAAAGTCACTTTACCGCTAAAAAACGACAGATACGAAATTCTAATAACGATAAGGGAATCACATGCAACTTCACAGGTTACGCCTGAGAGCTGCTGCACTCTGTTTTGCAGTCATCCTCTCTCCCACAGTTCCGGCTGCCACCGAATATCAAAAACCGGCAGAAGAAATTCTCCAGCTCGTCGATGTAAAACGCGCCCCCTATTTTCTGATGAATGATAGTCAGGATACTGCGTTGATGCTGTACCGCGATACTTATAAAACTATCGCCGAGCTATCCGAAGAGGAGCTGCGACTGGGGGGATTACGTATTGATCCCAAAGCGAATATCGGCAGTCGTGATACTTTTTATAACGATTTAAAAATTCAGCGAATCAACAGTCAACAAACGGTTGAAATCGCCGGATTACCCGACAGCCCGCGTTTATCCAACTTTGCCTGGTCGCCGGATCAGCAAAAAATGGCCATGACCCACAAGACCCCGAACGGCATTGAGTTGTGGGTTGTAGATTTAAAAACCGCTAAGGCTAAACGCCTTACTAAAGCAATCCTTAACGCCAACATGCGTGATGTAATCAACTGGTTTGCTGACGGCTCTGCACTGTTGGTAAAAGTGGTACCCGAAGACCGCCAGCCGCTGATTAACACCGAATCCGCCACCCCGACCGGCCCAACGGTATCGGTGAGTGACGGCAAAAAAGCTCAGAATCGTACCTATCAGGATCTGCTGAAAAACAAAAATGACGAATTTAACTTTGAACAGTTAACCCGCTCTACGCTGGTAAAAGTCGACCTTAACGGCAATGCATCCAACTGGCTGGCGCCGGCGATGTACGGCAATATTGATGTCGCACCCGATGGCCAGTATGTACTAGTTACCCGTTACAAAAAGCCATTCAGCTATCTGGTGCAATATAACCGTTTTCCATCGGTCACCAGTGTCTATACCCAACAGGGCAAATTTGTTAATGACATTGTCTCGGTACCGCTAATTGAGGATCTACCCAAGGGCTTTATGGCCACTCGCGAAGGCCGCCGATCTGTCCAGTGGCGCGACGATAGGCCTGCAACCCTGGTCTTTGCCGAAGCGCAGGACAAAGGCGATCCGGCTGTTGAAGTTGACTATCGCGATGCGGTGTACGCGCTGGAACCGCCATTCGACGGCACTCCGTCGCTGCTACTTAAAACCCATAACCGTTTTTCACGCATTATGTGGGGTGACGACAATCATGCTATTGCCCAGGATTACTGGTGGAATACCCGTAATACTAAAGCCTATGCGTTTAACCCGAGCGACAGCAATACAGAGCCTACGGTTATTTTCGACCGCAATTATCAGGATGCCTACAGCGATCCGGGCTCTTTTGTAACTGAGCGCAATGAATTTGGTCAGAGCGTACTGGCAATAGATGGTGCGAAGGTCTTTTTACTAGGCGATGGCTATTCAGATAAAGGGCAATTTCCTTTTCTCGATAGTCTTAATCTTAAAACGCTCGAAAAAGAGCGCCTCTACCAGTCTGCCTATACCGATAAACTGGAAGAGCTGTATGATTACAAGGTTGATGAGCAAAAACTCACTGTGAGTATCGAGTCGAAAAGTGAATACCCTAACCGCTATTTCAGAGACTTAATCAACCAATCACTAACGCAACTGACAGACTTTGAAAATCCGTTTAAAGCCATTCAGAGCGTTAAAAAGGAAGTCATCACCTATAAGCGTAACGACGGGCTGGAGCTTTCCGGCACGCTTTATTTGCCGGTTGGCTACCAGGAAGGTAAGCAATATCCTATGATCCTGTGGGCCTACCCACGAGAGTATAAAGATCAAAACAGCGCCTCACAGAATACCAGTAACCCCAATGAGTTTACCTATCCGTTCTGGGGCTCGCCAATTTACTGGGTAAACAAAGGCTATGTGGTACTCGATGGCGCGGCCTTCCCCATTGTTGGCGAAGGCGATGAAGAGCCCAATGACAGCTTCCGCAGCCAGTTAGTGGCTAACGCCAGGGCAGCCATTGATGCCGTTGACGCTCGCGGACTTATCGACCGACAGCGCGTAGCAGTGGGTGGTCACAGCTATGGTGCTTTTATGGTGGCTAACCTGCTGTCTCATTCTGATTTATTTGCTGCCGGTATTGCTCGCAGCGGTGCCTATAACCGCACCCTTACGCCGTTTGGCTTCCAGTCTGAGGAGCGCTCTTACTGGGAAGCTCCAGAGGTGTATTACACCATGTCGCCCTTTATGCATGCCGACAAAATGAAAACCCCGTTACTACTTATACATGGCGAGGCTGATAACAACAGTGGAACCTACCCCATGCAAAGTGAGCGCTACTTTAATGCCCTTAAAGGCCTTGGTGCCACAGCACGACTGGTAATGTTACCCAAAGAGTCCCACGGCTACCGCGCCAAGGAAAGTATCCTGCACATGCTGTGGGAACAGGACCAGTGGCTGGAACAACACGTAAAGGCTAAGTAACCCCTGCATCACACAGGCCCGGCGGGCCTGTGTGCTCAGCAGCCTATTTCAACAGGAAAACAACAATGAAAAAACTGATTACACTTTTAGCAGGATTATTTGTAAGCGCTTCCACCGCGGTACTCGCCAGTGATAACACACTCTCAGCTATAGAACAGCAGCAGGGTTGGGAAAGTTTGTTCGACGGTAAGTCACTTAAAGGCTGGCGTAACTATCAAAAGGACGAAGCAGGCAGTAACTGGCAGGTTTCTAACGGTACCATTACCCTCACCAAAGGTGGCGGTGGCGACCTGATTACAGAAAAGCAGTATGCCGAATTTGAACTGAGCCTGGACTGGAAGATTTCCGATGCCGGAAACAGCGGTGTTTTCTTTCTGGCTGATGAGAGTGAGCAGTACATTTTCTTCCATGCCCCTGAAATCCAGATCATCGACAATGAAAAACATCCCGACAGCAAGCTCGACTCTCATCGCTCTGGCTCACTGTACGATATGGTGGTGGCACCATCCGCGGCCTACAGAGACGCCGGAGAGTGGAATAATCTGCGCATTAAATTGCACAATGATGTGCTGGAAGTCTGGCAGAATGGCGTAATGACCGTTCACATCGTGATGCATTCGTCTACCTGGGACAAACTTGTAGCAGCCAGTAAATTTGCCAAATGGGAAGGCTTTGGCGACCAGACCAAAGGCCATATCGGGCTCCAGGATCACGGCGACAAAGTGTGGTTTAAAAATATAAAAATCCGGGAGTTACGCTAATGACAAAATTTGCCCATCAGGTGGTTATTGTTGGCTCAGGTGCTGGCGGCGCGATGGCCGCCTATGAGCTGACCAAAGCAGGCATCAATGTACTGATGCTCGAAGCTGGTCGTGACTATAATCCCAAAACCGAAACGCCGATGTTTAAGCGCAACGCCGACGCGCCATTAATGGGCGCGGCCACATCAGATAAAAACTTTGGCTACTACGATGCCACCGTTGATGGCGGCTGGTCGGTCCCCGATGAGCCCTACACCACCGATGATGAATCCGATTTTTTATGGTGGCGGGCGCGAATGCTTGGCGGTCGCACTAACCACTGGGGCCGTTATTCACTGCGCTTCAGCGAACATGACTTTAAAGGCAAAAGCCGCGACGGCCTGGGTGCAGACTGGCCCTTTGAGTATGCAGATATCGCCCCATGGTACGATAAAACCGAAAGTCTGGTAGGGGTGTGTGGCACCAACACCGGGCTTGATGATATGCCCGATTCCCCGCCCGGCGTGCTGCAGCCGCCGCCCACACCAAGGATCCCGGAGTTACTGGTGGCCGCTGCCGCGAAAAAACACGGCATTACTGCGGTGCCCATGCATCGTGCGGTACTTACCCGGCCTAAGGACGAGCGGGCAGCCTGCTTTTATGCCACGCCCTGTGGACATGGCTGCTCAATTGGCGCGGCATTTCAAACCACGACATCGTTAATTCCGATGGCCCGCAAAACGGGACATTTTAAGCTTATCACCAACGCCATGGTCAAACAGGTAAATACCAATGACGAAGGCAAGGTCACAGGACTGACTTACATCGATAAAGCCAGTAGCGAAGAGGTAACGCTGGACTCGCCAGTGGTTATCCTGGCAGCCAGCGCCTGTGAATCGGCCAGAATTATGCTGAATTCAGCGTCGCCCGGTCATCCCAATGGCCTGGCTAATTCAAGCGGCCAGCTGGGCCGTAACCTGATGGACTCCACCGGTGCCGGGCTAGGCGCTACTATACCAGCGTTGAAAAACCGCCCGCGCTACAACGAGGATGGCCATACTGCCAACCACCTGTTCATTCCCTGGTGGGGTCACAACGAGCAACATAAACTGAATTTTCCCCGTGGTTATCACTTTGAACTGGGTACCGGTTTCAGAGAGCCCGGCGCCTGGGTATCCGGCGATTTCTCAGGGTATGGCGAGTCATTAAAAGATGAAGCCAAGGCTAATTATGGCGCCAGTGTGTATTTTGCCCTGCGCGGCGAAATGCTGCCTAATGAACACTGCTACATGGATATTGACCCTGACGTTACCGATAAATGGGGCATTCCGGTTGCCCGTTTCCACTGGCAGTGGTCAGAACACGAACTTAACCAGGTAGCCCACGGCCTGCAAACCGCTAAAACTCTGCTTGAGACCATGGGCGCAACCGTGGGTGAACTGCCTCCGCCAGAGCAAGCCATTGCCAAAGGCGGCGAGATTATCCATGAAGTGGGCACGGCCAGAATGGGCGACTCACCAACAGATTCTGTGACCAATCAATGGGGACAAACCTGGGACTGCCCGAATCTGTTTGTGATGGACGGCGGCGTATTTGCTTCTAACCCTCATAAAAACTGCACGCTCACTATTATGACGCTGGCTATGCGAAACGCTAACTGGCTGGCAGGCCAGATCCAACAGGGAGTATTGTAAGATGACCAATTCTAACCTTAACAATTCTTCTTACGGCTTAACCCGTCGTCAGTCGCTAAAGCTGTTTGGCATGATGCTGGCCAGTGCCGCTGTGCCAGTCCTTAGCGGATGCGCCACCAGTGAAAGCAAAGTCAGTGCTGTTGCCTCAGACTGGCCAACGCTAACCATAGAACCCATTAGTGTGGCCGGTTACGGGCAGGATCCCAGTTTGATTATGCCCCCGCCCTCACCGTGGCCAAAAACCCTCACTCAACAGCAGATTGCCCTGGTCTCCCGGTTAACGGATATTCTGGTGCCAGCGAGCAACGGTCAGCCCGGCGCGCTACAAATAGGCGCTGTGGATGTGATTGATGAGTGGGTCAGTGCGCCCTATGCTCAGCAACAGCGGGATCGGGACAGTATTTTGCGTTTGCTGATCTGGCTTGATGAAGAGTCGGTCCGCCGGTTTGACCAGCCGTTTCTGGCAGTTAACGAAAGCGAACAATTTGCCCTGCTCGATGACATTGCCTACGACAGAAACAATATCGAACAGCGCCTGCAACAACCCGCGGCGGTATTTAACCGCTTACGTTCACTGGTGTTGGCGGCGTATTTCTGCTCTGAAGCAGGCAGCCGCGAGATTGGATATCAGGGGAACGTAGCGATAAGTGGGGATTACCCGGGTCCAACAGAGGAAGCCAGAGCCCATCTTGATGGCATTCTCGATGAGCTTGGTTTAAGCGAATACGCCTACCAGCCATAAAAACGGCTCTGGCTAAACACTCTCTGGCTGAGTAGGGTCAGGGAGTGTTTGTCGCTTTGCCAGACGCTCAAGCAACATAGCGCTAATAAACAGCACTAACATCGTCACAAAACCAGCCAGGGCCAACATTAATGCGCCTTTTTCATCACTGCCATCCACCACTAAACCGGACACCACCGGCGCCAGTGTGCTGCCTATACTGCCGCTAAATAACATCAGCGTAACCAGCATGGGGGGCGAATCAGCTATCTGCTGGGTGCCAACAGAAATCGCAATCTTATAAATGCAAGTGGTCAGTAACCCAAAGGCCAGGCCCAGAGTCAGAAACGTTTCTATCGACTCAATGAGCAGGAAGGCCGTTGTGCAGGCAATAGCAATGCCAGACACCACCAGCAACATGATTCGGGTGGGGATAAAATTCACCAGCACGACCGACGTGAGCAAACCAAAAATAGAAAAGCCCCAGTAATTGCTTACCACCTGCCCGGCCACTTCCGGCTGGGCGTCAAAATAGGCCATCAGGTAATTCGGCGCCCAGGTTAAAAAGGTTGTCTGCGCAATAAGATAAAGGCACACGCCAATAGCAAAACACACCACCCGCGGTGTAAGAATACGCTTGAACTGCATCAGCGCTGTCTCGCGCTCAGGGGCAGGTTCATCGTTACCCGCGGTTGATGCTGCCTGATGTGGGTCGGGAAAGGCGGTGGTCGCGGCCAGCAACAAAATAACAATCGCAAGAGAGGCTACCGCCAGATAGCTCAGCGTCCAATCTAGTTCTTTGACCAACAGCCAGCCTGCCAGGGTAGGAAAAATAAAACCGGCTGCACTAAACGCACAGTCTGTGGCGATAAACGCCGAGGCCCTGCGCTGTGCCCGGTAGATACGGGAGATAATAACGGCTCCGCCGGATAGTCCGCAGCCACAGCACACGCCTAAGCCAAGAAATACGGCCGCCAATGTGGAATATCCGGCCCCGGTTAAAAACGGTAACGCCAGACCCAGCAGCAACAATACCGAATATGTGGTTATCAGCAAGCGGCGCACACTAAACCGGGTATACAAATACATCGACAAAAGCGTACCGATCAGGGCACCGCCGGTCAGCCAGGAGAAAATACTCACCGTTCTGGCTGCGCTCATGTCCAGCTGGGCAGCAATAGCATTAAGGATCACGCCAGCCTGAGTTAACAAACCAGACATGATCATATAGCTTAAAAACGCAATAAGGGTTAACCGAACCTGGCTGCTCAACTACGTGTTATCCTGTTGCTAAACGAGAAAATTAAAAGGGAAAGCTAATCGGCATAGCCCGCACCGATAGCGTTAAACGGCATATCAAGCTCCAGTTCTGGCACCTGTAACCCTATCCAGGCAGGAAAGGTATTACTGTTCGGCCCCGGAAAAACAGTGTATTCGTTAGCCCAGGGATATCTGTCGATAGCCGCCACAATATCCGGGATAAGCCGACGCGCTTTATCGCCCTGAATCGACAGTACCTTTTCTGGTCTGGCCCCGTACCAGTAGCGGTCCGGACTGGCAGTTTTGAAGTTACGCAGCGCCGGAAGGCCGCTTCTGACGCGCCAGCCTACTACTTCATACACCTGATACTCTTTGGCACCCTGCTCTTTAAATGCCAGCCAGGTATGCACAGCAAACCAGCCACGCCAGCTAAAAGCATCGGCAGCATAAACCTCAATCACTGCATCCTGCACCAGTTCAGGCGAAGGCGCGATACCCGCGGGCTCCCGACTGGCAGTACGCCAGTCACTGTTGCTACAGGACGTAGTGGCAAACAATATTAATAAAACAGCGGCCAGTTGCCTGCCCATTCTTTAAACCTTTTGTCGTATAAATAATCCGATAACTATCTAATCAGCAGCCATGGGGTTATGCAAGCCAGTGCCGACCAAACCACCAGTGGTCAGGATAAACTTTAATCAGCACAACTGGAATTTGTACTGGTAAATCAGCATACTGGTTTAACAAACAGCAAATCAGGGAGCGTGTTTTGGGCTGGATTGATTACACAATCATCGCGATTTACCTTGTTGGCTTACTCGCCATGGGACTGGCTTTTCGTCATCAGCATAACAGCCGTGAGTATTTTCTTGGCGGCCGGACGATTCCGTGGCCGGCATTATCGCTGTCGGTGATGGCCACCCAACTCTCTGCTATCAGCTTTATCTCTGCCCCGGCATTTGTGGGATTAAGAGAAGGCGGTGGCCTTATCTGGTTGTCTTATGAACTGGCCCTGCCCATTGCCGTACTGCTAATGCTGTGGCGTTTATTGCCCACACTTCACCAAAGCGGTGTGGTGAGTGTGTACGATTTCCTCGAACGCCGCTTTGAACGCTCCACCCGTCTGCTAATTAGTTTTGTGTTCCAGCTCAGTCGCTCCTTTGCCACCGCCATTATGATTTACGCCATCTCACTCATTTTGCAGGGCACCATGGGTCTGGAGCAATGGCACAGTATTGTGGTGATTGGCGTAATAACCCTGGTTTATTCTGCCATGGGCGGCATGAAAGCCGTTGTTTTCGGCGATGCGGTACAGATGATTATCATCCTGGCCGGTGCGCTCACCTGCCTGTTTGTGGCACTGGATGTAATTGGTGGTGTAGATGCTGCCCTCGCGCTTATCGACAGTGATCGCATGGATGCGGTTAACGTAGGCGCACTGGGCCTGAGCGGCAACGATTTCGGACTCCTGCCCATGCTGTTTGGCGGTATCGTGCTTTACGCCTCTTATTATGGCTGTGACCAGTCAGAAGCCCAGCGTTCGCTGTCTGCGCATAGCGTGAAGGACCTGCGCAAGGTGATGTATACTGTCGCACTTAGCCGCTTTCCCATCACGGTAATTTATTGCACCACGGGTTTAGTGATAGGTGCACTGGTACTGAATACGCCATCGCTGGCAGCGCAGATCCCGGCAGAACAGCCCGACTGGATGATGCCAGTTTTCATTATTAACTATCTGCCTGAAGGCGTTATTGGCTTACTGGTAGTGGCGATTATGGCGGCTGCCATGTCGTCGTTAAGCTCAGCCATTAATAGTCTGGCAGCGGTGACCACCGAAGACTTCTGTCGCTACAAAGGTCACGAGCCCAGTGATGACGAATACATGCGTTTCGCTCGCACCGCCGGCATCGGCTGGGGGCTGGTAACACTGGTATTAAGTTTATTTGCCGGTGACATCGCACCCACCATTATTGAAGCCATTAATAAAATCGGCTCAGTGTTTTACGGCCCGGTACTGGCTACCTTTTTACTCGGGATCCACAGTAAAACCATTACCGCAAAGGCCGCCAATATCGGCTTATTACTCGGCGTATTCAGCAATACCTTCTTATGGCTCAGCGATAATCCGATTTTCTGGTTCTGGTGGAATGCCATTGGCTTTGCCGTCACGGTTATCAGCGGCCACCTCGCGAACCGCTTAATCCCCACCAGCAATAAGGCCACACCACAAGCCAGTTTTGCCGGTTTAAATACCCGGATGATTGTGGTGTTGTTAATTTGGAGCGCTGTATTGCTCTACATCTGTTTCAATTTATCCGCCTGGCTGGCCTGACGACAGGGGATTTTGTAGCCGTAAAACGTATTCGAAATACCGGCCTACGAGCCGGTATCTCCCCAAAAGGCTATTGGCTCGTAAACAATCTGGTTTAACTGTGGTGCTGTTTTGGCGAGTTACTGGCTGTATACAGTGTGGCACTGCGGCTGAAACAACTGCTGCAAAGAAGCCAATACATCCTACACGTCATCCCCGAATTTGCGCAGCAAATATCGGGGACCCCCTACCTTGATATCGTAGAGTTTAAATTTCCTTTGCTCAAAGGCTGTATCAGATAATCTAGCCTGCTTGGGAGATCCCCGCTCAAAAGCATGCGGGGATGACAGATATTTTTTGGCCGGTATGACGAAAAAACTGTCATGCCGGAAGCTGCCTTGGCAGCTATCCGGTATCCCCTGAAAAGGTCTGCTCAGTCAAAAAGAGTGATATTAACATCTTCGGCAATCTCCACATCTTGTCGGCACCCCAACAAAATGCGGATGCTTCATCAGTGGCCCAACTGAACTTGTTAACACCACGACACCATGCGAGGAGATCCCCGCTCAAAAGCATGCGGGGATGACGGGTATTTTTTGGCGGAGATGATAGTTATTTTTTGGCCGGGATTACGGGATAATTGATACCGGCTCAAAGCCAACGCTACCCGTCTTCCCGGAAGTTTCGTAGAAACTGTCCGGGATCTCCTTGCGCAGTGACCGATTATCACTGCTGCCAATATAACGGCTTATCACCCGTTCGGTTATTGCGAACTATTGAGAAACAAAAAGTTTCCGGTAATCCGTAGGCTCGTCACGGACGACGAGCCAGGGCAGCGCGGGCAGGACGCCCGCTCTGCCTCGTTAGGGTTACCCTTTTTGTTTCTCAATAGGCTTCTTCGCAATGTAGAACTGAGTGAAGCTGTTATAGAGAGCTAAAGGGGTAGCCTCACTGCCACCCCTGGGTGCTGTCAGCACCCCAACAAAATGCGGATGCTTCATCAGTGGCCCAACTGAACTTGTTGACACCACGACACCATGCTAAGAGGTCCCCGCTCAAAAGCATGCGGGGATGACGGTTATTTTTTTGGCCGGCATGACAGCATCACTCTCCTTTCACATAGGGAATGTCTTCATCCAACTCTTCCAGCTTATGGGTACGTTTAAGCGGTGAGCCGGTGTGTCGCGCCATCCAGTAGTAAGCAGTGGGCACGATGTACAACGTCAAAAAGGCTGAGACCAGAACCCCGGCAAAGATCACCATTCCAATGGCCATGCGGCTTTCCGCCCCGGCACCGCTGGCCATGACTAACGGAATACTACTGAAAACGGTAGTAAAGCCGGTCATAACGATTGGCCGTAAGCGCATTGCTGAAGCTTTACGTAAAGCCTGTTCAAACTCCTCACCGGCATCACGTAACTGGTTGGCAAACTCAACAATGAGAATACCGTTCTTGGCCGCCAAACCAATAAGCATCACCAGGCCTATCTGACTGTAGATGTTGAGTGTCATACCGGCAAAATACAGCCCGATAAACGCCCCCAGCAGGGCCAGTGGCACAGTCATCATGATCACCAGTGGATGCACCCAGCTTTCAAACTGGGCAGCCAGAATAAGGTAGGTGATCGAAAGCGCCAGCAAGAAGACAAACACAAACGAGTTACCAGACTCCTGATACAACTGAGACTCGCCTTTATAATCAATCGACACCGAATCAGGTAATTCGGTTTCTACAATATTTTCCAGATATGCCAGCGCTTCGCCCAGCGAATAGTCGGCAGCGAGGTTAGCCGAGATAGTAACCGAGCGCATACGATTGTAGCGGTTTAACTGCGCTGAGGTTGCCTGCTCTTTGAAGGAAAGCAGGTTATCCAGCGGGATCAGCTTGCCGGTATAACCAGAACGAACATAGAGGTTTTCAATGCTGTTGGGGCTTCTGAATTCAGACTCTACCCCTTCCATAATTACATCGTATTCTTCGCCACGATCGAGGAAAGTGGAAACCCGACGCTGGCCCAGCATGGTTTCCAATGTGCGGCCCACATCACTTATTGATACGCCCAGATCTGCGGCGCGGTCGCGGTCTATCTCAATCAGTAATTGCGGTGAGGTGGATTTATAATCGGAATCAATACGCACCAGTTTAGGATTCTCTGAGGCTTTTTCGATGAGGATATCGCGCCACTCCGCGAGGTTTTCATAAGTATCGCCCTGCAACACAAATTGTACCGGCCGGTTAAAGCCGCCACCGCCTATACCTGAGCGCATAATCGCAAAAGCTCGCACATCAGGAATAACATTCAGCCGTTCACTGATTTCATCCATAATGTCAAAAGTGCTACGGTCCCGCTCGTCCCAGGGCACAACGCCTACAACCACAATGCCAGCCCGGCCGCCCCAGCCTGGTGCGCGCACTAAGACGCGGTCGAGTTCACCGGCATCACGGTACTCCATCACAATGTCTTCGACTTGTTTGAGGTTACGTGAGTTGCTTTCAAAGCTCGCGCCTTCCTGCGACTGCATTATAATAAAGAAGTTACTGCGGTCTTCTTTAGGTGTGAATTCGGCCGGAATACGTTGCTGCAACTGATAAATTAAGCCTACTGCCACAGCCAGTAGCAGCATCATCATGATTGGCTGATGAATGGTTTTACCCAGACTGTTAAAGTAGCCACCTTCCAGTTTTTTGAAGCTGTTATCCAGCCAGTTGCCAAACCCGGAGCGTTCGCTTTTCTTCAGCAGGATAGAGCCCAGCATGGGTGACAGGGTAAGAGCCGTAACACTTGAGAAAGCCACTGCCGCGGCGATGGCCAGGGCAAACTCGGTAAACAGGCGGCCCACGTTACCTTCCAGGAACACCAATGGCACAAACACCGAAATCAATACCAGCGTAGTAGCGACAACCGCAAAGCCAACTTCCCGGGTACCACGATATGCCGCCAGTATGGCGGGCTCACCCATTTCGATACGGCGGTGAATGTTTTCCAGCACCACGATAGCGTCATCCACCACCAGACCAATCGCCAGCACCATGGCCAGCAACGTCAGCAGGTTAATGGAAAAGCCCAGCGCCAGCATCACGATAAACGCCGCAATCAGAGAAACCGGTACTGTGACAGCGGGGATCAGAGTGGCGCTTACATTTCCCAGGAATAAATAAATCACCACGACCACCAGCAACATGGCAATGCCCAGAGTGTTGTATACCTCTGAGATAGACTGCTCAATAAATACCGAGGAATCGTAGCTTGGCACAATAAAAATATTGTCCGGCAGGCTTTGTTCGATGCGGGCAATTTGTTCGCGGGCCGCGCGCGCCACTTCCAGCGTATTGGCCTTGGACTGTTTGATTATGCCCAGGCCAATCATGTTCACGCCGTCACCGCGAAACTCGGTTTCATCCTCTACCGCAGTAAGCTCAACTTTAGCGATATCGCCTAAACGTACCAGGTAGCCGTCGGCACCAATGGCTACAGTGAGCGCCGCAAAATCTTCCGGGGTCAGGAAGCTACGCGCCACCCGTACCTCAAAATCGCGGTTTAACGACTCAACCTGCCCAGCCGGTAACTCGACGTTTTCTGAGCGGATCACCGACTCAACATCGGCCACGGTAACATCCCTGGCGGCCATGGCGGTTCTGTCGAGCCACACTTTCATAGCGTAGGTTCTGCCGCCACCAATGCGCACCCGGGCCACGCCGTTAACAATCGACAAGCGATCGACCAGATACCGCTCGGCGTAATCAGTTAGCTCCATGGTGTTGAGGTTGGTACTTCGCAGGTTAAACCACATTACCGGCTGTTCATCGGAGTTGGACTTCGACACCTCCGGCGGATCGGCCTGATCCGGCAGGTTATTCAAAGCCCGGCTAACTCTTTCCCGCACATCATTAGACGCCGCGTCGATATCCCGCGACAGTTCAAACTCAATGGTAATATCGGAGCGCCCATTACGGCTGGTAGAGGTAATATTTTTAATTCCCTCAATCCCGCTGATACGGTCTTCGAGTAACTGGGTAATGCGGGTTTCAACAATGTTTGCAGATGCGCCAGGATAGTTAGTATTAATGCTGACGATAGGCGGATCGATATCCGGATATTCGCGCAGTGACAACATAGAAAAAGACACGATACCAAAAATAATCAGCAGCAGATTCACTACCGAGGCAAAAACCGGTCGCTTTACCGATACGTCTGATAACCACATGCTTAGCTCTCCAGCGTATCGCGATTAAGTACTCTTACCTCAGAGCCGTCGCGTACCCGCAGCGTGCCTTCAACGATAATTTGTTCGCCCGCATTCAGGCCATTAACGATTTGCACCCAGCCAGGGCGACGCTCGCCAACCATGACCTCGCGCTCGGAGACGACGTTATTCTCGGCCACCACGTATACAAACTGCTTATCGGCATTGGGCACCAGGGCTTCTTCCGGGATCACCAGCGTATCAAGTACCTGCTTTTCGATGGTGACCTGCATTAGCATGCCCGGGCGCAGCTCTGCCTCGGGGTTATTAATTATCGCCCGGGATAAAATAGAGCGGGTAACCGGGTCGATACGCGAGTCTATGGCCGTAATCTCGCCACTGAATTCCCGGCCCGGATAAGCTACTGATGTAGCCGTTACTTTTTGGCCTAGCGCCATACTGGCTAAATGATTTTCCGCCACGTTGAAGTCCACCTTGATAACACTGATATCATCCAGCGTGGTAATTTCATCGGCGGGACGAACCAGCGAGCCGACGCTGACCCGGCGAATTCCCAGGCGGCCATTAAATGGCGCTTTGATTTGCAGGTCAGCCAGTTGCGCATTGGCCACTGCTATTTGTGCTTCGAGTGAATTCACCAGGGCCTGCTGCTCATCGAGTAACTGCTCCGAAGCTGCGCTGGTACTGGCCAGGTTTTTAATCCGGCTCAACTGGCGTTTTGCCTCTTCAAGGCTTACCTGTAACTGCGCCACCCGGGCTATTTCTTCTTTATTGTTCAGTTGTACCAGCAGTTGGCCAGCTTCGACCTTATCGCCATCGTCAAATAACACACGGCTCACTGTGTCGGCTACCTGGGCGGTAAGAGTTACGGACTCATTCGCAGTAGCGGTTCCCAGTGCATCGATGGTCACCGGAAACAATTTGTTGCTGACTTCGTACACCTTTACCGGCGTCAGTTTTTTGGCCATCGTCTGACCGGCTTGCTCCTGAGGCCAGTTTAAAAAAGCCAGCAACCCAACCAGTAACACCAAACCCAACAACAGCGGCGACAGCTTTTTACCCAATGCCATAATCAATCCTGCTATACTGGTGCCCAGGATCATTGTCATCAGCGGGCACCGGAATTTAATAATAAATGTTAACCAACGGCTTAATTTTACCCGATAACCTCAGCAAGAGAGCGTGTTTAACAGCAATAATCTGTGTTTTAACGTTTTTAGGTTGTCAGCCCCGCCTGCGCCAAGCTGCAGAATTTCTGAAAATATCAGCCCGTTACCCGACTCAACCAAACTCAATGCCACAGCATGTCTTATTCGCATAAACAACAGCGTGTTGATGGTCAGGCACCGATTGTCCGGCAAACTGGATTTGCCGGCAGGCGGCGTACAGGGCAATTAAAGTCTTCGCTGTACTGCACACCGGGAAACCTGGGAGGAAACCGGGTTTAATCACGAGGTAGGCAAGCTGCTTACCTATTCCTCTTCAGGAATGCCGGTGTTCCGGTGTAAAGGCCAGGCCTCCATGGCGGCACTGGCCGAGCAGGTAGCGGCGCCAGAGTAGGCTAAAGTAGAGGTAACCGAACTGATTCGGATAAACTCATTTGAGATATCCGACGAAGCATTAAGGTTTAATGATGATCTGATCCCGCTCCGTGATGCGTTTGTAAAGGCTGGAGAGGAAGAGTAGCCAGCCGGTTGTTGCTTTATTGCGCTGGCTCAAGTTAATAACACACTGTGATTTTGCTTTTCATACAGGCGTTGTATGGTAACACCACCACACAATCAGACCTGATTGAACAAAGGAGAATGGTATGCCGGCATACACCCCACCACTCGCTGATTTTACTTTTCTGGTAAAAGATTGGCTGAAAATTGATGCGCTTTATCAATCGTTAGGGCTGGAAGAATTCGATGCAGAACTGGCACTGGAGGTGATAGAGCAAGGTGGTAAATTTGCCACCGACGTAGTCGCACCGCTCAATCGTGAGGGCGACGAACAGGGTTGTAAGCTAAGCAACGACCAGGTGGTAACCCCTGATGGCTTTGCTGCAGCTTATCAAAGTTATGTGGACAACGGCTGGAATGCCATGCTTGGCGACATTGAATATGGCGGACAAGGGCTGCCTTACTCAATGGCTGTACCGGTACACGAAATGCTTAATTCGGCCAATCTTAGCTGGCGCTTAACTACCATGCTTACCGAAAGTGCGGTGCTTGCAGTCACCAAGCATGCTTCTGATGAACTCAAAGCACAGTATCTGGAAAAGCTGGTCAGCGGCCAGTGGACCGGCACCATGAACCTCACCGAACCGCAGGCCGGCAGCGATTTGAGTTTGCTATCGACCAAAGCTGAGCCCAATGATGACGGCAGTTACAAGATAACCGGTAGTAAAATCTTTATTACCGCCGGCGATCATGACTGGACCGAAAATATCATCCATATGGTACTGGCACGCCTGCCGGATGCGCCGGCCGGTGTAAAAGGCATTAGCCTGTTTCTGGTCCCTAAATTTTTGCCCGATGACAACGGCAACCCCGGCGAGCGTAATGCCCTGGGGCCCAGTGCATTAGAAAAGAAAATGGGGATCAAGGCCAGTCCTACCTGCGTCATGAACTTCGACGGTGCTAAAGGCTGGCTGGTTGGCGAACCCCATTGCGGTCTGGCCTGTATGTTTACCATGATGAACGACGCCCGCTTTCAGGTGGGTCTTGAGGGGCTGGGGGCTTCAGAGGCCTCTTACCAGGGCGCATTAACTTATGCGCGAGAACGTCTTCAATCCCGCGCTCCGCAAGGCGTACAACAACCGGATGACAAAGCAGATGCAATTGTCTACCAACCCGACATCGCGCGTATGTTGCTCACCCAAAAGGCATTGACGGAAGGTAACCGGGCACTGGCTATGTTGTATGCCAAATATATGGATATAGCGCATAACTCAAGCGGTGAAGCGCATGACAACGCAGAGGCCATCCTGCAGTTTCTGACACCTGTCTGCAAAGCCTTTATGACCGATACCGGGTTAGAGTCCACCAGCCTGGGGATTCAGATATTCGGCGGCCATGGCTATATTCGTGAATGGGGTATGGAACAACTTATGCGTGATGTGCGTATTGCCATGCTCTATGAGGGCACCAACGGTATTCAATCCCTCGATCTGATTGGTCGCAAACTGACCCGCGACCGGAGCGACATGCTGGGTATTACACGTAACGCTTTTGCCGAATTAGTGGCCGGCATGGCCAGCGGCGAAGCCCAGCAGCACGCATCGGCTTTACTGGACGAGTGGTATCAGACCTCGTTACAGGTAAAAGCGTTTTCGGCGGTGGATGCTGCCGGTGGCGCTTGTGATTATCTGGCATACACGGGTTACAGCCTGCTTGGCGTATTATGGTATTCCATGGCAGATTGTGCGGCACAGAGCGATAACCCGGTGCTGGCCGCTGGCAAACAAAAAACCTGTGATTTCTACATGCAACGGCTGCTGCCACGCACCGCCGCTCATAAAGCTGCGCTGCTAGAATCTGCAGACACCTTACTGGCCGTTGAGGGCAGTGAGTTCGATTATCTGTAGGCCTGCTGCAGAGTAATAAAAAAGGCCGCTGTGAGCGGCCTTTTTAGCAATTAGTTTTTCGCGATAGTATCTTCAAATTCATCATCAAACCAACGTTTGATCATGTCTTTTTCATAGCGAAACTGATCGCTGCTGCGGGCGCGGCTTATACGGTTCATAAAAGCCATTTCCTTAATATTGACGTCAGCAGACTTCACCACTTTATCGCCTTCTTTCAACTGGTAACTAAACTCCATCCGCGGAATATATACCGTATCAATAATTCGGATATCGAAAGCTCCGGCACGCATAGTTGGCCAGACTTCCCCGGCTAAATCCAGGTCGGTAACGGTTACCTCAAGTGTCTGACCTTCCGGCAAGGCTTCAGCCAGTTTATTAAAGTATTCATCCAGCGACTTAAATACGCGGTTACGAAAACTTTTGCGCGATTCGTTACTTGGTCTGACATCGGTATACGACTTGGGGTCTTGCCAGGTAATGTCGACTTTCGTCTCTGCCGCTTCAGCAGTGCTTTTTTGGGCCACAGTGGCGCCAGAAAATACCATGAGCGCAGGTACCAGTAACCACGACGCTTTTACATTTCGCATTGTAGGATCCCCCCGAAGGTGTGATTCGAAGTCAGAGTATATACGTACTCGTTTAACCATTAGAACAAAAAACCGGCAAAAAGTTTAACGGTTTGTCTTAGTTTTGAGTCTATCAGTCTTCACCTGAACCGGGAATGAACAAGGGGATCAGCTATCTTGTGTGTTGGTATTTAACACCGGTGAACGGCGAATCTCAGAGCAAAACGTGTGAAGCGTTACGCCGTGGATGTAAGGATTTCTGTCTGTATTTTCACAATAAGCATCATAGAATTGCAGCGTTCTGACTCGTGAGGACAGTACCGTATCGAGATAATCTTTCTGATAAGGACGCATTGCCGAGTACTGCACTGCCAGGCTATTTTTAATTTCAGCCAGCTGCTGGCGCTCCTCACGCGTAGCGATCTCTTCCATCCAGTCACTCAGCGTATCCTGAACGTCAGAAAATAAATACTGAACAAACGGTAGCTGCAATACCACTACCAAAATAGCGATTTCAATGATGACAGCGATCGAACGAAACATGTTTTATACTTCTCCCAAACTAATGAGCCAAGCTTATTCCACATCTAACTGTTTAATAAAGTATGTGTTTTATACGTAGTTATTAAGAGTTATAGCTGTTCTGGGTAGTTCATTTTTTCGCCTACCCCGTTTGTCGCCACCCTGGAACCAGTGTGTACACCTAAAAAATACGTTACACTGTCGCCGCGGCGAATCAGACTGCGATTGATCTATATTAATTAAAATTAATATATGACAGGTATACTGCTGCCGTAATCATGTTTAGCTTCAGTGAAGGTAGTCCCATGAACGATCAGATCCCGGTGAAAAATGTTACTCCGGTAAAAGTTCACAAACCCGAAAAACTCGATGAGTCAAAACGCTATACGGCGCGCGACCGAATTTATGTACGGTCAGTCAAAGGCCCGCTGGAAAACTTCCGTCGCTTCTTCGGCTTCTTTTTTATTGCTTTATTCGTTGCCATCCCCTGGATCCAGTACGACGGTCACCAGGCTGTGCTGCTGAATATTGTGGATCAGCGCTTTACCATTTTCTCGCTGACCCTGTGGCCACAAGATCTGACGCTACTGGCTTATATTTTTATTGTGTCTGCCTTTGCACTGTTTTTTGTAACGACTTTTGCCGGCCGCGTGTGGTGCGGCTTTATGTGCCCGCAAACCACCTGGACCTACATATACGTGTGGTTTGAAGAATTTTTCGAAGGTAACCGTAACAAGCGCATAAAGCTTGACGAACGTCCCATGGACTTCGATAAGTTCTGGCGCAAAGCGGCTAAGCATACCGCCTGGGTGCTGGTTGCATTGCTCACAGCGATGACCTTTGTTGGCTACTTCACGCCGGTAGCTCAGCTGTACGTTGACTTTTTCACCTTCAATACCAGTTTCTGGGCCGGCTTCTCAATTATATTCTTCACTGTATGTACTTATGGCAACGCGGGCTGGATGCGCGAAATCATGTGTACCCACATGTGTCCATACGCCCGCTTCCAGTCAGCGATGTTTGATAAAGATACCTTTACGGTATCTTACGACGCTAACCGCGGTGAACAACGTGGTCCGCGTTCACGTAAACTGGCCCATGAAGATTTAGCCAAAAAAGGCCTTGGCGAATGTATCGACTGTAACCTGTGTGTGCAGGTTTGCCCTACCGGTATCGATATCCGTAACGGCTTGCAATACGAGTGCATCAACTGTGGTGCCTGTGTGGATGCCTGTAACGGCGTAATGGAAAAAATGGACTATCCCAAAGGGCTTATCAGCTTTACCTCAGAGCACGAACTGGCTGGCGGGACCACCCATATTGTTCGTCCTAAACTGGTGGGCTACCTGGTGGTACTGCTGGTAATGTGCGGTCTGCTGGTTGCAGATATCGTGACCCGGGTGCCGCTGGAAGTGGATATTATTCGCGACCGTAACTCCCTGTACCGCGAAAATATGAACGGCGACATTGAGAATGTGTACACCCTTAAGGTGCTCAATAAATCACAAACTGAACACACTTATACAATTAAAGTAGAAGGTTTGGCGGAATACGAGTACATTGGCGAACAAGTTGTTACCGTGGGTGGCGGCGAGGTATACAGTCTGCCTGTATCTGTCGCAACTGACCCCTACAACCTGTCTGACCGGGTTACCGAAATATACTTTAATGTTTCCACCACCGAAGCAGACGGCACTGTTGTAGAGGTTAGCGAGCCATCGAAATTCATTTATCGATAAACAGGCCTTAATGTGAGTGACTTTACCTTTGCCGAACTGTCACCCGATATGATCCTTGCCGCACTGGAACAGTGCGGCATTTTTCCTCAATCAGGACTCCTTGCGCTAAACAGTTACGAAAACCGTGTCTACCAGTTTTTAAGTGATGAACAAAAGCGCTATGTAGTGAAATTCTATCGCCCGCAGCGATGGAGTAACGAACAGATTCTTGAAGAGCATGTCTTCAGTCAGGCGCTTGCCGATGCTGAAATCCCGGTGGTTGCCCCCCTTGTCCATCAGGGCGAAACACTGCATTTTGCTGAGCAATATCGCTTTGCACTATTCAATTCTGTAGGCGGCCGTCAGTTTGAACTGGATAATCTCGATCATTTGGAGTGGATGGGCCGGTTTATTGGCCGCATGCATAAGGTGGCAAGCAGTGCGCCTTTCTCGCACCGTCCGACCATGGATATTGAAAGCTATCTAACTATTCCGCGGCAAAAGCTGGCTAACAGTAAACTGTTACCGGAATCACTACATACCGCTTTTTTCACCATACTCGATCAGGTTATTGAACTCACCAAAGAGTTATATCAGCCGGGTAAACTGATTCGTCTGCACGGCGATTGCCATGCCGGAAATATTCTGTGGCGTGACGGCCCGATGTTTGTCGACCTGGATGACAGCCGCATGGGGCCGGCAGTTCAGGATTTATGGATGATGCTCAACGGCGACCGCGCGCAGCAGCAGATGCAGCTTGAAACACTAATAGAATCTTACGAGGAGTTCTGTGAGTTCGACAGCAAGGAACTGGCATTGATGGAACCATTGCGGGCCATGCGAATGGTGCATTACATGGCGTGGCTGTCTGACCGATGGGAAGACCCAGCGTTCCCACGAGCCTTTCCCTGGTTTGCCGAACAGCGCTACTGGGAGCAGCAAATCCTGGCACTGAAAGAGCAGTTTGCTACGTTACAGGAGCCGCCACTATCTTTGGTGCCATACTGAATACACCATCAGCCAGCTTGAACAACACGAGAGCCGGAGAATTATTCCCCGGCTTTTTTATTATTGAACGCTTCGACTTGCTGTATATCAGCCAGCGCATCAAAGGCGCCGTAGCGAGACACCGCAATAGCACCACACTGCGTTGCAAAGCGTAAAGACGCCAGAATGTTTTCAAAGTTTGCCACCCAGTGAGTAAACGTGGCTCTGTTTTGCACTTCGCTGGCAAGGGTAAATAAAAAGCCACCGACAAAAGCATCACCCGCAGCGGTAGTATCGACTACCTGAGTTTTCGGTGTGGGGTATGTACCGTCGGTATCCCGGGTGTAAAACGCTACCGGGTTAGCACCATCGGTGACCAGAACAAGCGATACGCCGCTGTCCAGCCACTGTTGTATGCTGGCGTCCACATTGGCTTCGCCATACAACTCCACCAGCTCTTCGAGACTGGCTTTAATCATATCCACTTTGGTGGCTGTCTCACTAATAAGCTTTGGTGCCAGCGCAGCATCATCCCAGAACGCCGGGCGCAGATTGATATCCAGACATAAAATGCTACCGGCATCACGAAACTGGCTGAGGGCATTTTCGGTTACCTTACGCAATCCAGGCGTACTTACCGAGCCTGAACAAAAGCTGATAATACGAGACTCGGCAAACAGGTCAGGCTCTAAATCGGCCGCGGATAAGTCGGTATGTGCAGCGTTATCAATGTAAAAATCGAAAGAGCGTTCGCCGCTATCATCCAGCCCAACAAAAGCCAGTGCTGTTTTGCCCTGTTCAGAAAAGCCGGTAAACCGGGTACTAACGCCCAACTCTGCCAGCGTGCGATACAGGTATTCGCCAAACTGATCCTTGCCGAGCTTACCGAATAACCCGCTGTTACCGCCTAGCTTAGCAACGGCAACCGCCACATTGGCAGGTGCCCCACCGGCGAATTTCTTAAAACTCTCGGTAGCGCCTGTAGCATCCTGCTCTTTGGTTGAAAGCATATCTATTAATGCTTCGCCCATACATAAAACCTGCATATGATTTCTCCTGTTGGATGTCAGAGATGTGTGAATTTATTTAAAAAAACTAATACCAAAGCAACCCGGCGAGATCCACGTCGAAGCGTAAACCTGCCACCCAGGTAAAATTACTGGTACGAAACACAAAGGTGGGGTTGCCACAGGCGGAGTTAGTCTGGAAGTACTGGCAAAGCTCGGAGCCTAAAAACGAGATGTTGGCCACCGTTCTGCCGGCTTCTAACTGCAACTGCCCGTTCAGGAAAGACGTCTCAATGGTAAAGCGGGCTAAGCGAGAATTCTGGCCACCGTAGATTTCCTGCACGGAGGTACTGTTACCAATGTAATTCTGCGCCAGGTTCTGGCCATGTCGGTTGGTAAAAGCAACGTTAATGCGGGTGTTGTCCCACCCGGCCGCTTTGTCCATATCGATATCTGCGCCAACAAATAATTGACCGGCATAAGCGCTTCCGCGCTGCTTCCCGCCTTTCACATTAGCCGCTGCTTCACCGGTATAACTGGCCAGCCAGTCGACATAATCGGTTCCAGCGGCCTGTGTTGGCAGAGCGATACTCCATGCCAGTAGCCCGGCGCTAATAGCACCACAAACGGATTTAGCGATCCCGCCGCGCGGTAAGGACCGGGATAAGTCGATATTTTTTAAGCGCATTTACGTCCCCTTGAAGGGGTTTGATTTTACAGACACGACGATCACACCCTGTTAACAGCAAGTCAGGGGAACGCAATTTAATGCAGACTAAATATTAAATCAACTTTATTTATTTATTAAATTTACAAACTGTATTGAGCCAGTAAGGGGAGATTTGCACAGCCGAGGGCCCTTGCATCGGCGCCAACAGAGCCCGGCAATAGCCGTAATGGCGATAATCCGCGGCAATCTGCTTTCGCCAGTAATTGCTCACATTTATGTAACAACACCTGCTTAACAGCATCAGGGACAGCGCCTTCAATAACCACGGCATCCAGATCAAGAAAAGCATGAGCACTGATGGCAGCCTGCACAATTCCCCCGGCTGCCACTTCCAGCCAATCGGCCACCTCGGGCAAATTCTCCGGCCAGATGGGATGCCGGCCGTGTAGAAAAGCGGTATCAACGCCCGTTTGTTTAAGCGTTTTTTCCAGTCGGTGAAGTGAAGCACTATCGAGTAACTGAGCGTTACCTGAACCAGCCAG
>DDJQ01000116.1:24099-79263 GCA_002339125.1 Alteromonadaceae bacterium UBA2620
ACCTGAACCAGCCAGTACCGGCAGAGAACCCACCGCGCCGGCATTACCGCTACGGCCAACATGGAGCTTGCGGTTAAGCACCATGCCACCGCCGATAAAGGTGCCCACAAAGCAATACAAATAGTCGCTAAGCTCGCGGTGCTGCCCAAACCAAAGCTCTGCAGCACAGGCGGCAATATCATCGTTACACAGATACACCGGCAACTCAGTAAACTCCTGCACCGCCGCCAGTACATCAAATTCTTTCCAGCGCGCGAGTTCATCTTCTGGCGCGCCGGCCTGCTCACCCCAGCGCCATATTTCAAATGGCATGGCCACCCCCACACCGCTGACTCTGCTGACTTCCTCTTCATCAAGGGCCGACAAAATGGCTCGTAACCCTTTTTGGGTAAAGCGCTGCATCGCTTCAATAGCCGGGAAATCCCAGTGTTCACACAGTGAAGCCCGCACATTCCCCAGAAAATCAATCAGCGATATCTGCATACTGCGACGGCCAATTTTGATACCCAGTCCGAAAGCGCCGTTGGCTCGAAGCGAGAACGGCACGCTGGGCTGACCACGCTTGCCACGATGGGGTTCACCGCGCTGCAACAAGCCATCGTGTTCGAGCCGGTTGATGATCACCGTGGCAGCCTGGGCTGACAGCCCGGTTTGTTTGGCAATCTGTGCTTTAGGGAGTTGCTGGTGCTGGCGGATAAGAGTCAGAATTCGTCTTTCATTCAGCGCTCGCAAACCCGACTGACCCTTGGGTACGGCACTTTTTTGCCATACCGGCAGAGGCTCATTCGACGTTGCTTGAATGGTTTCAGACATAACACTTCTCTTATTTATCCTTAAATCAACACGCTATATTAGTCCTTCAGAAGCCTGGTGCAAAGCTCTGCTGAACATCAGGCTTACAACGCCCTCAAATCAAAGGAAAACAAATTAAATAAATTTTGTTGATTTATTGACACGAAAATTTTTTGTTGCTTAAATCGCTTAACTAATTTTTTACATGACGAGGCTTACCGTGCAAAAACGCGCGCCATTGGTTTCCAGGGAAACACTGCTCCCTTTCATTCTGCTCACCATCTGTTTTGCTGCCTGGGGTGTTGCCGCCAATATGACGGACCCTCTGGTTAAGGTGTTTAGTAAAATATTTACCATGTCATCGCTGCAATCGGCGTTGGTTCAATTTGCTTATTACGGTGCCTATTTTTGCCTGGCCATTCCTGCGGCATTTATCAACAAGCGGTTCTCGTACAAAACCGGGGTGCTTACCGGGCTGGGGTGTGCCGCAGCCGGTGCTTTTCTGTTTTACCCGGCCAGTCAGACCATGACTTACGGCTTTTTCCTGCTGGCTTTATTTGTGCTGGCCGGTGGGCTCTCTATTCTGGAAACATCAGCCAACCCCTATGTAATGGCTATGGGCTGTGAACAAAGCGCCACCCGCCGGTTGAACCTGGCTCAGGCATTTAACCCGGTGGGCACCAACCTTGGGGTATTTCTGGCTGCAACGCTTATTTTGCCTAACCTTAATCAGGCCTCAGCCGAACAGCGCGCCAGCATGTCTGCAGCTGAACTTAAGTCTGTGATTGGGGCGGAGCTGGATGCGGTAATGGTGCCTTATGTGGGGATGGCTTTTGTGCTGGTTATGGTATGGATTGCCATTGCCTGTATTAAAACCCCGGTGAATGAGTCCACAGAGCAGCGCGCCGAGAATATTCAGCTAGGAGCCTCACTTAAGCGTTTAATGCTTAACCGCCATTATCGGTTTGGCGTTCTTGCACAATTTTTTAACGTGGGTGCGCAAACCTGTGTCTGGACCTTTACCATCCAGTACGCCATGGCGGCGATTGACGGTAATGAAGTAGATGGCGGCCAGGTACTGCAGTACAGCATGATTGTGTTTCTTATCTCACGCTTTGTGATGACCTGGTTAATGCAGTATTTGTATCCGGCAAAACTGCTGATGATCATGTCACTGATAGCGGCCGGATTGTGTATTGTTATGACCCAGGCGCCGAACATGGTTGGTGTGGTATCCCTGGTAGCAATTTCTGCCTGCCTGTCACTGATGTTCCCCACTATCTACGGCATTGCGCTGGAAGGTCTGGGCGAAGATACCAAACTCGGCGCTGCGGGTCTGGTGATGGCGATTCTGGGCGGCGCAATCCTGCCTTTGTTTCAGGCTGCGATCATCGACTCATGGAGCGTAATCGTGTCATACGTGGTGCCAGCCCTATGCTTCCTGCTAGTCGCCGGTTATGGCCTGTTTGATATCAAAAACAAGGCTACCCGAACCACTACAGCAAATAGCGCAAACTCTGCTCCGGTAACGGTGAAGTAATTCACCCGCTCATTAGCCAGTCATCTGAGAGCATAAAGAATAGCACTCTCGGATGATGGCATTTACTCCAACTGCGTTAGTTCTGACTAATAGTTCTGAACAGGTTTGATTGTGACTCACTGCTGTTTATAAACAGCAGTGACCTGCCCTGAACATCAAAATGACCTACGCCGGATTCAGCAAGGCTCTCGATACTACCGTTTTGTGCATGGAAGCGTTTGATTTGTCCAGGGCCTTCACGGTCATACCAGTACCATAAACTGTCTTGTTTACGCAGATTCCATTGTCTTCCGTTTAATAATATGGCTGAAGGAGTACCAGGAATATCAGCCTTTATTTGCTGCGCGGAATAATAAAGAGTGTGGTCGGCAGATAACCACAAGGTATTGTCGCGGTCAGGGGTAAACTGAATAAACGCCCACTCAGGGGATTCTGCTGTCACACTCTGCGTATCTGTGTGGTAGGTGTAGACCCGCCAGCGCTCGCCTTCTTTAGCACTGAAGCTCAGCTCAGATGCAGATTTAAACGACACTCCGCGTATTTCAGTTTGCGGAAAATCAACAACGGTTACCTCGCCGGTAGTAGAGTCAATCAGGTGCAACTCGTTAAAGGTAAGCCCGGCTATATAGCGGTCGTCCGGAGACCAGTGTAAATCCAGGTAATGGCGACTGTCGGTAAACGCGGTGATTTTTCTGCGTTCTCCCGAGGCCAGATCGTATTTCCAGACCTGCTCTTTACCAGAAGCCATGCTGATGTAGCCGATGACCTGATGATTAGTAGAGAATGTCGCCAGCAGCTCATCGACCGTATCGTTAGCAATATTGCCCACTTCACCACTCTCTAAATCAAGAATTTGAATGTCCGTATGCTTATCGCCAGACAAAAATACGTAGTCAGCTCCATTGTTAAACCGGCGGGGTAAACTTATGCGGCGACTGCCTGAAAAGATAACCTGCTTATTTTTTCCCGCTAAATCATAACTAAGTAATTGATAAGCAGGATGCTCACCCATTAGGATGACATTCTCTCCCGCATGATCCCAAATTCCACAACAAATATAAGCATCCTGTTTAAATAACAGATCGAGTTTGTTGGTTGTTAAATCCAGCGTATAAAAGCCTTCCCATTGCTGCTTATCTGGCGAGGAGATAAGCAATTTATCTTTATGAGGGTGCAAATCAAACTGGCTGTTGCCAGATAAATAAAGGTCCGGCTGATTTAGGCGACGTTTACTTTGGGTCGTTAAATCCAGCTCATAGATAGAGTAAGGCGTTCCCGGACCAGCATTCTCACTGAACACCACACGCTGATCATTATGGGTAAACAATACTTTACCGTAACTGCCGGCCGGACAACGATGGATAAGTCGCGGCTCGCCTATGGTTAAACCTTTTATCTCAACGATATAGTATTCACACCGCTGTGCTGATGCAGCGAGGTAAACCAGCTTGTCATCCTGTTTGCTCCAATCGCCTGGTCCGGTATTCAACCCGTCGGGGTGGTTTATTTCTGCGCTGTTACCGTTGTGTAAGTCTTTGATCATCAGCCGTAAACGCTGCGCTTTAACCGACATAAACGCCATTCGACGCCCATCAGCGCTAAACGACGGAAATACTTCATTACCATCCATAGAAGTGAGTGCGCGGGCAAACCTTGCTGACGGTTGTGGCGCTTGCCACACTTGCCAGAAGACCAATACCACCATTACCACGAGAAGTACGGCAATAAAGGGAAATTTCAGAAAGGACCAACCGGACTCAGCAGGCTTTTCCTCTGTCTCAGGTCGCGTCACCTGCGTGCCATCAGACATTAAAGATTGAGCATCATATTCATCAATCTTCGCGACCGGGGCTACAAATTTGTAGCCCTTCTTAGGAAATGTCGCAATAAACTTAGGTTGTCTGACATCGTCTGCAAAGGCGCGGCGCAATTTGGTGATCAGTCGGCTAACCGCATTGTCGGTGACAACCCGGCCCTGCCAGACCTGGTCAATCAGTTGATCAACACTAATGATTTCATTGGGGTGCCGACAAAAATAAGCCAACAGCTCTACCATCAAAGGTTCAAGCTGCAACATCTCAGAAGACGAAGAGAGCGTCTGCTGCTGTTCACAAAACTGATAATTGGCTATTTGCCAGCGCATGAGAGTGCCCTGCTTCACTGTTTGGCTAAAAATACCACGTTGGTTTGCATCGGATCATTATAAATCATCAAAAATCATCCTTTGGTCATGCGTTTTTTCCCTTTTTATTTAGGCTGTTACCCATCAAATAACGGTACCTGAACGGAAGGAGATCGACGTGTTAACATTAGTGTGTTGTACCTTAAACCACATCAAAACCTGGCTTATTCTGGCGCTTTTTTATTTATTTGTGTTTGCCAGTACGACGCAGATTAGCCTGGCAGCCGGCAATAACGCACCTACCCCAGCGGCTTTAACAGAGAGTGAACTCTCCAGCGAGAGTGCAGCAATCAGCCTGTTAAACAATACGGCTTTTAACCGACAACTTGTGGCGCTTGCTACGAATTTGCCAGTTGACACCATCAATAGCCAGACACTATTTAACCGGGTTGCTCTGCTTTCCATATTAAATCAGCATCAGGCTTTACTCACTTTGCTGGATAGTGAAAAAAATGGCGTATCTTATAGTCATTATCGTTTATTTCACGAAGCCCTGAAGCAACATCCCAACGCGCCAAAGCCTGTTTTTGCCGACCAACTCAGGGAACATATCCAGCAACAAGTAAGCACTCTCAGCAACGAGAGTTTATATCAGTTACAAGATGCGCTTGGCTGGTCAGTGCAAAGGGCGCTTGATTATGTCATGAACCTGTTAAAACAGTATCAGGCGCTCCCCTCGCTCGATGAAGAGCAAGTGATTTCGCTGGTCACCAACGTTCATCTCTACCATGTGCTGAAATCAGTGATACCGGTTAGCGGTGAGATTATTGCCGCTGAAAACCAACACCGCTATCGCATAGAACCCGCCAGGCTGGTGAAGTTAGCCGGCGGCGTTGAGTTAACGCTCACCATCGTGCAGCCAAAACAATCAGCCACTACATTGCCCACCGCAATGCAATTCACTATATACGCCGACGAGCGCTCACACCTTACCATGGCGATTCATGCTGCGTCCCACGGATATGTCGGCGTTATAGCTAACTCCAGAGGGAAACGCCTGAGTAGCAACCCCATTACCCCCTGGGAACATGAAGGTGAAGACGCAGCGACGGTGATTGAGTGGATTAGCCACCAGCCCTGGAGCAATGGTGACGTGGTGATGTACGGCGGCAGTTACAACGGTTTTACTCAGTGGGCTGCGGCGAAACATATGCCTGAAGCATTAAAAGCCATCGCCCCCTATGCAGCTGCCAGCCTGATCACCGGCCTGCCTTACGAAAACAACATTGTATTAACTGCCAATTATGAGTGGGCTTTTCATGTTACCAATAACAAGACTATGGACGACACCGTGTATGCCGACTGGGCCAAACGCAATGAGCTGCTGAGCCGGTTTTACCAAAGCGGCCTGCCAATAACCAAATTGCCAGAACTCGACGGCAAACCAAACCCGTGGTGGCAGCGCTGGATGGCTCACCCTGACTTCGATAAGTACTACCAGTCGATGGTGCCGGTAGGAGAAGAGTATCGTCATATCACTATCCCGGTACTGACCGTGACCGGCTACTTTGATGGTGGGCAGATATCAGCGCTGGATTACCTGAAACGTCATCAGCAGTTTAACCCCGATGCCGATCACCGATTACTGATTGGCCCATATTCCCACGGCACTGCACAGGGTAAGGTGTGGGAAAGCTTCAGTAATTATACGCTCGATCCGGTGGCTCTTGATAAAGACACCGAAGAGCTTGTGTTTGGTTGGTTTGATCATTTGTTATTCAACAAGAAGATCCCAACGCTACTCAGTCATCCGGTTAACTATCAGTTGATGGGCAGCAATCAGTGGCGACATGCAGAATCACTCGCCGGGTTAAATTCCCGGGGCGTGCAGTATTATCTTGGCACCACTCAACTAGCAAATGGTCAGTACCGGTTACTCACCCGCCAGGAGCATCTGCCAGCCAGTATCGAAATGACGGTTGATATGGCCGACCGCACTACCCAAAGAAATGTCAGCCCCTGGCCATTAATTCAGGACAAGATCAACGACGAAACCGGCTTAGTGTATGTTACCGAAGCTTTTACCTCACCAATGGAACTGGCCGGTGCTATAACCGGCAATATTGTAATAAGCACCAACAAACAGGATGTTGATATTGGCTATAACTTTTATGCCATATCGGCAGAAGGTGAGGTGTTTCACTTAAATACCTATCGCAGCAGGGCCAGCTATGCCCACTCTATGCAACAACGACAATTACTTACACCGGGAAAGAAAACCTCACTGCCTATAGTGAATGCGCGGATGACGGCTAAGCTACTTGAGCCAGGGAGCCGACTGGCAATCGTGCTAAACGTCAACAAAAATCAGGATGCCCAGGTGAATCATGGTTCCGGCAAGCCGGTTAATGCCGAAAGCAGTGCCGATGCAGGTGAGCCGCTAACGATAGAATGGCACAATGACACGCAAGTCATGCTGCCTTTAAAGCCCTGGTCCAATCAATGAAGGCATATAAAGTCATAGGTTCACAGCGCGGATCAGCTTGCATTTTTACCCACGGGGGTATTTATCCGTTGGCGCTCCCGTTATAATCCCGCCCGCTCAGGTGCCTGATGCACGTTCATCGGGATAATCGGGAAGTAAGTGAAAAGCTTACGCTGCCCCCGCAACGGTAATCACGTATTGCATGCACATGTTAATACGATTCCCCTACGCCACCGACTATCGGGAAGGCGGGAATTCATGCCCCGGCATGACTGAAAGCCCGGAGACCGGCCTGCGCTGCGTCGGCAACTGCTCATAACGGACCGGTTGCCACTTCTTATCCGTCTTAGCACTCGGCGGGAGTGCTGTTAAAAGAGCCTTTTATGAAAATTCGATCCCTTTCCTGTGCGGTAGCCCTTGTGTGCGCCGCGAATATTGCCAGCGCCCAGCAATCCTCGGTAGAAACCATTACTGTTACCGGTTCTCGTTTACCGGTTAGCCTGGATAAACTGGCGGCCTCCGTCTCAGTCCTTACCGAAGAAGATATTCAGGCTGCAGGTGCTACTCAATTAACTGATTTATTACGCGGTATGCCCGGCGTGAGTCTGAGTCAGTCAGGCAGCCCTGGTTCACTAACCGAGCTGCGTTTGCGTGGTAGCGAAACCAATCACCTGTTGGTACTAATCGACGGCGTGATTGTGAACGATCTCAGCCAGGGCGGCCTGGTAGATTTTGCCCATCTCACTGCTGATAACATTGCCAGAGTTGAATTGCTCCGTGGTGCGCAAAGTGCACTGTGGGGCAGCGGTGCGGTGTCTGGTGTACTCAGCATCACAACTAAAGCGGGCAGTGAGAGTAATGACAACACGTCACTGAGTGCTGGTATTGGTAACGCCAGCACCTATCGTGCTTCCGTCTCAACTCAGCAGTCGCTGGACAACCTGAATGTGTCTCTGTACGCCAATCACTTTAATACCGATGGCGACAATGTGTCGCGTACCGGCGGCGAAGACGACGGTTACCGCAATACCACCGCCGGCTTTGGACTGAACTGGCAGGCAACCGCCAGTAACACCTTTATGGCCGGTACACGTATGGTTGATTATCGCAACGACTATGATGCAAGCGACTTCACCACCGGCCTGCCAGCGGATGCCGACAACGTTACCGATGGCGACCAGTTAACCTCCTACTTACAGTGGAACCTGGCTATCGCTGAGTTAGGCTATACCAGCGAACTTAAAGCCCAGTACCACAAGGATGATAACGACAACCTGACCAGCGGTTTCGACGCTGGTGGTACTACCGGAGAGCGTAAGCAGCTCAACTGGACTCAATTTATCACTACCGACGTGGCCCAGTTTGCTATTGGCACTGAGCTACTCCGTCGCGAGTTCGAACAGCGCGGGCCGGCTGACTGGGGCGATCCGAACTACCGCGGCGATGACAGCACCAGCAGTATTTTTGCGGAGTTAACCGGGCTGGGCACAGACGAGCTGACTACGCAGTTCAGCGTACGCTACGACGATAACGATCGCTTCGAAAAGGCCTGGAGTTATCGCGCCGGTGCACACTATGCCCTGAGCCGTCAGGTTAATGTTTTTGCCAGCATCAGCCAGGCTGTTAAAACCCCTAACTTCACTGAGCTGTTCGGCTATTATCCGGCCCAGTTTATTGGTAACCCTGATCTCAAGCCAGAACAAAGCCGGGAGTTTGAAGTGGGACTGCAAAGCCAGTTCAGCCGTCAGCTTTCAGCCGATTTCAGCGTATTTTCTACGCGCCTGGAAAACGAAATCACCAGTGTATGGGATAGCGCCAGTGGCTTAAGCTCGGTGGCCAATGCCAGTCAGGATTCCCGCCGCGACGGCTTTGAAGCATCGCTGCAATGGGTTGCTGATACCTGGCAGTTCACTGCCCACTACAGCTATCTGGATGCCACCAGCGGTGATGGCGCCGATCAGGCGGTTGAACTGCGTCGCCCTAACCACACCGGCTCGGTAACCTACCGCCATTCATTACCGGTTCAGGGTTTATCTGTTTATATCAAAGCAGATTACACCGGCGTGCGTCAGGATATCTTTTACCCGCCCACGTCATTCAGCGGCGAAGTTCTCAGTCTTGATCCGTACTGGCTAACCAGCATAAACGTGAACTATGACTGGAACCAACAGTGGCAGTTTGGGGTCCGAGTGGATAATGCATTGTCTGAAGACTATGAAGATATCATTGGCTACCGCGGTGCCCAGCGGCGTTTCCTGGTGCATACCAGCTATCGCTTTTAACCGTTAATCGCCGTTTAATTCGCCTGGTCGTCACTGACTAGGCGATTATTTAGCGGTATGATAATCTCAACGTTTACTTGAATTAGAAAGGAAAACACTCGAATGAAGAAGTTTGCTTTGTGGGTTGTACTAGCATTGCTGATTCCATTACAGGCCTCTGCCGCTGTTAAGTGGGAAGAAGGTAAACATTACGAAGAAATCGATAAGCCTTTAAGTGACTCGCCACAAGTCGTCGAGTTTTTCTCTTACTGGTGTCCGCACTGCTACCGCACAGAGCCATTCGTAGCCGAACTTAAAAAGTCGCTGGATGAAGGTGTTAAGTTCGAAAAAGTACACGTTAACTTCATGCCTTACGCCAGTCAGGAAGTGCAGGATGAAGTGACCACGGGTATGTTAATCGCGAAAGCACTGAAGCAGGAAGACAAGCTGAGTGCCGCAATTTTTAACTATATCCATAAACAACGTGCCACCATTACTGGCATGAAAGACATCCGTAACATCTTTATTATCAACGGTGTGGATTCAGCAAAATTCGATAAGCTGGCTAAAAGCTTTGGCGTTAAATCGATGCTGGGTAAAAACAATAAAGTCGTAGAAGACTATCGCCGCGAAGTGCGCTCGGTGCCTACCTTCATTGTTAACGGTAAATATAAAGTACAGATTGGCCGTGACCTGACACCAACTGAACGCCTGGAACTGTTTAACTACCTGGCAGCCAAACGCGACTAAAAGCACTTTGCTCCTAATCAAGGGGTCTAATCAAGGTAATCAAGGGGTCAGAGTAAATAATTACTCTGACCCCTTGATTTGACCCCTTGATTTTCTGACCCCTTTATGTTTTTGCCTGTAAAACTACCCGGTTAGGCAAGCTTGTCGGTTGCTATCCGGTAACGAGGGTCTTCGTTAACGTTTATCTCAACGAATTTACCGGCCTTGTTAAGCAAGCTCTGGCATTCCTGACTCACGTGACGGATATGCAGTTTCTTACCCGCCTGCTCGTATTTATCGGCCAGACCATCCAGCGCATCAATGCCTGATGAATCCCAAATACGGCTGTTCTTAAAGTCGATAACCACATCTTCCGGGTCATTAGCCACGTCAAACAGCTCTTTAAAGTGACTGACTGAACCAAAGAATACCGGGCCACGCAGCTCGTAGACTTTCCAGCCATCGTCATCAATGTGGGTTTTCGAATCAACGTAGCGAGCAGCTTTCCAGGCAAACACCAGCGCAGAAACTATTACCCCAACCACCACGGCAATCGCCAGGTCGGCAATAACGGTAACGGCGGTTACCAGGAACAAGACAAAAGCATCTTCCTTATTAACGCCACGGATTATGCGGAACGATGCCCACTCGAAGGTGCCTATTACTACCACAAACATTACACCAACCAGTGCTGCCAGCGGGATCATCTCAATCAGCGGTGCAGCGAATAAAATAAAGCCAAGTAATACTACTGCTGCGGTGATACCTGATAAGCGTCCGCGACCACCAGAGTTAATGTTAATCATGCTCTGGCCAATCATGGCACAACCACCCATACCACCAAAGAAACCGTTCACGGTGTTAGCAACACCCTGACCAATACATTCTTTGTTACCGCGGCCACGGGTATCGGTCATTTCGTCAATCAGGGTGAGGGTTAACAGTGACTCAATCAAACCCACCAGACATAAAATGACCGAGGTTGGTAAGATGATCATCAGCGTATCCCAGTTAAATGGCACCATAGGGATAGCAAACGTTGGCAGCTCGCCCGCAAGGGTGGCGCTGTCGCGTTGGTCAACCGGGAGCATGTCGCGCACGAAGTCGATAACCGTGCGGGCTTCCAGATCCAGTCCGTGCACTAACAATGTAATAGTGATAATCGCCGCCAGCGATGCGGGTACGGCTTTGGTCAGTTTTGGCAATATGTAGATGATTGCCATGGTTAATGCAACCAGCCCCAGCATAATGTAGAGCATAGTGCCGCTCATCCACTCCTGGGTACCCAGTGCGCCAGTGACTTTAAACTGCCCCAACTGGGCCAGGAAAATTACGATAGCCAGGCCGTTTACAAAGCCCAGCATAACCGGGTAAGGCACCAGGCGAATAAACTTCCCTAAGCGAAATACGCCGCACAATATTTGCAACAAACCGGCCAATAACACTGCGGCAAACAAGTACTGGACACCGTGTTCGGCAACCAGGGCAACCATAACAACTGCCATCGCGCCGGTTGCACCGGAAATCATGCCAGGACGGCCACCAATGGCAGAGGTAATCAGCCCCATCATAAATGCCGCGTACAGGCCTATCATCGGCTCAACGCCGGCAACAAATGCAAAAGCAACGGCTTCGGGCACCAGTGCCAGGGCAACGGTTATTCCTGAGAGCACGTCATTCTTTACGTTACTTTCTTTACTCGTGATGATATCAAACATTACTATCTCAGCACTGAGGTGGTTAAAAATCGGTCGGCGATCCTACCATTACCAGGCTCATTTGTCCTTTAACAGTTTGTAAAAATCTGCCGCCCGATGCGATAAACGCAGTCAAAGCTGCCCCTTAGAGCATTGCCTGAGCCGGGTAAGTCGTTACCATAGTCGTTAACACCTCAGATAGTAAAAACTTCATGTCTCTCAATAACAAACAGCAAAAGACTCAGGCCATAATCAAAGCGGCTTGTCATTATTTTCTGCAGTACGGTTACAATGGCGCCACTACCGATCTGATCCAGAAAAAAGCCGGCGTTTCCAAAGCCACCTTATATAATCACTTTCCCACCAAAGAGAGTTTATTTGCCTCGGTGGTGAATACCCAGTGCAAACACTTTATTGAACAGGTCAGAGCCATTAGTTTGCCCGATATGCATTTTTCAGAATCGCTGTTTCGTATTGGTGAAGCGTACCTAACCTTATTACTAGCACCAGAGAATCAGGCCTTATTCCGCGCCGTGGTTGCTGAAGCGCCGCGCTTCCCCGGGCTTGCAAAAACCTTTTACGATGCCGGGCCCGCCAGTATCCTGCCGGTGATAGCCGAAGCAGTTAACCGCGCCCTGCAAAAGCATGAGCTGGCTGATAACGGTTGCGAGCCGCTGCGTCTGGCGACCGACTTTATTACTGTTTTGCGGGGTCAATCGCAGATGTATTGTTTGCTGCATCCGGATTTTATCCCCGACCAGAACATTATTGCTGAGTGGGTTTCTGAAGCCGTGGATATCTTACTTAATCAGGTTAGCCTGCCGTAGGATTGCATTGTGAATTCGCTGCGCCTACACTTTGCAGCAAAAATAACGTCGAAACGTCAGTTATGGATATTAAAGAATACATCGACCAATTCCCGGAAATCGCCGATCGCGAACGTCATGAGCAGTTTACCTTGCTGGAAAAAGCCCGCGACACCAGTTTCAATCCCCCGGCAAAACGCCTGTTCCAAATGTATTGCTGGCTACTACCGGTATTTATGATTTTTGGCCTGGGTGGTATTTTGTATTCGTTTTTTGGTTATGGCAGCTGGCTGCCCATAGCCGCTTTGTTGCTTGGCCTTATTATCTCCCGGCAAATGATTAATCAGCGCCGCACCGCACTTATGCAGAAAGGATTACAGGAAGTACTCGCAACAGAGTCACCCTCTGCGACATCTGAGTAATTTTGACTGTTACTGCTTCGATACCAGATTCATACATTTGCGTAAAAAGCGTTCAGCTACAAAGCTCAGCTGCGGAGCTGTAGCTCTTTCACTTTTTCACAACCTGATGCAAGGATTAATGCATTAACCTTGCCCGGTGCCCGCTAATTGGTGCTATGCTGTTGTTTCAAAATCGCTTTCACTGCCTTTTCGGGATTCTCAACCGTTATGCAAGCATCCACCTTTGATTTTGCCATCACTGTTATTGGCCCGGTCCTCGTATTACTTATCATGGGCAATGTATTATTGCGCGCCAAACTTATTAATGATGAATTTGTCGCCACCGGCTCCAAACTGGTGTTTACCGTGGCCCTGCCAGCCTTATTGTTTATCTCCATCAGTCAGGCTGATTTCAGTAAAGCGGCGAATCCGGTACTGATCATTACCGGCTTAACCGGCACGCTGGGCTATTTTTTGCTGCTGATGTTAGCCAGTCATCTGATGGTGCCGAATCGCCAGGCAACCGGGGTGGTCACCCAGGGCGGCTTCAGGGCCAATATGGGTATTATTGGTCTGGCTTATTGCGCACAAACCTACGGCAGTGATGGTCTGGCAGCCGCCTCTGTTTATCTGGGTATGGTCACCATTTTGTTTAATGTATTATCGGTATTTATTCTCAATTTTTATCAGGAAGGCAAGCGCTCACTTACCTCACAGATAAAAGGTATTGTGAAGAATCCGCTAATAATAGCCATTGTTATTGCGTTACCCTTCTCTTATTTCGACTGGCGTCTGCCCGTATTGCTAACCACCACCGGTGAATACTTCGCGCAACTTACCTTACCGCTGGCCCTGCTGTGCACCGGCGCCTCGTTGCAGTTCCGGTCATTCAGTGCAGACTGGTTTAATATTAGTCTTAGTTCGTTGAGTAAATGCGTGTTTTATCCAGCAGTGATGGTGGCATTAGCCTATGCGGCCGGGCTGCGCGGCATGCCTCTGGGCATTGTATTATTAATGACTATCGCGCCAACAGCCGCTGCCAGTTACGTGATGGTTCGCACGCTTGGGGGGGATTACCGACTGGCGGCCAGCATCATCGCCATCACCACGGTGTTATCGTTACCCCTAACCATTGCGGCGTTCGATTTTCTCTCTGGCCAGGGGCTGCTTTAATCGTTACTGCACTAAACGGTAGTTAGCCGAGTTTGCTGCCGCCCAGGCAAGCCGGCGAATCTACCGACGTCTGATTGCGCTTTTGCCATTCGGCCGGGGTATAGGTATGCAGTGCCAGAGCATGCACCGGCCCCGCCAGTGCTTCAGCCACCAGCGCATTCACCTGGCGGTGACGGGCAATCAGGCGAAGTCCTTCGAAGGCCTCACTGACAACGGTAACCTTAAAGTGACTTTGTGCATCATCCGGCACATTGTGCATATAACTTTCATCCAGCACTTCAAGGTATTGTGGAGCGAGTTCATTCGTTAATTGCTGCTCAATAAAGGGTCTTACCTGCATCATTTATGGCTCACCTGCATCGGAGTTTTCATGTTTGGGAATATATCGAAACGTAAGGTTAATTCTACCACCGATAGGTTTACGCGTCTTGCTGAGTCCGTGGTGATAGTGTTGCTGCGTATCGCCAGCCATTACCAACAGGCTGCCGGGCTCCAGCATGAGTTCGCTGCGCTCGCCACTGCGCAAATGCTTAAAACTAAAGCGCCGGGTGCTGCCCAGTGAGACTGATGCTATCACCGGGCGGGGGCCGATTTCGGGTTCGTCATCGGCGTGCATGCCCATGCCATCGCTGCCATCGCGGTACCAGTTGGCCAAAACACAATTAAACGGCGCATTCAGTTCTGCGCTCAGTCGTTGCTGCAATTGCGTTAAACTGGCTGTCATGGGATGCGGTGGCATGCGTAAATTGGAATAGGTATATTCACAATGCGGCGCGCCGTGCCACGATTGTAAGCGCGGAATTTTTACCTCTCGGCCGTACAATTTGATAGTATCCTGCCGCCAGGGTAATTCCTGCTGAAGCTGAAGATACAGCGCTTCAGCCTGCTCTGGCGACAGCCAGTCAGACTGATAACGGATATCGGCATCGGGCAGTGATACAGGCGTTAAAGCCGCCGCCTGACTGGCAAATAAGTTAAATTGCATTATCGATAACACCGGGCAAACCACACATCATGAACACAGAGTTTACACTATCTGACCGCACATTGACGCTGATCCGTTATCCGGCCAAACATCAGCACAAGAGTCTGCAGGCCTGGGACAGTGCTGACGAACTGCTTATTGAACATATCGGGCAAGAGCTACCGGCGTTATCAGGCAGCCAACAGCCGTGGATACTCTTTAATGATGATTTCGGTGCACTGGGATGTTGGTTTGCTGAAGAGCAACCGGTGTGGGTGTCTGACTCAAAGATTTCAGAGTTATCGTTTAAGGAAAACCTGGCAACCAACCAACTGCCCGCAGTAACCATGCAGGACTGCCTTGCGCCTTTGCCTGAATCACCGGCGCTGGTTATCATCAAAATTCCCCGCACCCTGGCACTACTGGAAAGTCAGTTACTGGCGCTGCGCAAAGTGGTCGGCCCGCAAACCGTTATCGTCGCCGGGGCAAAAGTAAAAACCGTTACGCGCTCTGTGCTGGCACTGTTTGAAAAGCTTATTGGCCCCACTAAAACGTCACTGGCGAAAAAGAAATCCCGGCTGATTTTTTGTCAGCCGGATCCCGAAGTGCTTGGCCGCGAGGTTAAAAATCCGTACCCCACGGTGTGGCCCTGCCGACTACCCAATGGCCAGACGGTGCAGGTCGCTAATCATGCCAACGTATTTTCCCGCCAGTCGCTGGATATCGGCGCACGTTTTTTACTCGAGCATATGCAGGTCAGCGACCATGACAACCTGCTCGACCTCGGCTGCGGGAATGGCGTACTGGGGCTGAATGCACTGAGTATGGCACCAAACGCCAAGGTCACCTTTGTAGATGAGTCCTACATGGCGATTGCTTCGGCCCGCCTGAATGTCGAAAACAATTTTCCGGAACAGGTTAACCAGTGCCGCTTTGTAGCCAGTAACTGTCTGGAATCTTTACTCGACCAGCCTGCCCGCCCCAGCTTTACCAAAGTGTTGTGTAACCCGCCGTTCCACCAGCAGAATACCATTACCGATCATATTGCCTGGCAGATGTTCCATGATGCCTATGAACTGCTGGAAAAAGGTGGTCATCTGATTGTGGTAGCCAACCGGCACCTGGATTATTACCATACCCTTAAACGCTTGTTTGGCGGCGTGACTACCCTTGCCAGTCACAACAAGTTTGTCATTTTTAGTGCTGCAAAACGATAAGGATAACCCATGCTAAGAGCTCTGCTATTTTCACTGCTGATTTTTACCGTGGCTGCTCAGGCCGCAAAAAAAGAAGCGGATGACGGTTCACAAATCCAGCCTGATAATTACTACCCACGGGTTAAGCTGGAAACCACCATGGGAGATATTGTCATCGAGCTGGATCGTCGCCGTGCGCCCATCACAGTAAACAACTTTCTGCGTTATGTGGATAAGCGAAGTTTCGAAGGCACCATTTTTCAGCGCATTATCCCTGGTTATATCGTTCAGGGCGGTGGTTATACGGTGGATTATGAAGAGAAATCGTCTTACCCGGCCATCTTTAACGAATCAGGCAACGGCCTGAAAAATACCATGTATTCGGTTGCAATGGCTCGTCAGAACGACCCGCATACCGCCACCCGTCAGTTCTTCTTTAATCTGGATGAAAACGATAACCTCGACCCGGGCAGCTCATGGGGCTATGCGGTCTTTGGAGCCGTAGTGGAAGGCTATGAAGTGGTTGATGCCATAGGCGAAGTAGAAACCGAATATAAAGCGACCATTGGTTTCGCCGATGCACCGGTAGAGCCGATTATCATAAATAAAGTGGAACTGCTGCCACCTCAGTTTTGATCCACCTGATGCTTTTCGGGCTTATGTGAAAGCCAGTCGCTGGCGAAGGTAATACAGCTTTCGCCAGTGGCTTTAGAGCGATACATGGCTTTATCCGCCAGGCTCAATAATTCCTGCTCATTGGTTGCATCGTCAGGAAAACAGGCCACCCCGATGCTCGCACCTACTTCAACCAGTACCTCCTGAATAAGGTAGGGTTTGCAAATCGCATCAATGATTTTATCCACCAGCGCCTTACACATTTTATAAGACTCTATATCAGTGAGCAGTAGTGTAAACTCATCGCCGCCAAGCCTTGCCACAGTGTCGGAATCCCGTACGGTCTGCTTCATTCTGACAGCAACACGTCCCAGTAATAAATCCCCAAACTTGTGTCCATAGCGATCGTTTACGCCTTTAAACCCGTTGAGGTCGATAAACAACAGGGCGATTTTTTCATTGCGGCGCCGGGCATGCTTCAGTTCTACCGACAAGCGGTCATTAAAAAGGTGGCGATTAGGTAAATCCGTTAACTGATCGTGATAAGCCAGCAACGTGAGTTCCTGCTGCTGGGCTTTTTGCTGACTGTCATCAATAATGGTGTACACCGTTGCCGGACGGTTACCGATCAGGACTTTACTAACCTCTACCTGGCAATGATATTGCTCGCCAATTTTACGCACACCGAACATTTCACCTTCATGTTCATACAACAAAGTATCAACTTTGCGGCCAAGCAGCTCGCTCGTAGCATAACCACTCATGTTTTCCATGAGCTTATTTACTCTGATAATTTTATGGCTTTCATCAGCTACCAGAATGCCAGCAGCGATCTTATTCACTATGTTATCGACCAAATCCACAGAGTGAATGGCTTTTCGTACCCGCAAGCGGTACATCAAAATTGCCAGGGAAAAGTTAATAATGGCCAGGAAAAAAGCCAGTCCCTGATAAAAGCGAATTGACATGGCTTCTGCCTGAGTTTCGTGTTCAAGCTCAACGGTAAGCTTGTTCATCAAATCGAGTAACGTGAGGTTTTTTCGCTGCGCCACATCGATGGCTTGCCGGAGGAGCAAATGGTCATACTCACGGCCAATCAGTTGCCTGACTTTTTGTCTTAGGGGTGACCACTCCAGTAGCGCCTGCTGCACTATTTGGGTGGTAGCAGCGCTAGTTAGGGGAGCTACCTCAATAACATTGTTCTCGGCCGAAAGTATTCGCCCACCACGATGGAAGCTATCGAGAGTAAGGTCGAAACGCTTATAGGTTTCCCTAAGTTCTGCCAGCGCAGCACTGTACACTTCTTGGTTAGTATAGGCGTTTTCCATCATCAGCAGGTTTTTCACCAAACGCTGACTGAGCATCCGCTGCCTGCCGGAAAGGTTGATATTGATGGCGGCCGCTTCAATACGATAAGACAGCCAGACATTGAGCGAGAGGGCAATAAAGTCGAACGTTAAAAACAACACCACCGCCAATAGCGTTAGCGTTCTGCCATAACGCTGGCTAATAAAGGTTAGTTTGCTTTTGATAGATGCAAATAAGCCCAAGACGTCCCTGCTCCCTGCTTAAATGAATTTGAAAAGACATAGAATAATACCGGCTAAAGTATAACACATACCTCATAAATTAAAGCTGAATTGGCCTGTTCAGTCGAAGCCAGCAAGCAGACTACAAAGGGCGCAAAAAGAAATCGTGAGGCAGTTGCTGTGGCTGAAATAGCTTTCCCATGCGCTCAAACCCTGCACGCTGGAGCACTGCCAGCGAAGCAAGGTTATCCGGCCGGCAAATAGCGCTGACCTGGCGCTCATTAGTATGCGAGGAAGCCCAGCTTAGCACCAGGTTTACCGCTTCACAGGCATAGCCTTTGCCGCGCCCCCGGGGTAAAAAGGCATAACCAAGATCGGGGCAACTCAGAAACGGACGGCGGATAAAGCCACATAGTCCAATTCGCTTATCGCCCTCTGCATCAATGGCTTCAACCAGCCATAAGCCATATCCTTTGGCAGCAAAGCTGTCACTGGCTACGGTTATATACTGGCTGGCCTGACCATCGTCGTTAATACCGCGATCGCCGATAAACGTCAGCCATTGTTTGTCGTTAGTTACCGCCAGAATAAAATCCACATCATCCCGACTCAGTCGTCGCAGCCTCAGCCGCTCGGACTCAATAATCATGACGGGTCATCCAGCAACTGATCGATCACCGCAAAGTAAGCCGGGTTGACCACTGCCGCCCGCGGGTAGCGAGGCGCTTCGCGATCGTTAACCCGGTGATGCTGCCAACCTGTGGTTGAATCTATAAAACGCCGGGCGGCCGCTTCGCCGCCTAACTCCAGGCAACCGGCCAGACAGGTATCGATATAGCTTTGATGGACCGGATAATCAGCACTTGAGAACTCAACCTTTAACGATTCGCAAATCCAGATATCGCGCTGCTTTATCCACTCAATCAATCGCTCGGTGAGGTCATCAGCCAGTTCAAAGTTTAACTGGTCGATGGTCACCGGTGTAAAGCGGTAGTCCTGCTCCCGCTTTTGCAGCGCAGGATCAAGATGGGTAGGCACAAGCTGAGCATTCAGCCAGCCATCTTTTTTCTGATAGGCGCCAACGTAGGTTTGCAGTTCGGGTTCAGAGCGGGTTATCCAGCCCCGCTCGAAACCAAATACCTCAACTTCAACGCCATCGTGGGGAATACCAGAATGACGACTACGGGAGTCGCTGTTCATCAGGCTGCCATAGCCAAGGACAATATGCGGCTCAGAAATGGCCGTCATCCATCTCTCAAGCTGGGCTATGCTTTCCATCGCCTAGTACCTTAAAGGCCGCGCTGGCGGACAATCTCGTATAAACAAACCCCGGTAGCCACCGACACATTCAGGCTCGATACGCTGCCAGCCATGGGGAGTTTTACCAGTTCATCACAGGTTTCGCGGGTTAAGCGGCGCATGCCCTTGCCTTCGGCGCCCATTACCAGTGCCATTGGGCCGCTTAGCTTGCAATCGTAAATCAGTTGCTCGGCTTCGCCGGCAGTACCGATTACCCAAACCCCTTTATCCTGCAGCTGTTTTAAGGTTCGCGACAGATTAGTGACCTGTATAAAAGGCACTACTTCAGCGGCACCACAAGCGACTTTGCGGGCCGTGCCGGTAAGTCCACCGGACTTGTCTTTCGGCACTATCAGGGCGTGTGCACCGGCCGCGTCGGCGGTACGCAGGCAGGCACCGATATTATGCGGATCGGTTACGCCATCAAGCACCAGCAATAAGGGCACGGGGGTTGAATCCAGCAACTGGTCCAAATCGCTTTCATCCAGGGTTTTTGCTGGCTTCGCCCGGGCGACTATGCCCTGGTGCTGCTCACCTTTTACTTTATCGTCGAGCACTTTGCGGTTGCAAAATTGCACCGACACGCCGAAACGACGAGCCTGATTAACAATATTAATCAACCGCTCATCATCACGCCCTTTCAATACCCAGACTTCAATCAATCGTTCGGGTTCGTTTTCAATTACCGCCTGCATGGCATGCAGACCGTATAACCATTCTTGCTGTGCCATTAACCTTTCTTACCTTTTGCCGGCCGCCCCTTATTGGAGCTACCGCGCTTATTCGCTGTACTGCCAGACTTTCCCGCTGGCTTACGTCGTGATTTACCTGAGCTTTTCCCACCGCTTTTATCGGCGTCTTTAGTACTACGACGCTGGCGGCCCGGCGATTTTTCGTCACCACTGCGCTTATTAACCACTTTAACCTTTTTACCGCCCTGGGAGCGCAACCACTTATTATCGAGCACCAGATCGATTTTACGTTCATCCAGATTCACAGCCGCTACTTTGACTTCCAGCTGATCGCCTAAACGGTACTGGCGGGCGCCGCTCTCGCCGCTAAGAGTTTGTTTCACTTCGTCATAACGGTAATAGTCATCATCGAGAGAGGTAATATGTACCAGACCATCAATATGGTATTCGGTGATACGCACGAAAATACCAAAGCCGGTTACCGAGCTCACCACCCCTTCAAAGGTTTCGCCCACGTGGTCCTGCATAAACTCGCATTTGAGCCAGTCGCTGACGTCACGGGTAGCATCATCGGCACGGCGTTCAGTCATGGAGCACTGTTCGCCTAACTGCTCGACTTCCTCTTCGCTGTATGACTTGGCACCATGAACCGTCTGCCCTTGTTTTTTAAGGATCGATTTAAGCGTTCTGTGTACCACCAGATCCGGATAACGTCGGATCGGCGAAGTAAAATGAGCGTACGCATCGAGCGCCAGGCCGAAGTGGCCGATGTTATCGCCATCGTAGATAGCCTGCTTCATGGAGCGCAGCAGCATGGTCTGGATAAGTTCCTGATCAGGGCGACCACGGGTTTTGCTGACCACCGCAGTAAAATCGGCCGGCGAGGCGCCCTCTACAATGCTGTGCGGGATCCCTACTTCACCCAGATAAGAGGTAAACGCGGTCAGCCTGTCCGCATCAGGCTTGTCGTGCACGCGAAACAGTGAATGCGCTTTATTGTTTTCAATGTACAAGGCCGCACTAACGTTGGCCATGATCATACATTCTTCAATCAGCTTATGGGCATCGTTACGCTCAATGGGCACGATGTTTTCAATCTTGCGCTGGGCATTGAAAACAAATTTACTTTCCTGCGTTTCAAACTCAATGGCACCACGCTGAGCACGGGCTTTTTTAAGCGCGCGGTACAGGTCGTGTAAATGGCGCAGGTGGGGCACAAATTCTTCATAACGCTGATGAAGCTCTTTGTTACCGCTTAAAATCTGCCACACTTTGCTGTAGGTAAAGCGAGCGTGAGAATTCATCACCGCTTCGTAAAACTGGTAATTCTCCAGTTTACCTGCCGGGCTGACGGTCATTTCACATACCATGCACAGCCGGTCAACCTCAGGATTCAGTGAGCATAGCCCGTTCGACAACACTTCCGGCAACATGGGAATAACCTGCTCAGGGAAGTACACCGAGTTACCGCGCTCCAGCGCTTCGGCATCCAGCGCACTGCCCGGCGTCACATACTGACTCACATCAGCAATGGCTACCCATAACTGCCAGCCACCGTTATCCAGCGGCTCACAGAATACGGCGTCGTCGAAGTCTCTTGCATCTTCACCGTCGATAGTCACCAGCGGTAACTGACGCAGGTCGACGCGGCCGGTTTTGTCTTCTTCCTTAACGCTGTCGGTTAACCCTTCAATCTGTCGGGTAACGCCTTTAGGCCACTGATGGGGAATATCGAAGGTGCGCAGGGCCATTTCGATTTCCATCCCCGGCGCCATGTGCTCGCCGAGCACTTCAATTATCCGGCCAACCGGGCTGACCCGCCGACGGGGACGCTGAGTAATTTCCACCACCACTACATTGCCTTGTCTGGCACCGTGAGCGTGTTCAGGTGGAATAATGATCTCAAAGTTGATTCGGCTATCATCAGGAATAACCATCCCCATGCCCTGTTCGGTAAAATACCGGCCAACAATGGGCTCCTTACGGGGCTCTATCACCTGATTAATATAGGCTTCGCGACGACCACGGCGGTCTGTACCGCTTTCACGGGCTTCCACCCTGTCGTCGTGCATAAACATTTGCATTTGCCCGGCACTGATAAACAAGTCGCCGGAATTATCATCGGGACGCAGGAAACCGTAACCGTCACGGTGGCCTATAATTCGCCCGCGGATAAGCTGTTCCTGTTGCAGAACGGCATAGCGTTTTTGTTTGGTAAATTGAATTTGCCCCTCGCGCTCCATGGCGCGCAGGCGTCGTTGAATACCAATCCGGCTGTCTTCGTCCTGGGCATTTACGCTTTGGCAAATGTCCATAAAGGTCATGGGTTTGCCATGCTCTTTAAGGGTTTCCAGCAAATATTCGCGGCTGGCTACCGGATTGTCGTACTTGGCTTTTTCCCGCTCGTAGTGCGGATCATCTGTCATATAAACTCTGTGGTTTGATGTATTGCTGCCAGTATAATACTAATCTGGCTCATTAAATACTCAATTGCATAGAAGAATTGTAGTGGCGTCAGTATATAACGGACCACGGCATAAAAAAACGGTGGCAAAGGCCACCGTTTTTGATTGTGTTGCAGTAAAGTGCTGCTGGCTTATTGTTTTTTCATCGACTCGTGAAAGCCGGCCAGATCCTCAACCTTAGTGGCCCCTTTGATATCTGCAAAAGGTTGTTCCACAAAGCTGGTACCTCGCAGTTGAACAGAGATCCGTGCCGCGTTGTCGTTAAGCATAGTTTGCTGGTAAAACGCTTTCACATCTTCCAGGGTCACTTTCTCAACCGCCGCAATGAGTTTCTGCTCGCTGTCGAAGTCGTATTTCTCGCGATACCAGTCTGAAATAAACGGTACCACTTCATCACGCATATTTTTAGGCGCTTCCTTCAGCGATACCAGTGCACTGGTTTTTAACTTGGCAAATTCTTCCTCGGTTAAGGCATCCAGTGCGACTTTGTATTGCGTTTTAAATTCATCAAAACGCGCCTGCATAGCCGCTACGTCTTTCACCGGGGTCTGAATAAACATGGCAAAACCGGTGTAATCACCAATGCTGGTTGCCATACCACCTACCGCGTAAGCCAGTTGCTCTTCGGTACGCAGCTTGTCAAAGGCGACGGTTCTGAAGTGACCACGCAATACCGTGCCAGCAGCCCGGGTATCAAAACCAGGTGTTGGGTGAACCATCACATCAATCAGTGCCACATCGGCAACACTCAGATCCTGCTGCCAGACCAGCGTCTGTTCAGCCTGTGGCTGCCAGAATTCACGCATATCGTAATTTACGCTGGTGCGATTTTCCGGCAGCGCCCCTTTGACTAACGCTACGGCGTTGTCCAGATCGGCCTTGTCATAGTTACCAAAGGCAAAAATACGCAGTTGGTTTTCACTCAGCAGAGCCTGCATAAATGCCTGCATGTCGGCCACCGTTAACGACTCAGCCGCGCTGATAAGTGCGTCAGTATTGAAGTTACCCTCACGGATCAGGTTGTTATAAGCATCAAACGCCTGATAGAACGGAAATTTCTTACCGGCGTTTTGTAAGCCGCGTACGTAACGGTCTACCGCCTGGGCAAAGTTCTGCTCGTTTACATCTACCACCAGCGCATCAAGGGCTTTGGTTAATAACTCAGGCTGCTTATCGGTAAAGCCACCAATGGCCAGACTGATACCATTGCCATCGCTAAAGCGTAGCGACATACCAGCAATGCTGGCCTCCGTCATCAGCGCGCTTTGCTGCAGGCTGTACAAGTCTTTCCACAGGGCCGTCATTACCGTTGCTTTAACATCAGACTCAGGTAAACCTGAATTGATGTAAACGGTCATTTCACCGCGCGGTTGCTCGGTAAATGCCTGACTCGGGAACGACCACACCTTAACGCCGTTTTCATCAATCACCAGCTCAGGTTTTTCCTGTGGTGTTTGTGGCTTAAGGGTAAATTCTTGCGGTAACAGCGTATTGACGGCCGGTAAATTCAGCGCAATTTGCGCAGGTTGCTGCCAGCTGGCAATTTCTTCTGCGCTAATGGTATCAACCTGATATTTACCGTCGTAGAAGTGAAGCTGGCTGTCTGATGGCTCATTTTTACTGATATACCAGATACGAACGCGCTCAGGCGTTAACTGTGCCAGAACTTCCTGGATAGCCTCAGCATCGAAGGATTCATAGTAATACGGCGAAGATACCGCAAACTTAGCCGGTACTTCCTGCATCGCTGCCGCCAGATTTGACACATAGCCAAATTCATCGGACTTCTGCAGGAAACGGAAACGGTTGTTCAGGCTGGTCTGAATTTCACCGAAGTATTTTTCGTCTACGCCTTGCTCACGGATCAGGTCGATATACTGCATCACCACAGCCACAATGGCTTCGCGGTTTTGCATACCGGCATCGGTGAGATCGATGTTGATGCTGAACGAACCGTAGTTACCATACATGTTCGGCGACGCAGAGGCAGACAGATTAGAAATCAGCCCCATGGCCTTTAACTGATAAGCCGGCGTGCCCGGCATTTCAGAGCCAATCAGGTAGGTTAAGAACTGGTTAGGTTTGGTGGCAAACTCATCGCTGTTATCACTGATGGTGAAGTCGATGTTGAGTTTTTTAACGTCTTCATTGGGTACATAATGAATTCGCTTGCCGCCCACTTTGGCAAAATCGAGTTTATCGTCAACTGTTGGATTATCGATGTTCTTGTTTTCAATATTGCCGAAGTATTCTTCTGCCAGCGCTTTCATTTCGTCCAGTGGACGGTTGCTGATCATCGCCAGCTTCATAATGTTGGCCGAGTAGTAACGCTCGTAGAAGTTCACCGTTTCGGTGTGCAGCTTGCTGCCTTCCTTATCGCCAAGGGTTTCCAGGTTACCAATCAGAAAGCGGTTGGCCGGATGGTCGCCCATCAGGCTGCGCGCCAGTTTAAACTGGCCAAAGTAATCCATCTCGCGGCGCATGGACCATTCCGCATTGACCGCATTTTTCTCTTTGTCGGTATACTCCGGGTAAAGTTTGGGCGCCTTGAAGAAATCAGAGAAACGATCCAGCGCTTCGCCGTAGGCATCATTATTGATTTTAAACATGTAGTTGGTGATATCCAGCCACGTGTAGGCATTGTGCTGGCCACCGTTAGCGGTCATAAACTCGGTATACCCTTTGGTATCCGGGTAGCGCTCAGTCCCTAAGAACAGCATATGTTCCAGATAGTGCGCCATGCCCTGCTGTGACATCGGGTCGTGCAGCAAGCCTACACTCACGCTCAGTGATGCGGCCGATTTTTCGGCTGCCGGGTCAGACACCAGCATCACTTCTAATTGGTTGGGTAAAGTAAAAGTATCGTACTGTCTGTCGTCGTTAGGCGATACCATTACGCTCTCTGGCGTAGCAACCGGGCTGGCCGGAGCCTGAGCTTTTTCTGTGGCACATCCGCCAAGCAGTGCAGCGGAAACTACACCTGCAATCAAAAGCTTTTTCATTAAAATGTTACCTTATGCAGCGTTAATATAGTGAGTTGAAACTTTCACACCGACCCGGCTCTTAATAATGCAACTGTCGGAACGAATTTTCACGCAGCACACCATAAAGAAAAGCGCCGCAAGGCGCCAGTCACCGGTTACACAGGATTGTAAACAAATATGTCAGCGATGCTACTGACCCGATATGCAGTTTTGTTTACCGCAAGTCAGACATGCTGATCAATCAGGATCGCGTTGCCGTCGGGGTCGATCATGGCAATGCTTTCTGGTCCTGAAGAACCTGGCTCGGTTTTCTTGGTCAGAATCACCCCGGCATCGGTCAAGGCCGATTCTATATCCTGCACCGATGTAAACGAGTCCAGCGTTTTACAATCCTGATCCCAACCGGGATTAAAGGTCAGGACATTGCCCTCGAACATGCCCTGGAACAGTCCGATGACATTTTTACCGTTGCGCATAATCAGCCAGTTCTGATTAATGTCACCGCCAGACTCGCTGAACCCAAGTTTCTCGTAAAATGCTTTTGAAGTATGGATATCTTTTACCGATAAGCTTACCGAAAATGCGCCAAGTTCCATGTGTTGCCCTCATTGATTAGGTAAACCTAACTATCGTCCAGCCCGAGCTAAATTGCAAAGCAATACGACGGGTGACAGAAGGTAGGCAAGCTGCACCAGTTACGCTAAAGTGAGCATTCTTTTTTCCTACAGTTATTAAAGCGCCATGGACAGACGACGATTTATTAAACTTTCTTCTTTACTCGGCGGTACTCTTACTCTGTCGACCCAGTTAACCGGCTGTGCCTCGGCCCCCCAAACCAAAGACTATTTCCCGGCCGTTGAATTTACCCACGGCGTAGCCAGTGGCGATCCAACCACCAGCGCCGTGATTCTGTGGACCAGAGCAGTACCGGCCGACAATGACGACAGCGGTTATGTGCGCTGGCAAATTGCCACCTCGCCGGACTTCAATTCACCGCTGCGCGACGGCGTGGCAAAAACCACGCGCAACAACGATTTTACCGTAAAAATTGATGTTCAGGATTTACCTGCAGGCCGGTCGTTCTACTATCGCTTTTTTACCAGTGAAAACCGTTCCGTAACCGGTACCACCAGTACTCTGGCGACGGGCGTAATTGATAAGCTGAAGTTTGCTATTTTTTCCTGCGCTAATTATCCGGCGGGTTACTTCAATGCTTACAAAGCAGCCGCTGAGGATAGTGAAGTTGATGTGGTACTGCACCTTGGTGATTACATTTATGAATACCCGAAAGGCGGCTATGCCACGGCCAACGCAGAAGCCATAGGCCGCGACTTTATGCCGGGTAATGAAGGAGAGCTGCTAACGCTTAAGGATTACCGGCTTCGCTATGCAACTTACCGGCAGGACAACGGCCTGCAGTTACTGCATCAGCGTAAACCTTTCATCGCTATCTGGGATGATCACGAGATTGCCAACGATACCTATATGTCGGGAGCGCAGAACCATTCGGCCGACGAAGGCGATTTTTTTGCCCGGCGCACCGCCGCTATTCAGGCCTATTACGAATGGTTACCCATTCGTCCGCCCATGGGCGATGGTAACCCGCAGATTTACCGCAGCTTTGAATTTGGCAATCTGGTAAACCTGTATATGCTTGATACACGGGTAATTGGTCGTGAAAAGCAGCTTAACATGGCCGATTATAAGCGTGCCGATGGCCAGTTTGACGGCAAAGCATTTATGCAGGCGCTGCATAATCCGGATCGCACATTGCTGGGCAGGGCCCAGTTTAACTGGCTGGCCGATGAAGTTAAGCAAAGCAGTGCCCGCTGGCAGGTGCTCGGGCAGCAGATCCTGATGGGTAAGATGCATTATCCTGCTGAGGTACTAACCAGCGAGCGTGAAGCCGTGGCAGGTGCCATTGAAGGTTTGCTTGGTCTGCTCAAAAAGCAACAGGCGGGCGCCACCCTAAGCGAAGAAGAACTGGCTCGTTTAGCCACCAAACTCCCCTACAATCTGGATGCCTGGGATGGGTATGCCGCAGAGCGTGACAAAGTACTCAGCTTGTTCTCGGATGCGCAAAAATCTTTACTGGTGATTGCCGGGGATACCCATAATGGCTGGGTGAATAAGCTTACCGACAACAGCGGCGAGACCGTGGCGATGGAGTATGCAACACCGAGCGTTTCGTCTCCGGGCATGGAAGGCTATCTGGGGCTAAACACAGCACAGGCTAAACGACTGGCTGATGCTTTGCCCCTGTTAATTGACGATCTCAGTTACTGCAATCTTCATGAGCGGGGCTATATGACCATGTCATTTACCCTCTCCATGGTCACCACCCAATGGCACTATGTAAGCAACATCAGCAACGAAAACTACACCGTTTTCACCCGCCACACCGAGCGGTTTGTCAATTAATCACTTCACGCAAAGGGCCTCAACCGGCCCTTTGTTGATCTCATGTCGCGCTCAACGAATATACATCTGCGCAAAATCCGGGATCCGATATTCTGCACAAACCTGTTCAAAGCCTACACTTAACACCGAATAAATTTCATCCAGCGCACTTTTATCAATGGTGGTTTTCGCCAGCATATTAAGCAGCTGTTTGGCTTTATCAGGCTCTCCATAACAACCAAACTCCGATGCCACATGGATCTTCGCATAAATATCGCCTTCGTCGGCGGCTTGCTGAATCAGGCTTAAGCCGTTCTCGTTATAGGTAAGCCGCCCCAGAATAAACTTCGCCCTAACATTACCGCGCTCTTCGCTGAGGTAAGACAAGACGTGCTTTGCTTTGTAGTCAGACTTTGGATAACGGGTGTAGCGGTTGCCACTTTTGTTTGGCAGCTGTCCGGCAAAAAAAGCAAAAGCGTGACGCATTGCTTCGTCGGTCGGCAGCGTATCAAGGTGGGTAGATGTCACCTCAATTGCCCGTGCCTCAAAGGCTTCACGCTCGGCCATCCGGTTTTCGTGATGGGATTGCGTGGCGCGGAAAATCTCAAAACCAGTTAAAGCGAATAAAGAGACGGTAAGGGTCAGGCAACATCCTGCAATCGCCAGCGGCGTAGTGATAAACCAACGATTTCTCAACTGCCTGCTACTGTCGTGCGGGGCTTCTTCAGTGAGGACGTAAAATGCACTGTGCTGCTCAAAGGGAATACTTAACCTGCCGATGTAGGCTGCTGACCAGGCGCTAACGCCGTACAGGCCCACTAAGATAAAAGCACGGACCGATTGGCCCTCACCGAGGCTGAGGCCAAACATAAAAGCCGCCACAACCACAGCAAGGTGGGCCAGAAATGCCATTACAGCGAAGGAAAGTTGATAACCACGGCCATAGAACCGCACCGCAATCCCAATTGCCGCGCCACTGAGTGCCAGCATAACCGGTGCGAAGCGGTCGTCATACAAATAAAGCCAGTACCATAGTACCAGTATGGGTATCGACCAGAACGCCACGGCCAGTGCCGCTTTTAATCCGTGTTGCCCATTAAGTTTTGCTTCAACGGCATCAATTTCCTGTTAGTTTACCTGCACTGCCCTATTCCAAATATCATTTAATTCTATGATTTTGTTGAAGTATACAGGAAACCAACTGCACTGCGGCAGTTTCTTTTACTGGCTCAAACCTGCATCGGGATTATGAATCGAGGGGAGTTCGCGCGGCCCTCACTGCCCGGGGATGCATAAGCTTTTCAAGCTCTTTCAGATAGGTAGCAATAGTTTGATGAGTTTGCTTATCTGCCGTAACGGCGTTGTACAACCACTGATAAGCATCCTGATAATCATAGGGAGAGCCGTAACCGTCGATAAACAGTTCGGCCAGTTGCATCTGAGCTTTCAGGTTTCCCAGTGCTGAGGCTTCGCGCAGAAATATCACCGCCCGTTTGCGGTCTTGCTGCACCAGCGTGCCTTTGCTGTAATAGCGACCAAGTTGCTCAAGTGCGGCCGGCAGTCCCTGGTCGGCGGCCTGACGCATAAAGTCAACGCCTCGTTCCGGGTCGGCTTCAACACAAACACCCCAGGCCAGCATATCGCCCCATAAAAACTGATAGGCAGGTACTTTGAGGACTTCTGCCCGGGCTTCAATATCCTGATTTAACTGACAGCGATCTATCACCACCCGGTCGAGATGCTCGTTACGGTTGATCATGTTGATCAGCTCGTCCTGAGTATAAAGCTGTACCGCTTTAATCTCCTGCGCCTGCACTGCGCTACCGTCTCCCAGCCACAGGACTGAGAGCATCAGTAATAAACCACCTTTGTTCTGCATATCACATTCTTCCAGCTAACTCGTCGCCTCTTGGCGTTTTATCGGCCGCGGTTCGAAAAACCTAATTAATTATACAAACCATAACACATAGGTCCTGTACCAATCAGATTAGCTTCTAGCAAAACACACAGAGCTACTCAGATAGATTTTAAAGCCAAGCAAGCTTTAAAGGAATTATTCCGAACCTTAAGTTCAGTATAGCAACTACGAGATAATAGAACAGAGATTGGGCCATGCACGAAGTTAAGGCTCGGAAGAGAGAAATCAGCTAATGTGTGAAAAAGGAAATTAGTATCTGCGCCAGGTTCGTCGCAATTCGATTCACACAAAAAATGCTTGATATGCTGAAGCGAAACGCGGTTAGCCTGGCGCATGATGCAACACTAAGGCTGCATGATTATTTTATGAACGCTTTGCTTTACGAACAGCAATTCCAGCAATAGCCAGCGCTAGTAATGCAAAGGCCTGAGGCGCGGGAACAGGACTTACATCACCGGAGAGTACAAAATTATCAATTCCAGCATTATTACCAGGACCAGTCCCAGAAGCTGTAATTCGTAAAGTATATTCGGTGTCTTGCTGCAACAACACAGCTAAATTGTCAAAGCTGATGTTTTTCACAGGCTGAGAATTTGAACCATTTGCAGCAAAAATATTATTTTGCGCATAAGAAAAAATCGGGCCCAATGCTAAATCGTCAAACAGCTCAACTGTAAAATCCAAATCACGCTGTACGCCTTGTACGTTACCGCTATTATTAAAAATAATGGAATCAAATGAGACACTTGAAAGACTTACAGAAGCAAAGTCATTAGCCATCATGAAAGTAATGTCAGTGAACCAGTTGCCTTCATTGTGCAAGTTACGGTCTACAGCGAAACGGTCTTGTGCTGCTGCAGTATCGAAAAGTGAAAACGAATCTGACCCTGAATTTGCGGCTAATACTCCAGGTGCTATAACACCATTTGTAGTCCATGTTAGATCACTGGCTGTGTTACCGCTGACTGTACGGCCGTCGAAATCGGTTGAGAGAATAACCGTTGCGCTTGCCGCAGAACTGGCCAGAATACCAGTGACCAACAACGCACTTTTGCATAATTTTTTGAAGTTCATTACTACAGTTCCTTAACTACGGAGACACAGCTTTATTTAGTCTCACTTCTTGAACACGAACAAAATAGATAGCCTGCTGATTTACCATCCATAATCATCTGCCCAGAATTTATAGCACAGAACATGCCAAAAAATAAATTCAATATTTACAACCACTTGAAATCCCACTCAATTCAAAGTGTAAAGCATGCTGACACCCTAGAGCGGCTTTTGCTGCCTTTAGTTAACCAATTGAAAGCATCTAATTCATAGGTAAAAGTACTGTAGTGAAATTAACTCAGTAGGAACTCATATCCCGCCGCAAAACGCCCGAGTGAAACCTAATTAAATTTGATATTCATGGCGCTGTTAATGCGCCGCGTGTGCTCTACCACATCAATACCAAGATCGGTGAGATAGCCCCCGTCCACCTGGGTTATCAGGCCTTTGGAATACAGCCGGGCTGCCGCCTCAACAATGGATTGGGTGGCATCGTGGTGAATTTTTAAACCCTGCATCAGACTTTCGGCAGGAAACTTCAGTAACAGGTTTAGCTCTTCGATGACGTCGTGTGAAAAAGCCATAAGGACTCCAGGCAACTATTCTCTTTTATTTGTATAGCCAGTATGCGCTTGTTTAGCCAACAAGTCATGACGATATTTAGCGCTCACCAACCGGTTTTTAAAATCCTTCACTCAATGTTTATATAATACCCTTATTAACAAAAACGCAACCAGCATATACCGCCGATGGCAAGAATACGCAGAATCGACGCCCAGGAGTGATCGGCTGAGGATCTTTAATGGTATACTTCTGAAAATAATCCTGTTTTGATGGGTATCATAAAAAACCCAAAGCACGCTGCTGGGATAGCCACAAACTATGAAGTATAGAGATTTACGCGACTTTATCAGTCAGTTAGAAAAAAACGGCGATTTAGTACGCATTACCAAGCCAATCAGTACCAAACTGGAAATGACCGAAATAGCCGACCGTACCCTGCGTGCCGGCGGCCCTGCACTGTTATTTGAAAACCCGGTGGATTTTGACATTCCGGTATTAATGAACCTGTTTGGTACACCAGAGCGGGTGGCCCTGGGAATGGGGCAAAGCTCGGTAACAGCCCTGCGTGAAGTCGGAAAACTGCTGGCCTATTTAAAAGAGCCAGAGCCGCCTAAAGGGCTCAAGGATCTGTGGGAAAAACTCCCGGTTTTTAAACAGGTTCTGAATATGCCTGCCAAGGAAGTGCGCAAGGCGCCTTGCCAGGAAATAGTGTTAAGTGGCGATGAGGTTGATCTCACTCGCCTGCCGGTACAGCACTGTTGGCCGGGCGATGCAGCGCCGCTGATCACCTGGGGGCTCACTGTTACCCGGGGCCCGCACAAGAAACGTCAGAATCTGGGCATTTACCGTCAGCAGGTGCTGGGTAAAAACAAACTCATTATGCGCTGGTTGTCGCACCGCGGCGGCGCGCTGGATTTTCGCGAGTGGTGTCAGACCCACCCCGGTGAACCTTACCCGGTTTCTGTGGCGTTAGGCGCCGATCCGGCCACTATCCTTGGTGCCGTGACGCCGGTACCGGATACCCTTTCTGAATATGCCTTTGCCGGACTGTTGCGCGGCGATAAAACCGAAGTGGTTAAGTCGGTGAGCAATGATTTGCAGGTACCTGCCAGTGCCGAATTTGTGCTGGAAGGCTACATCGCGCAGGACGAAACAGCGCCGGAAGGCCCCTATGGCGATCACACGGGGTACTACAACGAAGTAGACGAATTCCCGGTATTTACGGTGACTCATATCACTCACCGAAAGGATCCGATTTATCACTCAACCTACACCGGCCGTCCGCCGGATGAGCCGGCTGTGCTTGGTGTGGCACTGAATGAAGTTTTTGTGCCCATTTTGCAAAAGCAGTTCCCTGAGATTGTTGATTTTTATCTGCCGCCGGAAGGCTGTTCCTATCGTATGGCGGTAGTAACGATGAAAAAACAGTATCCCGGACACGCTAAACGAGTGATGATGGGCGTTTGGTCGTTCTTACGTCAGTTTATGTACACCAAGTTTGTTGTGGTGTGCGATGACGACGTTAATGCTCGCGACTGGCAGGATGTGATTTGGGCGATTACTACCCGAATGGATCCCGCCCGTGATACAGTAATGATAGAAAACACGCCCATCGATTATCTTGATTTCGCCTCGCCGGTATCAGGGCTGGGCTCCAAAATGGGCCTGGATGCCACCAATAAAATGCCCGGCGAGACTGACCGGGAATGGGGCGAACCCATCGTTATGGAGCAAGCGGTAAAAGACCGGGTGGATGCAATCTGGGATGAACTCGGTATCATGAACAGCGCAAATTCCGGACAATAAAGTAAACTTACAAACATTAAGAGATTCTGAATACATGTCACAAATTAGATGCCAGGTTGAAGGTATAGCACCACTGACCAAGACGGTTTATCGGGTCGATCTGACCCCTGATATTTCTCTCGACTTCCAATCGGGACAGTACGTTTTGGTACACATGGCTGAAGACGATAAACGTCCTTTCTCTATTGCCAATGCGGCGCACGACAACAACCGCCTGGAACTGCACATTGGTGCCGAACCGGGTAACAGCTATGCGGGCGAAGTGCTCGAGCGCATGCGTCAGGAAAAAGCCATTTTCATCTCCGGCGGGCATGGCCAGGCCACCCTGCAAGACGGCGATACTCCAATGATTCTGGTGGCTGGCGGAACTGGCTTTTCTTACACCTATTCAATTTTAATGCAATCACTGAAGGTCAATCCAAACCGTGAAATCACCCTGTACTGGGGCGGCAAGCACCTAGAGGATCTGTATTATCACAAAGAACTGATTTCACTGGCTGCACACCATCCGCACCTGACCTACATTCCGGTAGTAGAAAATGCTGCCGATGACTGGGACGGTCGCAAGGGCTGGGTACACCATGCCGTGCTGGCAGATTACGCCGACTTATCCGGCGTACAGGTCTATATTGCCGGGCGCTTCGACATGGCCAAGGTAGCCCGCGACGATTTCTTTGAGCGTGGCCTGACTAAAGAAAACCTGTTTGGCGATGCCTACGCGTTTATTTAATCTCACACTCTGACGGTGGTCATAATGAAAATAATACGTCCACTTACTTTACTGACTTTTAGCGCCAGCCTGTCATTACAGGCTGCTCAGCCTGAATATGTTGATCAGCCTCAACTGCATGATATTGCGGCCAATGTTTCTGCCCAGCGGATAGAACAGGATATTGAGAAGCTGGTAAGCTTTGGCACCCGCCACACGCTCTCTGAAACTGAGTCAGACACTCGCGGCATTGGTGCCGCGCGCCGCTGGATCAAAGCCGAGTTTGAGCGCATTTCTGCCGCCTGTGGCAATTGTCTGGAAGTGTATTACAGCTCTGCCACCATCAGTGGTGAGAAACGCATTCCTGATCCGGTAGAGGTCGTCAGCGTGATTGCTGTACAACGCGGTGTCAGCGATCCGGACCGCTATGTATTGATGTCGGGAGACATTGATTCGCGGGTATCTGATGTGATGGATGCCACCTCAGACTCTCCCGGAGCGAATGACAATGCCTCAGGAGTAGCCGGCACGCTGGAAGCCGCCCGGGTCCTCAGCCAGTATCGTTTTAACGGCAGCATTGTTTATGCCGCGCTGTCTGGTGAAGAGCAGGGCTTATTTGGCGGTAAAATTCTGGCTGAACAAGCCGCTAAAGATGGCTGGCGGTTAAAAGCCGTGCTGAATAACGACATGATTGGCAACATTGAAGGGATCAACGGGGTAATTAACAACACCACTGCCCGGATTTTTGCCGAAGGCACGCGTCAGACTGAAACTGACCGCGAAGCCACCATCCGTCGCTTTACCGGCGGTGAGGTAGACTCACCGAGTCGCAACCTGGCCCGTTATATTGATTTAGTCGCTGACCGCTATATCCCTAATCTTGATACCATGGTGGTTTACCGCCTCGACAGATTCGGCCGCGGTGGTCATCACCGCCCGTTCAACGACCTCGGCTTTCCTGGCGTTCGGATCATGGAAACCAACGAAAACTACGTGCGCCAGCACCAGGACCTGCGCGAAGAGAACGGTATCAAATATGGCGATACCATCGACGGGGTTAACTTTGATTACGCGGCAAAACTTACTGCGCTCAATGCGGTGAGTCTGGCCAGTATGGCCTGGGCTCCCAATCCGCCTGCCGAGGTGAGCATTAAAGGGGCGGTAGAGCCTTCTACTACCCTGAGTTGGCAGGCTTTGGACAAAGCCCAAAATCCGCATCTGGCCGGCTATAAGATTTACTGGCGCTACACCGACGCCCCGCAGTGGCAGTTTAGTCGATTTGTCGGCGATGTGACCGAATTTACCCTGGAGAACGTAGTGATAGATAACTATTTCTTCGGCGTAGCCAGTGTCAGTAAAGATGGCTTTGAGAGCCCGGTTGTGTTTCCGGGTGCGGCCGGAGCGTTTGGCGAGTAATGATTAAAGAGGTGTGGTTAATATGCAATTAAACGGTGTGGTGATTGGCCTTTTGTCAGCGTGGTTAATGGTATTAACCTTCTCTGCTGCGGCGCAATCGTCCATCACCCTGGTTGCTAACCCCTTACCCACACTGGTTAGCGAAGAGACCGACAATGCCAGGCTCAATCAACTGGTTGAGCAGGCATTCAGCGAGCTCGGCGTAGAAGTCACACTGGCAGTAGACCGCCCTGCTTTTTCTGGCAGCGGTTTGCTCACTGGCAAATATGATGGCGAATTTGCTCACCTTACCCTGCAGGAACAGCGGGACAACCTGCTCTACAGCAAAGCCTATCTACCCGCCCTGCTGTATGTCGCCAGCCGTAAATATCCACTCGACGAAGTCACCCAGTTTTCTCACATTCGCAATAGTCGGGTGGCAACCACCAACCGCATTGCCAACACGCCGGCAATGCGCAATATCAAGGCAGTATCCTGGGTGCGTAATCCGGCCCTTTTCGACATGTTCAGTCAACTGTCAGAAAAACGTGCAGATTATGTTTTTGAAGACTGGCTGGTGATCGCCGAATTTAATCGGATGCTCACCAACGATGGTGAAAAACCTTTATACGTCTCACCCTATCCGCTGGTCAAATCAGCGGTAACAGTCAGCCTGCGCAAGGATTATCCCAATGCCCGACAGCTGCTGGATAAATTTGATAGTTACATTCACGATATCCAGCGCGATGGCCGTTTTAACCTTGCTATGGCAGTAGGCTGGACCAGCATGGATATCAATGGTGACGGCACAGCAGACTGGATAACCAGCGCGCAAATGCACCATGACGATGTACCGCCGATGTCGCAGAAGGGCGTGTTACCACTGGATAAAACCAAACCAGGCGAAGCCTCTTTGTTTGTAATAGATGGTGAGCAATTCAGCAGCTGGCCCGATGCCCAGGCAAAGCTTAACGACCAACCGGTACTGCCCCGCCCCACTCTACTGGATCGCGAAGTCTACAAGCGCATGCTGCAGCGTTGGTAGTTACCACTGCGAGCCACGCCACTGACCAACCCATTCACCATTTTGCAGGATTTCCTCAACACTGCTGGAGGGGTCTGTCGTGGTAGCCATAAACAACCGGTACTCGCCGCGACTGTCTTCAAACACGTAGGTCCCTTTGGCGTCGGGACCGGCAATGAGTTTTAGTCGGGTTGATACACTTTGTTGCACTGTACCTTGTGAGTACGTTTGTGACATGGTGCTTGCCATTATGATTGGTTCATTTTAACAGACCGTGCTTACAGCCAATTACTTTCAACGTTAAAAAAACGCTTGTAATCCGGTTTGCGCACGGCCGAGTATAAGGCCATGAATATCGTAAGTCCCTTCGTAGGTATTCACTGTTTCCAGATTCAGCATGTGCCGCATAATGTGGTATTCGTCAGAGATCCCGTTACCACCGTGCATATCCCGCGCTTTCCTGGCAATTTCCAGCGCTTTACCGCAGTTATTACGCTTTATCAGGGAAATCATTGCCGGATCAAACTGTCCTGCATCGATCAACTGGCCGACTCTGAGTGCTGCCTGTAAACCCAGCGTAATTTCGGTTTGCATATCTGCCAGTTTAGTTTGAAACAACTGAGTTTGCGCCAGCGGCTTACCAAATTGTTTACGATCCAGACCATACTGCCGGGCCGCATGCCAGCAAAACTCCGCCGCGCCCATGGAGCCCCAGGCGATACCATAACGGGCCATATTCAAACAGCTGAAAGGCCCTTTCAGACCGCTTACCCCGGGCAGCCTGTTTTGCTCAGGTACAAACACCTCGTCCATGACTATTTCGCCGGTGATAGAGGCTTTAAGCGACAACTTACCGCTAATTTCTGGTGTAGACAGCCCTTGCATACCGCGCTCAAGAATAAAGCCACAGATCGCATTATCCTGCGCCGTATTCTTAGCCCACACCACACAAATATCAGCAATAGGTGAATTGGTGATCCACATTTTGCTTCCACTGATACGGTAACCACCAGCAACCGGTTCAGCCCGGGTTTCCATACTAGCCGGATCCGAGCCTGCATTGGGTTCGGTTAAACCAAAGCAACCAATCATCTCGCCACTAGCCAGCTCTGGCAGGTATTTTTGTTTTTGTTCTTCGCTGCCAAACTGATAAATAGGATGCATAACCAGTGAAGACTGTACGCTCATGGCGCTGCGGTAACCGCTGTCGACCCGCTCGACTTCACGGGCAATCAGCCCATAGGCCACATAGCTCACACCGGCACAACCATATCCATTGATGGTGGCGCCCAGTAAACCCATGTCGCCAAACCGGCGCATAATGTCAGGGTCAAACCAGCCATCCCGATTAGCTTGTAAAATACCTGGCTGCAGGGTTTCCTGGCAAAACTGATGGGCTGAATCACGTAGCATACGCTCCTCATCACTCAGTTGAGCATCCAGCATTAACATATCCTGCCAATAAGGGTTAACCGACATCCTCATCTCCTGTTTATTGTATTTGTAGGCTCGCTTTAGATAAGCTTTTATAGTTAGCTTTGGTGTGAAGCATTATACACTTTACGGCCTGTAGCCTGACTAAATCCCGCTTAAAGGCAGCGCAGTAGTGTACTTGATTTGTTCCATTGCAAAGCTCGAGGTGACATCTCCCATGGGCATATTTTTGATCAGGCGTTTATAGAAATGATCAAAGCTTTGCATATCCGCCACCACCACCTTGAGCATGTAATCGTACTCGCCGGACATCCGGTAAAACTCTACCACTTCCTCAAAAGCGCTGCAGTGCCGGGCGAATTCGTTTAACCATTGCTCATCATGCCGGGCAGCTTTTACCTGCACAAAAACAGTAAGCTTTAAGCCCAGCGCTTCGGCATCAAGCAGGGCAACTTTGCGGCTGATTGGCCCTTGCTGTTGCAGGCGCTGAATGCGGCGCCAGCAGGGTGTGGTGGTAAGCCCGACCTGTTCAGCAATGTCCTGTACAGCTATCTCACTGTCCCGTTGCAACAGGGCGAGTATTTTTTTATCGGTGGCATCCATAGAATTATTTTCTAATAAAATTTATTTATTGAGTTTCAATATTCGCCAACCATGACATTCATCGAAACTTTTAGCAACGCTTTGCTTAGCTAACAGAGCATACTTTTAGTCTCTTTTCATTGCTCTACCGGATATCTGATATGTTTGATTCACCAGCGGCGTACTCTCAGCCTAACGCTTTTCGCCAGTGTATTACTGAAACTATTGGCAATACACCGCTGGTGCAGCTCAACCGCTTACCTGGAATGCGGGGTGCCCGGGCTACGGTGCTGGCCAAGCTGGAATATTTCAATCCGGCGGGTTCGATAAAAGACCGGGCTGCGCTGTCTATGCTGGAAGATTTGTTGCGCCAGCATAACGGCAATGTCAGGCATATTATTGAAGCCACCTCTGGCAACAGCGGGGTAGCCTGTGCCTGGTTAGGTGCTGTGTACGACATCCCGGTTACCATTGTTATGCCAGAACATATGTCCAGCGAACGACAATTAATGGTCCGTCATTATGGCGCCAATTTAATTACCACTCCCCGGCGCGATGGCATGCCTGGTGCCATTGCTCACGCGCACAATCTGTTAAATGACATAAAAGGTGCGGTATCCATGGACCAGTTTGCCAATCCTGCCAATGCCGCAGCGCATCAGAACACCACGGCGCGTGAAGTATGGCAACAAACCAACGGACACATTGATGCGCTTGTTGCCTGTATGGGTACCGGCGGTACGCTAACCGGCATGGCGCGTTTTATGAAAGTCCACAACCCGGCGATTAAAATTATTGCGGCGGAGCCCAGCGCCTGCCCTTTGTTAAGCAAAGGCGAAGGTGGCGAACATGCTATTCAGGGCGTTAATCCAGGGCACATTCCAAAGGGTCTGGATCGTAGCCTGATTGATGAAGTACTGACCGTGGATTGTCAGCAGGCTATTGAAACCGCCCGGCTATTGGCCCGTAAGGAAGGCATGGCGGCAGGCATATCATCCGGCGCCACTGTAGCCGCGGCGCTGGCACTGGGTAGCAGAATTGAATTACAAGGCAAAACCATTGTAGCCATACTGGCAGATAGTGCCGAGCGGTATTTTTCTACCAACCTGTTTGCAAAGGAATGCTAACCCAGCTTGTGCCACCATGGCACGCTAAAATCAACATCACCGGCGGGGATTTCAACGGCGTTGGGCCTGACAAAACCAAGCCACCAGGTATTAGCGATTTCTTTATCGAAAAACACCAGTTGCTGTTTTTCGCTGTATGCCTTATACGCATTAAAATACGCTTCGATTGGTAACATAGGGTGACTGTGGTCAAACACCACGCGACCGCCGTGAGTTTTATATAAATGCGCATCGACGGCAAATTGCAGGGCTGCAAACTCGGCCAGTTCGTCAAGTTTCTCACCGTTTAACGATTCACTACCAAACGCCTTTTTAAACGAAGCAACAAATTCCGGCGCGGCCGTCAGGTTGTTGTTGGCAGCATAGTCGCGCACAAAGTGGTGCTCGACAAACTCAACAATCTTAGTGAAGTTTTGCAACTCCCGACGCTCCGCGCCCATGGGATCCTCTTGCAGACTGGCCAGCTCTTCTTCAGTCGGCTTAAAGTCGCTTTCTGTCAGGGTATGGGAACCAACAGACACCACGGGCTTATCATCTGCCAACGAAGGAGATAACTGGAAACAACAAATGAGTAATAAGAAAAATTGCAAAACGCGCTTCATGGCCACTATGCTCTTTACACACATTCGCCATGCAGGACGTAAGCGTACCGCTCACAGCTAGTGTGATTGGTTTACCAGTAAACCACCAGAGTGATGGTTCAGAATAGAGAAGGCCCCTACCTTTCGGTAGGGGCCTCACAAATTATTTAGATGGCTTGTACGTTAGCCGCCTGCAGACCTTTTTGTCCTTGTTCAACTTCAAATTGAACTTTCTGACCTTCTACCAGGGTTTTATACCCATCGGAGATGATTGCACGAAAATGAACAAATACGTCTTTACCGCCGTCGTCCTGCGTTAAAAAGCCATAACCTTTTTCAGCATTAAACCACTTAACGGTACCAGTTACTTTAGACATGAAAACCTCAAAAAAACTCTGTAAAACCTTTGTGCCATGTGACACGAACTTGCTTCTTTAACTAGGGGTGACTCACGGCAAAACTATCAAACAGGTCATACAGCGCTAACTTCCATTAGCGTTTATAACTACGCGACGTTAGTAACGAACGAAAGCACAACTATTTAAAGAACAATACCACTATAACCACACCCTGAGTAAATTGATACTAAAATCACCCAAACTCTTATAAATTCATTAAAAATTAATTTTAAGGTCATATAGAAATAACTGTTTCGCCTGCAAAATTTGGTCTTTCAGTCAGGTTTTGAACTCAGCGACGGCCCTTCCACCAGGCCACAAACCAGCAGCCACTGCCCAGTAAAGCCAAACCGGCCGACAGGCTCCAGTGAGCCGGATACAAGGGCAGAATCGCCGCTACAATAATGAGAGTCGCGCCCACAATACTAAAGTGCAGCGCCTTCTGTGCCCGTTTTTGTTGCTGCAATAGTGCGGCATTAGCCTGCTGCTGTTTTTCCGGAAAGTGCTTCACCTGTTTAAGCGTGTCATACAGCAAATCCGGCATATCCGGCAGCTTTTCGCTCCAGTACGGCAAGTTAGACTTCACCTTGGAAAACATTGCTCTTACACCAATTTGCTCGCGCATCCAGTTTTCCAGGAAAGGTTTGGCGGTCTGCCATAAATCAAGCTGCGGATATAGCTGGCGGCCGAGGCCTTCTATATAAAGCAGTGTTTTTTGCAGCAACACCAGTTGCGGCTGCACCACCATATTAAAACGCCGTGCGGTATTAAATAGCTGAACCAGCACATTACCAAACGAGATTTCGGCCAGCGGCTTCTGGAAAATCGGTTCGCAAACCGTGCGGATAGCTACCTCAAATTCATCAATATTGGTATCCGAGGGTACCCAGCCAGAATCGGCATGTAATTGCGCGACCTTTCGATAGTCACGATTGAAAAACGCAATAAAGTTCTCGGCCAGGTAACGTTTGTCTTCCTGGTTGAGGGTGCCGACAATGCCAAAGTCGATGGCAATGTACTGTGGATTTTGCGGGTTTTCCCGCGACACAAAGATATTGCCCGGATGCATGTCTGCGTGGAAAAAGCTGTCACGGAATACCTGGGTAAAGAACACCTCAACGCCGCGCTCGGCGAGAATTCGAAGATTGGTATCCTGCTCTATCAGCGCTTCGATATTAGAAATAGGAATGCCGTAGATGCGCTCCATCACCAACACGTTTTTAGTACAGTAATCACTGTAAATATTGGGCACGTATAAGGCTTCGGAACCTTCAAAATTGCGTCCTAACTGCATACCGTTAGCCGCTTCGCGGTTGAGGTCGAGTTCGTCCACAATAGTTTTTTCGTACTCTTTCACCACTTCAACCGGGCGCAAACGCTTACCATCAGGTAACCACTTCTGCAGCACTTTGGCAAAGGTCAGCATTAGCTCGGTATCGGCTTTAATAGTTTTGCGAATATCGGGTCGCAGTACTTTTACCACTACGTCGGTGTTGCAGTCTTTCAGTTTCGCCGCGTGCACCTGGGCAATACTGGCCGAGGCAAGAGGTGTTTCACTAAACTCGCTGAACACCTGATCGAGAGAAGCAATATTCAGCGCTTTAAGAATAATGGCCGTGGCACGCTCACTGTCAAACGGTTTTACCCGGTCCTGCAGCATGGCCAGTTCATTGGCAATTTCCGGCGGCAGTAAATCACGCCGGGTCGACAACATCTGACCAAATTTAATAAACACCGGTCCCAGCGCCTGTAATGCCAGGGTTAGCCGGGCGCCGGCATTTTTCTCTTTGTGCTGGTTACGGATCCAAAAGATACTCATGCGCATCAGGCGCACATACCAGGGCAACCACTTGGCTGGGATCAGTTCGTCCAGACCATGCTCGAGCATGACCCGGTTAATATGGTAAATCCTCAGTAACTGCATAGTTCCTACTGTTTGCTCCGTTCCAGTCGCTCAAGACGCGCTTCGAAACGCTCGGCATCATCACGCAGACTGCTCACCTGATCGGAAAAATGCATCACCGCCAGTTTATGGGCCGCTAGTTGTTTTTCATCGGTAAGCGCGCTCCCCAGAATGGCCTCGGCTTTACGGCCGGCTTTCTGCAGCTGCGCCTGGGCTTTGGCTGCTAAACCAAATAACTCGTGAGCAATTACATCATTGGTTCGAATGGCCAGTTGCTCTTCCAAATCAATATTTAGTGACTGTAGTAAACCAGAAAACGCCTGAGCAATGGCCAGCTCGCCATTCACTTCCAGCTCACCGCTTTTAATCAACCGGGTTAACTGACTGGTGTCACGAAGGCTGGGCAGTACGCTCAAACGGGTTTTGATAATGCATTCGTTATCGCCAGCCGGTCCCGGCGAATCGGCCAGAGCCAGCACATCAACCTTGCTGGAAAACACCAATGCAAAGCGCTGTTGCAGGTCGTCGAGCTCAACTACCAGTCGCTTGCCTTGCAGTTGGCTTAGCTTTGGCGCTGCGTCAGGATCAAGCGACAGCACTTTATTCAGTGCTGTTTCAATAGTGGCAGTAAGCAGAGGTACCGCGGGCATTAAAATTTATAACCCCGGTGCAAGGCTACAATTCCACCGGTCAGATTCTGGTAATCGCAGTGTTCAAAGCCCGCATTCTCAAACATGGATTTAAGCGTATCCTGGTCCGGGTGCATGCGAATAGACTCAGCCAGATACTGGTAACTCTCGCGATCGTTGGCAACCAGTTGTCCCATGGTGGGCAGGATATTAAATGAATACCAGTCGTAGGTTTTCGACAGCATTTCGTTGGTGGGTTTGGAAAACTCCAGCACCAACAGGCGGCCACCGGGTTTCAGAATCCGAAAGATCGAGGCCAGCGCTTTATCTTTATCGGTAACATTACGCAGGCCAAAGGCCATGGTTACCAAATCAAAATGATTATCCGGAAATGGCAGGGCTTCAGCATTCGCCTGCACATAGTCGACATTGCCAACTACGCCTTTATCACGCAACTTATCACGACCAACCGATAGCATGGAGTGGTTAATATCCGCCAAAACTACCTGACCAGCCGGACCAACCAAACGGGAAAACTTAGCAGCCAGATCTCCGGTACCACCAGCCAGATCGAGCACCTTCTGGCCACTCTTAATACCACTACAGTCTATAGTGTAGCGTTTCCATAAACGATGAATGCCCATCGACATAAAGTCGTTCATGACATCGTATTTAGCTGCAACGGAATCAAAGACACCGGCTACCATAGACGCCTTTTTAGTCCGGTCGACTGTTTTAAAGCCGAAGTGCGTCGATTGTTCAGATGAAGGGGTTTCTTCACTGTTTGGTGTTTGTTGTTCTGACATGGGTAAGTTCTTCTTTTTAGAGTCCGGGATCTCAACACCCTGAAAGCGCGAGAAAGAATGTTGAGCCGGCTGATGCAATGCGGCAAGTGTAACCAAAACCGTGGGCGCTTACCATCCTGTTCATGATGACTTGCCCGATGTTATTGACCGGGCGCAACAATGGCCGGTAACTCGGCCAGCGAGTTTAGCACCCTGTCCGGGTGATAAAGCTCAATGTCCTCGCCATGGTTATATCCGTAGGGTAACGCGAAGACCGCACAACCAGCTGCTCTCGCCGCATGAATATCGGATTTTGAGTCGCCAATCATCAGCGCTTGCGAGGGGGTACCACCCAGCTTATCCAAGGCAAACAGCAAAGGGGCTGGCTGAGGCTTTTTATGCGCGCAGGTATCACCGCTTACCACTACCGAAAAATAATGGCTCAGCCCTTTCTCTGCCAGTAAAGGCAAGGTAAAGGCTTCGGCTTTGTTCGTCACGCAGGCAAGTTTATAACCCTTTGCAGTTAACCATTGAAGGGCCGGTATCACGCCCTCATAAACCGTGCTGCGTTTGGCGTTATGCGCTTTATAAGCGGCCAGAAATGCCTGGTAGGCAGGGGTAAACAGACCCTCGTCGGGTTGCTCGTCCATGGTGCCTGATACCGCGCGCTGCATTAGCTTCTCGATACCATTGCCCACCCAGCAGCGCACTGCGTCTACGCCGCGGGGCGGCAAACCTACCGCCTGCATGGCTATATCCACGCAATAGGCGAGGTCCGGCACGCTGTCTACCAGCGTGCCGTCGAGGTCAAACAATATAAAGTGGTAGTGCTTTTCTTCCATGACAGACGACCTTGTTAATTTAAACGCGGTTATCGCCGCAGCTGTAGGCCAAAATCTGACTCAGTTCCTGCAGACTACGGCCACTTTGGGCCTGCCAGTCGGCAAAGGTATTGGCGATGGTGGTAAGGCTTTGCTTTGATGTCAGGCCGCCGCTGATCAGATCATAAGCCCGAAAATAACCTTCCACATCGCGGCTTAACAGAAATGTGTCGATTCCCAGCGCACGCAAGGCGTAAGGGCCAGTGTTGCCGCCCAATCGCGCTCCGTGTTTTTTTAGGTGAGCCCACAGGTCAATAACAGCTGCGCCGGTAAACTGGCTGGCAAATTTACCAAAGCTTGTGTGCGACAAACGAATGTCATTGAGCATCAGCGCGTTGTCGCGGATGGTCATCACTTTTTTCAGGTTCCGCACGATCCGTTTATCCGTGGCCCGCTGTTCGAGCATTTCATCGGACATCAACAGCACCTTTTCAACCTCGAAGTTAAAAAACAGCGCTTCAAATTCCGGCCACTTTTGCTCAATCACGCGCCACACAAAGCCTGACTGGAAGACTTTTTTAGTGAAGGCCGACAGCACTCTGTCGTCGCTCAACGCCTTAACGCCAGCCGGTGATAAAGGCTGACTCACCAGTGCTTCCAGCCCCCGCTCGCCGCCCTTTCGTTCAGCCGCCCGGGCATAAATAGCGGCAAATGATTCCGCCGCCATCAGGCACCTGTCGCCACAATGCCGTTATGGCGTAGCAGTGCGTCTACTTTAGGCTCGCGCCCTCTGAAGGCCACAAATAAATCCATTGGCTCACGGCTGCCGCCCATTTCAAGAATATTGTGCAGGAAGTCTGCGCCCGTTTGCGGATTGAAGATCCCTTCTTCCTCGAACCGGCTGAACGCATCGGCAGACAACACTTCTGCCCATTTGTAGCTGTAGTAACCGGCTGCATAACCACCGGCAAAAATATGCCCGAAGCTGTGCTGGAAACGATTAAACGAGGGCGGCTGGAGCACAGCGACTTCGTTGCGAACCTGCGAGAGAACCTGCTGAACATCCACATGCTCGCCGTCTTCCATATGGAGCAGGAAGTCGAACAGGCTGAACTCCAGTTGACGGATCATTTGCATGGCGGCCTGATAATCCCGGGCGGCCAGCATTTTATCCAGTAATTCTTTAGGTAGCGGCTCGCCGGTTTCGTAGTGACCGGAGATAAAGCCCAGAGCCTCTTCCTGCCAGCACCAGTTTTCCAGGAATTGACTGGGTAATTCAACCGCATCCCAAGGCACGCCATTAATGCCGGATACCCCGGGCACTGACATTTGCGTGAGCATGTGATGAATACCATGACCAAATTCGTGGAATAAGGTGACCACTTCATCATGGGTAAACAGGGCTGGCTTATCGCCGACCGGCCCGTTGAAGTTACAGGTGAGGTACGCCACCGGTGTTTGCAGCTCGCCACAGGCCTGAAAGCGGCGCACACGGCACTCATCCATCCAGGCACCGCCACGCTTTTTCGGGCGAGCGTAGAGGTCGAGGTAGAACTGACCACGCAGGTTGTCGTCTTTGTCGGTAATAGAGAACAGTCGCACATCTTTATGCCAGGTATCGGCATTTTCGACTTCCGTAATATTCAGGCCATAGAGTTTCTCTACCACAGTAAATAAACCGGCCAGCGCTTTGCTCTGGGGGAAATATGGCCGCAGTATTTCATCTGAAATACTGTAACGCTCCTGCTTCAGCTTCTCGCTGTAATAAGGTACGTCCCAGGCTTCAAGCTCGTCCATCTGATGCTTTTCAGCAGCGTAAGCCCGCACTTCGGCCAGCTCTTTTTCGGCCTGAGGTTTGGATTTTGCAGCGAGGTCGCGCAGAAAACCCACTACCTGCGAGGTTGAATTGGCCATTTTGGTAGCCAGAGAACGCTCTGCATAGCTGGCAAAGCCTAATAGCGAAGCGATTTCTGAACGCAGGGCGAGGGTTTCATTAATAATCGCAGTGTTATCCCATTCACCGGCATTTGGCCCCTGATCGGATGCGCGGGTTGCATAAGCACGGTACATTTCCTCGCGCAGCGCACGGTTATCGGCATACAACATCACCGGCAGGTAGCTGGGAATATCCAGCGTAAATAACCAGCCCTGCAGGTCTTTCTGATGTGCAGCCTGTTGCGCAGCAGCAAGTGCCGACTCTGGCAAACCAGCCAGTTCTGACTCATCGGTAATGTGTTTGGTCCAGCCCATGGTGGCATCCATCACATTATTGCTGAAGGTCGACGATAACTCAGATAAGCGAGCCTGAATCTGCGCAAAGCGCTGTTTTTTCTCGGGCGGCAGCGCCACACCAGACAAGGTGAAGTCGCGTAATGTGTTATCAATAACCTTACGCTGCGATTCATCCAGCTGCAGATATTCATCACTGTCGCGCAGGGCCTTGTATGCCTGGAACAACCCTTCATGCTGGCCCACCCAGGTGCCGTATTCTGACAGCAGTGGCAAACAGGCATCGTGAGCTTCACGCAGCTCATCGCTGCTGACTACCGAATTCATGTGCGACACCGGCGACCAGACTTTGCCCAGCACATCGTCTGCTTCATCGATTTTGCTTACTACATTAGCATAAGAATAATCACCACTGGCAACCACCGCCTCGATGGTTTGCTTACAATCTTCGATTGCTTTGGTAACCGCAGGCTTCACCTGATCCGGGGTAATTAGAGAAAAACGTGGCAGGCCATCTACCTGTTCGAGTGCAAGTGTAGTCATAGTCGTTATTAGGATCCGTTGCCAAATTAATATTGCTTTAGTGATGGGGTTCACAGGCTAAAAAAACAAGCCCCGCAGCGAGCGGGGCCTGGACTTTTTACGTGATGAAATCAATTTGGTTCAGTCAGTGGCATTTCAGGGATTAGCGCTGCAATCCGCGCGAAAATAAATGCACTGCAACCGGGCCTAACTGATACTTACACGCTGCGTATTATCAACCGGATTAGCCGGACGTGGGATAAGAACCCGTAACACACCGTTGTCATAGCGTGCTACCACATCAGCATTGTCGCTAATGGCAAAGGGTAAGGCGACAACCCGCCTGAAGCTACCACTACGACGCTCTCTGACATGAAAGCCTTCGTCTGTTGTGGATTCCTGTTCCTGCTTACGCATACCTGAAAGCACTAAACGGTCTTGCTGAACTTCCAGATTAATGTCTTCTTTCTTCATGTCCGGCAAGTCGGCGGTTAACTCAAGGCCTTCTTTGGTTTCTTTCAAGTCCAGCGCGGGCATATAACCGTTATCGCCAGCGGCGAAGCCTGCCATAGCCGGAAAACCAGCAAAGAAATCATCAAAAACACGATCAATTTCGCCTTTTAATGCACCAGGGTGATTACGACCAAACACACTTGGAAATAAACTCATAACCCCTCCTTAATCGATACCGATAGTTAGCTAACCTGTCCTCAGGTACTTTTCCCTAATCGTTTAACGATGAGGGAATTTATTGCTCCCTGCATCATAAATATGGTTGGCCGAAGCAGGGTTTTCAAGCTGCCACAAGGTGAGTTATTGCGCTACATCAAGCTTTGTAAACTGTCTGATTAACTCCCCTGTTGAGCCTTAAATTTGGCATAGAAAGGTTGTCTTATCATGAGCTTTTCAAATTCCTGGCGGGAGACTGCCGGGCTAAAAATATACCCCTGGATCTTGTCGCAACGCATAGCCTGAAGACAACGCAAGTCCACATCTTCCTCAACCCCTTCAGCAACCACTTCAATACCCAGTTTCTTGCAACTCACAATCAGATTCTGGATAAACTCCTGCCGGTGACTATCGGTATGCAGGTTATCTATCATTACCTTGTCGAGCTTCAGTGTATCGATGGGCAATTTAGACAGATACGAAAACGACGTAAAGCCAGCACCGAAATCATCAACGGTCAGTCTGACTCCGAGTAATTTAAGTTGCCACAACAGCTCTTCAAGATAGTGTGAGTTTTCAGCCAGCGCGGTTTCGGTTAGTTCCAGTTCAATAAACGAAGGAGGCAAATAATAATGCTGCAAACGTTCACCAATAAACTCCACAATATGCGAAGACTGTAACTGTTTGGCAGAGATATTAATGGCGATGCTGTCGAGCTCAGTACTGAAGCGTCTTAATTCGCTGGCGACTTTAAAGCCCTGATCCAGGACCCATTCACCAATGGCTTCTATCTGACCGTCCAGCTCCGTCAGGCGAACGAACTCAGAAGGGGGTACCCAGCCTAAACTGTGATGTTGCCAGCGCAGCAACACTTCAGCACTATTGATCATACCTGAGCTAAGCTGCACTTTGGGCTGATAAGCCAGCTTAAACTCCTGATTTCGCAAACCACTCTGAACCTCTGCGCTCAGTTGCTGATGACGGCGGTACTGCGTAATGGTGGAATTATCCAGCTGCGAAATACTAATGCGGTGACTGTCGCGAACGATGGTATCAATCAGGCTACTTATCAGAATATCGTGGTCGAGTTGCAACTCCCTGAGATGCCGAAAACCCACACCGATTTGGCAAAATATTGATGACCCTTTAATGCTAAAGGTACGTTGCAACTGCTGGCGAATCTGGCAACACAGTGAGCGGGTAATTTCGGTGGTGGATTCTTTAAGATACAGTGCAAACACCCCGGCCTGAATACGTTGTAACAGGTGCGGCTGCATCACCATATATTCCAGGCGCTGGCCAATGTAGGCTTCGGTATCCAGCGATGCGACCTCCCCATGGGCCAGGCTGATGTCAGAAACGTTCATAAGCTTAATCAGCACCACGGACTCAAAGTCGCGAAGATTTGGCTTTACATTTTCGTGATTAAAGTCGGCCAGTTGCTGCGCCGCGGTTTTTTGCCCTACCTCGCTGCACTGATTGAGCACTTTTACCACTTCGTTACGTAAATCCTGACGATTCCAGGGCTTAGTGAGATATTTTGTCAGCATCCGCTGATTGAGCAATTCGACAGCCGCCTGCAGATCGCCTGCACCGCTGAGCATAAAAATGTGTGTATCGGGTGAATATTGTTTAGCAAATCGCACCAAATCAACGCCATTCACGTCCGGCATTTTATGATCGGTTATTAACAGAGCGACATCCTGCTCGCGCAATACAGACATGGCTTTTCGACCAGAGGTGGTTGTAGTGATGCTGCAGTTGAGATCTTTAAGTTCACGTTTGAGGGCGTTAACCACCCCTTTTTCATCATCCACCAGCAGTAAATTAAGCCCATTTTCGTGACGGGCACTCTGGGTATCACGAGCCATACCAACTACCTCTTTTATGATAACGACAATCCGCTATGCGACTCCCTGCAGACAGACATTTCATTTTGTTGTCACAAATTAGCACAATGTCACTAATGTCGCAAATTATACATAATGCTTAATTGCCATATTTGATTAACAATGCTATAAATGTGTCTTGATGAAAACTTAAGCAACGAGGATCAACTGTGAAAACACTGACATCCGGCGAAATAGCCGAATATTGTGACGTTAATCTCCGAACGGTTATCCGATGGCTGGAAAGCGGCAAGTTAAAGGGCTTTAAATTACCTGGCCGTGGCAACAACCGGGTTCTGATCAACGATTTTATTGATTTTCTGGAACGCCATAATATGCCGATACCGGATAACCTGAAGCCCGAGGCTTCACCACTCATCCTGATTGTTGATGACGAACTACCGGTAGCTAAATCTATCCAGCGGGTGGCGCGTCGCGCAGGTTACGACACGCTGATTGCCACCGGCGGATTTCAGGCAGGCATGATGCTTAGCCAGCACTCGCCACGAGTAATGACCCTTGATTTAAGCATGCCCGGTATGGACGGCTACAGTGTATTGCAATACACCCGTGAACAAGAGTCACAACGTGGCCTGAAAATTATTGTGATTTCGGCGCTTGATGACACGAGCCTGGAAAAAGCGAAAGAACTAGGCGCCGACGCCACCCTTACCAAACCATTTTCAAATCACGATCTGACCCAGCTGTTTGAACAATTCATGCAGGTATAAACGGTAGTTCAAAGCGGAGAGCAATATGAAATTTGTGCTTGTTATCCTGGCTATTTTGGGGGCGTCGCACGCATTTGCCGACACGGGCAAACAGACACCTGCCAACCAGCCGGCACAATACACTTTTGGTGTGGTTCCTCAGCAATCCGCTTATCGACTGGCTCAGATGTGGACGCCCCTGCTCCAGCATCTGAAGCAGGAAACCGGTCTGTCATTAAGCTTTATCACCGCCAAAGATATCCCCAGCTTTGAGGATGAGTTAACTGCGGCAAAGTATGATTTAGCTTATATGAACCCCTATCATTATGTTGTGTTTCACAGCAGATCCGGTTATCAGCCGCTAGTTAGGGATTCTGTGAAAGACCAGCGGGGGATTATCGTGACCCGTAAAGACAGCCTCATCACCAACATTGAACAGTTACAGGGAGCAACTCTCGCTTTTCCTGCCCCGGCCGCTTTTGCCGCCAGCATTATTCCACGAGCCGAACTCAATCGTGCAGGCATTAGTATTAGCCCCCGTTATGTAAATTCTCATGATTCGGTCTATCTTAATGTTATTAAAGAACTCTTTCCGGCAGGGGGCGGCATTATCCGATCACTGGAAAGTTTACCGGCAACACAACGCTCACAACTTAAAATATTATGGCAAAGTAAAGCCTATACCAGTCATGCGATTGCTGCGCACAGCAGGGTTCCGCTTGCCCACCAGAAACTACTGACTGCCGCACTTGAAAAACTGGTAACCACCGAAAAAGGCAGAGCCTTACTCAAACAGTTGAATTTTAATCGACTTGATGCCGCCGAAGATAAAGACTGGAACGACATCCGCGCGTTAGGCATTAATTCGCTGTCGAGACCGGATATCTGAGCCAACATCATGCGCCTGTCATTACGTACCAAAACCATCGCCGGTACGGCGTTAATCGAAGCAACGCTGCTGCTTGTTCTGATTATAACGAGCCTGACGTTTATTAACGCATTAATCGAAGACAACGTGGTAAAGCGTGCACAAACCACAGCTAACCTGTTTTCGTCGATCACCCGGGATCCTTTGCTTTCTCTCGACCTGGCTTCGCTTGAAGCATCGGTAGAAGAACTCATGAATAACCCGGATATCGCCTACGCCAGGGTGATCGACAGTCAGCAACGGGTGCTTGCTCAACGTAGTCGTGAAGGTATCGCCGATAAGCCGTTTAGTCTGGATACTTCGGTACAGGGGATTGACGACTCGGTTTATGACACCCGGGAACCGATTACTGTTGCCAACGAATACTTTGGCGAAGTACAAATTGGTATCGACGTGACCTCAGTGCAATCTTCGCTGCTGCAAATTCGCAACTGGATCATCGCGCTGGCGCTGCTGGAAATGGTACTGGTAGCGCTGTTTTCCTTTGGTTTAGGCACTTATCTGACCTCCCAGTTGCACTCTCTGCTTCAGGGGGCCAAAGACATGCTAAAAGCCATTCCCACGCACAATTACAGAAGTGTTTCGATCCCGATAAAAGGCCGTGACGAGCTCTCCGAACTGGCCCTGTCGTTTAATACCCTGGTTAATACACTGGCCGAAGAATATGAAAACAGAAGCGGTGCACAGGACGAACTGAGAGAGTTAAACCGCTCACTGGAAAACAAAGTTAAAGAGCGCACCCAGGCATTAAGCGACAAAAACGCCGAACTGGAAAATGCCAACAAACACCTGAAAGAAACACAACAGCAACTATTGCAGGCGGAAAAAATGGCCTCAGTGGGTCAGTTAGCCGCTGGTGTAGCTCATGAAATCAATAATCCCATAGGCTTTGTCAGCAGTAACTTAAGCACATTAAAAGATTATTTATCACTGTTCCAAATTTTGCTGGATATGGCGAAGAAGCTTCACAGCGATGAATCCATCAAGGCATTAAAAGCCCGGGTGAATGAACTTCAGGCATTTTATGCGCAGCATGATCTGGACTTTATCGGCGAAGATGTGGGGCCCCTGATCGAAGAGTCAGCAGAGGGGTTACAGCGAGTCAGTGAGATCGTTAAGGACCTGAAAATATTTTCCCGAATCGACTCAGAGGAGTCACGACGGTACGACCTGAATCATTGCCTCAATACCACGCTAACGATGGTGAATAACAAGCTCAAGTATATCTGCAAGGTAGAAAAGCAATTCGCGGATTTGCCCAAGGTGTACTTTAATTTGGGCAAGTTAACTCAGGTCTTTACTAACCTGCTTATCAATGCCGGCCAGGCAATCGAAGCCACCGGTAAGCAGGGCGTAATCAGTATCTCAACAAAGCAGGAAGGCGATTTTGTGAAAGTCCGTATCCAGGACACCGGCTGTGGGATTAGTCAGGAAAATCTCGACAAGCTGTTTAATCCGTTTTTTACCACTAAACCTGAAGGGCAAGGCACCGGGCTGGGCTTGTCTATTACCTATGGGATTATTCAGGAGCATGGCGGCCAGATTCAGGTCTCCAGTACGCCAGGAGAAGGGAGTATCTTTGAACTAGCCTTACCTGTAAACGGTCTGGATGACCACCAGCATACCGTAGCGCAACATTAGCGGTCAGGATCATCGAGGAACTACTATGCCGAACACCGAAGCTGCAACGTCAAGATACTCAGTACTTTGTGTTGATGATGAACAAAATATTTTACGCTCCATCAAGCGAGCGCTGTTTTCATTGAAAATCGATTTGACCCTGGCAGAGAGCGGTGAAGAAGCCCTGGCGATTATGGCGCAGAAAACCATTCATGTGGTGATTTCGGATATGAAGATGCCGCACATGACCGGCGCAGAACTGCTCGAAAAAGTCGCTGCAAAATACCCGGATACGTTCCGGGTGGTGCTAACCGGGTTTGCGGATATCGACGCCACTATTAAAGCCGTTAATCAGGGTCGTATTCATCGTTATCTGCAAAAACCCTGGGACAACCAGGAACTGATTAATACTATCGAAGAAGGTCTCGAGCGCGTCAGGCTCAAAGACGAGAACGCCCGCCTGCAAAAGCTGACCCGCCTGCAAAATGCCAAGTTAAAAGAGGTTAACAACGATTTAGAAAAAACCGTGCTGAAGCGCACGCGGCAAATCAAAGCGGCGCTTAACCGCATTGAAACCCGTAACCGCGCTCTGGAGCAGGTGTTGTTTAATGTGATTTCCATTAATCCGGATATCGACGGCAAATTTGCCATTGAAGTAAGCGAACTCACTAAAAAGCTTGCCGCAAAACTTGGCTGCAGCCCGGATGAAAGAAAACTCTATAGTTACGCGAGCCTGATTGGCGAACTGGGCTTATTAGGCTTACAACCGGAAAACTTCCGCCCGCCGTTTGCCAAACTGACTTATCAGCAGCAAAAAGATTACCTGTCGCAGACTCATCTGGCGAAGATGATTCTGGCACCGGCCGAACATATGCAGCCTATCAGTGAAATCATTGAGTTTCAGTTTGAGCACTACAACGGCAGCGGTTTATACCACAAAGTGGCCAGGGAAATTCCGCTGGGCGCGCGCATTCATGCCATCGCCCGCGACTACTGGCGTCTGGTTAGCGGCCGTTTGAACTCACAGCGTATGGAGCCAAGAGATGCCAAAGCAGAGCTTAAAAAACACCGCAACACCCGCTACGATGGCGAAATTCTTGATTTACTGCTTATCGACCATGACATCGATAAGCCCAGCTTTATCGAGAATCACCTAACCAGTGAAGAGCTGAGTGCCGGTATGGTACTGGGCAACAACCTGTACAATGATAATCATATTCTGCTGTTACCCGCCGGCCATGTGTTTTCAGAGGCGACCATCGCTAAGCTGAAACAATACGAGCGTGAGCACAAGCGTCAATTTGAGATTGTGATTGAAAATGAAAATAGCGAAGAAACAAACTATCTAAGCAGGATTTTCTAGCGGTTTTTGTTCGTCATGCATAGCGACAGTCTTACTAGCGCTGTCGCATTGCTTAGTTTGAGGTTGCCGGTAATGGTTCTTCCGGGCGCAGCGTTAACACTTCGTAGCCATCGGCGGTAACGGCAATGGTATGTTCCCATTGTGCAGATAACTTCCGGTCGCGGGTAATCACTGTCCAACCATCTTTTTTCAGTTTGGTTTTATGGGTGCCCTGATTAATCATGGGTTCGATGGTAAACACCATGCCCTCGCGCAAAACCAGTCCGGTACCCGGTGTTCCCACATGCAATATTTGGGGTTCTTCATGCATTTCGCGGCCGATGCCATGACCGCAATACTCCCTGACCACGCTGTA
>DDJQ01000082.1:0-38427 GCA_002339125.1 Alteromonadaceae bacterium UBA2620
CGATTTGAGGACAGTAACGGACAAACAAATTGCTGAAATTGAACGGGCATTAAATGCCAGACCGAGAAAGTGTCTCGGCTTCAGGCAACCTGTCGCGATATTCAATGAATTACGCAAGGCTGCCTAATTTAGAGAGTGGTGCACTTCGGAGTTGAATTCGCGCTTCACTATTTGCTACTTTATATTCTTGTGATGAATAAATATCAAGACGCCATATAGCCCCCGTTTTAACGCTTTTTTAGTCTTGTTTAACTTCATACCACTCGCTCCTGTAAATCATCCAGGCAAAAAAAAGTAAAGCAACAGGAAGTGCCCACTTCAGAAAATACGCAAGATATTCAAAATAGTATTTCTTCGTAATAAAGTGTTTAACGCCGTTCCACTTTTCACTATCTAAAGCATAGGAACGAACAAGCCCCCCTATTTCCCGATCGGAGAACCCTACACTCTTATAATAATCCATAGCTAGATTAGGGGCTTTATTTAGTTCCTCTACGGAAAACGGCATGATAACACCGAAGTCAGCGTCACTAAGAATTTTATCCCCATTGCTCAATCTAGCTTCAAGAATAACGTGGCCAGGGAAAGAAACGATTTGACTTTCGATCCCTTCTTTCTCCAAAATTTGATTCATAACCATTGAGGCGTCACCACAAATTCCAATTCCACGCTCCAAACTTCTTTTATAGTTACCAAAATGATATTTTTTATATTCAGGCATATCAGTCACTATTGACATGAAATATAAAATGAAATTCTCCCATACAGGAACACGCTGATAATACGTGTCAATATCTTCATATTCGTTCCAATGAATATGAGCCAGCGATTTTGCAACAACTCCATTAAGTCTTCTGACATATGCTTCTTCGCTTTCGCCGTTTTCCCTCACTATAGCGTCGAGAGATTCTTCAAACGTCAATGTTTTATCCTGTGGAAACCTAAGATCGACTGCTAACACTCCGTTTGGAGTTAAGCTTTGGAACTCACCATAGATATTAACACAGAGCAGCAGTACACCCACCAAAGCGAAAATGGGGAGACAGGCTTTTAGTAAAAACTTCATTTTTTCCATAGAACAATATGTTATGTAGAATTATTAATAATAATGCTAGTTAAAAACGCTCTCGTACAGTAGTGGTTATAATATTCATCAATCTTTTAGCTTGATAGTTGTTAAACACTCTTGCGCCTATTACTACAATAGAAACTGCGGCTACAGCCAGTATAATTAAAGAAGCGACTAAGAAAGTAATAGAGAAAATAATATTCATGTTTTGTATTTCTAAAATGCTTTGCATAAACTTTACACCATAAAGCCAGAAGGAGGACATCAGTGCTGTAGCTAATGCGAAAAAAAGTATATGGAGAAGATGCTTGAAATTCCCCTTAAAAGCCAGCACCAGTACAACACAACAGAATAAAATACCAATCCCTGCCCTAGTCCAGGCCATATCCGCTAACGAATCTGAGTTATATGCAACAAGAAGAAGACCAGCAGTGATAATAACCAGAGTTAAGCAATCTAAGAAGAATAGTAACCTAACTTTACCTTGAGCAAGTAATGCTGTTTCAGTCACTTGCATTACAATCCAGTATAAGAACAGCAACATTAATACAGGCAATAATTCTGACGCGACTGACCAGCCATTGCCTAATAAAATTCTCACGATCTCAGCAGACCACTGCCAAACAAAGAAACACACAGGTATTGCAATTACAACAATGGTAATCAATGAAAAAGCAATATTATTTTGTAGATCACTCAATGAGTCTTTGTCGTTTTTGAACGCGCTTAAAAGCGGTTCTATTGCAGGCCCTAGTAAAAAATGCGCAGGCATCATTGCCAACTCTCTTGCCATATGGTAATTCCCTAATACTCCACTTGGAAAGAATTTTGACACCACAACGGTATCGCACTGCGAACGCATATACCCAACAATGCTTTTACCCAGCATCCACTTAGAGAAACTCCATTGCTCCTTCAAGTGAGATAATGTAAACAAAGGTCGCTTCTTTGCGATACAATATGAGATCATTACGGTAAAAATATTTGCAGTTATGTCTGTAACGATAAATGCCCAAAAACTATTAAAAATAATTGCTAACGTTATTAATAGAGGAACTGCTAGCAAGCGTTCAGCTAGAGAGCTCCAGAATAGAGGTGCAAAGTTAAGCTGCCGTTTAAGCAGAATGAATGTTGGAGACTTTAGTGCCTGTATCGGAAGTATTAACGCACTTAGACGAAATGCATTAGTCAATTCTGGTCGCTCGAAAAAAGTCGCAATGCTTGGCGAAAGTAAAATAAAGACCAATGCAACAAACAATTTCAAAAAGATGTTAACTGTCCAGGCTGTGTGCAACTCATAACGACTAACTGTTGTTTTTTGAACAATGTACTGTTCGCTAGCTGCATGCGAAAGAATATCAAAAAAATAAAGCGCTATGCTTATAATAGCGATGTTTCCAAACTCCTGAGGAGCTAGAACTCTTGCAAGTACCATGGTACTCACTAGACCAATAACCTTACTCAGCACTTTGACAGAAGCTGCAAGTATCGCGCTATTTATAACTTTTTGAGTTAGGTTCACAATTCAAAAATTTTTAAAGCTTTAACTACATGAGCTTGCCAATCCAGTGTTTTTTTTACATGAATCAAGCCTATCTCGCCAAACCCTTTCATTTTATCTTCTATCAATAAAGGATTTAATTCCTCAGCTAGTTTATCAGGGGTAGAGCAATCAATGACATAACCAGTGACACCTTCAAGCATCGTTTCCGCAGTTCCGCCTGACCTCCCTGCAATAACTGGTTTTCCACATGCTTGCGCTTCCGCAAGTACCATCCCAAATCCTTCGATATCATTACCAATGGTTCGGTTGGGTAAAATGAATACATCACATTGTTGATAACACTTAATCAAAGCGGCATCATCGAGATCAGTATACATAGTGACATGCTCCGTTAATGATAGCTCTCTTATAAGCTCTCTAAGCTCACTCTCACATTCACCTCTACCAACAATGGCATAATGCAAATTAGGATTTGATAGAATAAGTTTCGGCATAGCTTTTACAAGATAATCCTGGCCTTTTCTTCTTTGTAATCTGCCTACCGTTAATAGCACTTGTTTCCCTGACCAGCCCATTGCCTGTTTAAAGTCATTGTCTTCTATAGCAGGAATAAATTTGTTGGTGTCTACCCCAGGATTTAGAACTCTGCACTTTGCTTGGGCCTCAAAGCCTAACTCCTCAACAAGTCGCATAGAGTTTTTACTGTTACACACTAGTAACTTTGCATTTTTACAAACTTGTCTAACTAAAAGGGATTGTTCACGACTGGTGGAAGCAGATTCAATATCTTCGCCATGGACATAGCATATATATGGCACTCCTAAAAATCGGCTGTTTAGCCAAGCAGTTACCCCCTCATGGATTACTCGTCCGCAATGAATCTCCGAAATTTCATGTATCTTGATCAGATTTTTAAGCTTCCAAAAACAACTCCAGTAAAACTTAAGCCCTGATAAACTCCGGAATCCCCATTCTTTTGAATGAAGAGGAATCCGAATGACATTTAAATTATGGTGTTGGTCAAAAGCTTTGCTTTCTGGGAAATTATGGGCAGCGATTACAACATTTTTAGGATCTAACCGGCTGTATAATTCCCAAAACCATCGTACGCTCCCACCGTCTTTAGGAGGAAAATTTTCAGTAATCAGTAAAATCTTTTTCAATGTCTTTTCTTTCCTGATTATTACCATTTTTTATATTCAACTGGCAGGTAAACATAGCGATAAAAAACCACGTGGCAGCACGAGCTGAATCCAGAGGGTCTCCAAAAGTACCTAAAACCAGATAACCCATTAAGACTCCTGACAAGGCAACTTTTATTAGATTATTGTTTCCTGAACTTTCAATATTTTTAATTGCTAAAAAATACAATGCGAAAAACAAGAAACATCCAAATATACCAAATTGATAAAACTGTGAAACATACAGGTTTTTAATATGCCACGCTAAATGTTCAAAATTGTAATAAAAGTACCAATGATCCATACCTTGCTCAAAGTTGCCGTTAAGAATCATTTCATCGCCAGTAATTTTTTTTAAACTTACTTCATTAACAGAAAAAAATGTATCTTTTTGGTTAGAGCTAATTGTTAAAATTGAAGGTAAATTTAGGTAGCTTTCTTTTTTTGTATTTTCAATATTTACGGTTACAGTTGACCCGTTCGAGGAGCCTGTTAAACGAACTTTTTCTCCATTACAGTCTACCGCCCATCGTTCAAAGATCATCAGGTTACGCCGACAAATTGCTACATTTGCATTCACGTTTTCTAAGCCCTGATATCTCAATGTTAATTGATACAAACCAACTGACATACCTTCAATCCTCTGGCCTATCATTAAGTCAGCACCAGACTTAAAGCCCAACTTCCCGCCAGAAAAATCTGCATACCCTATTTCATTTATTCTTTCAGGAAAACTGAATGCGTAATTTCTAGGGAAAGAGCCTGCCCCCTGTCCGAACAGTGTATTATTTAATGACCATTCACCTGAATTAATCACACTAGTCCAATGCTCAAGTCGCCCGAGATAGTCTTGACTAGTGGTTTCAGCTCGAATCGAAATGCGGGCACTTCCTACTGCTGTTACCAGTACAAATGCTGCCAACATATAACCAAATGATAAAGAGAGTGTTTTTGTAGGTAGCTTTACCAGCCCGGGTGCCTTTATATTCATGAAGCAGTGTAAAGACGCCACGAGCATGAATAAGCTGCTCACAATTAAAGCAATCGTGTTGTTATCATTAAACTGTACCCACTGACTATCTGCATAACTATCAAAGACAATCCCGAGATAAAATAAGCTAACTAAAAATAGTAAAATATTTCGCTTCACTTTCTCAGCAAAGAATAATGAATTAACCAGCAGAAAACTAAATACGACTCCCCCACCAGCGAAAACTGCATAATACCCAGCCAATTTATATGCGCCAAAAGTTCCGACCATCATAAAGAAGATGGATAGAATCAATTTCCAATATTGCTGAATAAAGTGTTGAACACCAAATCTAACCTCACCCATTTCCCGTTGTTTAGCAAAAATGTATACAAGGAGGCAAACAATAAGGGAAGTTGCTGAAGCTGCATAGGTAATCCGGGTAAAACCTACAAGAATACAATACAGCAATCCGCCAAGGGCAAAGAAAGTAATAACCTTTCTAGTTTTCGTCGCTGCAAATAGCAGACCAGTAAAAACAAACGGAAGAAAAGTGACATAAATCCCATCAGTACTTTCTCCACCTGTATGCATTCCGGCTATTAATCCTGTTGACCTATAGGCTGAAGTAAAGTCGGAAATCTTGTTAAGTTTTGCCCAAATATCAGCGTCGCTGATAAGCAGAGGTATAACCTGTCGTTCCCAAAGGATGATTACAAATAAAGTTATCGCCCCCAAAACAATGGCATATTGTAGATGAGAAAAAGCGCTTCCTTTGCTTAGTTTTAATTGTTTAAAAAAAAGCCATGTTAGCATCAACGCCCAAAATGGACCTTTCGCAACTACCAGGCCATTCAAGTCTGTGAAGTAAAAATTTGCATAAGAAGGACCAAAGGCTTCTTGCCAACTCGAATCAAACCCTGATACCAGAACTAGCGAGACATACGCCAGAGGAAGTACAAATGTTTTAGGCGCTTCAATTGAAGTGCGGATATATTTAAGTAACAGAATCGCACAGGTGACAGCAATAAAAAAATCAAATTCATCAATTACGTATCTACCTGTCCATGGCGCTAAGTTTACGGCTACGCTCACAAAAACCAGCACATAAGGCCAAAGAGATGGAAAACAGTATAGCAATCCACCATAGATTATGAGAATCAGGCTTAGAATTAGTTGATATTCTGGGAATAAGCTGACGCCAACAACAACAAACAATGCCGAAGCAAAAGCAAGTACCAATTCAAGGCCTGCTATCACTCGGCTCATTGTGACTCCAGTACTTCAACCATAGCTTCAGAAAGACTAGCCTTGTCTTCCGATGCCGCAATTATAAAGGCACCATCGTTTGATTTGCCTTTTAGTTTCTGTGTAATTTGATAGATTTTCGCTCTTATACCATCACCGAAAACTCTTCCGTCAATAAGAAAAACTGACTGGAGATATAGTTTTTGTTCCGTTGGAGAAGTTATTTGATAAACCTTTGAGTAAATCAACTGAGAGTTAATGGTTTGCGTTGTTTGTGTTATATCCAGCAACGCCCATTTTTCCGGGTCAAACAAACGATTCAACCCGCTAACTAACTCATTATTGTTACCACTAAACCAAGCTTGTGCGATTAAAACGTTGCAGTTCCTACCAATATTGATGCCTACCTGTTCATATATATCCGGGTTATCTAATACCGGCTCCCAATTGATGTTCGAATTACACAAAAGACGTGCATCGATTGATTTTATTCGCAACTGATTATCGGCAAATTCCGTAGTACTCGATGCATTCACAATCTGTAACCAGACAAACGATACAATAAATAAAAAAGGAATAGTTACTATCGTATGTAGACCTTTATTTACTAATATAATGTCACTTGATCGTTCGTCGCTTTCATTTTTAAGTGAAACATCCCTGAATAACTCACCTAAACCAATTAAACATAAAATCACAAAAGCAAAAAAGAACCAGCCATAGATGAGGTGATCGGCCCCGGCGGCGTATTCCATATCGGTTTTATAGGCAATAAAAACGATGCCAAAAACCCTTATCATATTCGCCGCTATTGGCAGCGCAAACGAAATAAGTACAAAGCATACACGCTTACTGGTACTGGTAATATTAAGGTATGTATAAACACTTCCTATTACGATACTGGCAATAAAAAAGCTCACGCCTGAACAGGCTTCCGCTACTAGAAAACGCCCTTGAGGGATTTCGATATAGAGTCCGTTACGAAAATAAGGGACACCAGTAAAATCGAGTACCTTTACCGCTCCATCAGCGGTAATCTGTTGTAATAAAGGTGTCAACTGTTCTCCAACAGGTATACTAAATAACATAAATACTAATGGGAAAAATATTGAATACGCGGCTTTATGACCAATATTCGCCCAAATGACTGCTGGGAGAAGCACAAAAGTGGCCATATGCGTTAGAAGATTAACGTCACCAGCAATACCAATAACATACACCAGAATTGAGGGAACAATGATTAGTAGCGGTAATAATGTCGGCGAGATAGGCTTCGATAAAAGAGCATGGCGTTTTAAGTAGATAAAATAAAGAGCGCCGGGGATAACAAAAAAACAATGATTAAAAATATCATTACCCCACCAAATTTCGACGGCGGTAGTAATTCCTTGCCAACAAAAAATGAGCCACAGAAGAATACAAACGAAGAGTGAAATTGTTAATTGTCCTTCGGACTTCCTAAGTATCTGCATCACTACGCCAATTCTATTTAGTGCTTGTATCGGTTAACTGATAGGCCTGTTGCATTGTGCCCCAATTATAATCTTTCAACAGCGCTTCTAACTTTCCTTCCATTCTTGATAGATTAATATAATGACGCAGTTTTGATTTAAATGGCGCATTTTTAATGCGTGGCTGCGCACTGTCTATCTCCCATGGGTGAAAATAAAAACTGTATGGTGCATCTTCAGTGTCAAGAAATTTGCTTATGCGTTTTCTCGATAACCAATAAGGATACAATCGAAAATAACCACCGCCGCCAATACCAACATTTTTGCCGTCTTTTACTATTGTTGGAATAGGAATTTCAATAATTCCCTCTGCCCGCATATGCTTGAACCTTGGCCAGTCAGGCACACCATAAAGGTCGTGTTCAATGGGATAAGTACTGGAAGAATAGGTAAACCCAAGTTCTTTTAAGATCCCATACACCCAGGTATTTGAATCATTAATTGAAAAGCTGGGGGCGCGATAGCCATGAATAGCAACGCCGCCAACGTCTTCTATGATATATTTACTCTCTGTCACATCTTTGGTGAATTCTTCAGGGCCCATGTGTATTGCACGTTTGTGTGCCAGGCCATGGCTTGCCAATTCATGCCCCTCAACAACGATTCGCTTAATCACATCAGGACACCGTTTTGCTACCCACCCTAAGGTAAAAAATGTTGACTTAACCCCATGCTCAGCAAACAAATCTAGGAGACGGTGAGTATTATCACCGACCCTTAAACTGATTGAGTCCCAATCTCGAGGCGTAATCACATTTTCAAATGCCGAAACCTGAAAGTAGTCTTCTACGTCAACAGTCATAGCATGAATACCACGATGGAGTTTTGCCATGACTATCGCCCTTTACCAAATAAAACGACTTCCACAGTGCGGATTAAAATTAGAATATCCAACAACAAGCTTTGATGCTTAACGTAGTAAAGATCAAATTTAAGTTTTTCCATTGAGTCTTCAACTGACGCACCGTAGGGATAATTAAGTTGCGCCCAACCGGCTAGCCCTGGTTTCACATTGTGCCGCTGGTTGTAATATGGCACTTCTTTTACCAGTTGCTCGACAAACTCGGGGCGCTCCGGGCGCGGCCCGATAAAAGACATTTCACCTTTGAACACATTGATAAGCTGAGGAAGTTCATCAACGCGGTATTTACGAATAAAATTACCAATTCGGGTGACCCGATTATCATTTTTAGAGGCCCACTTAGCACCGTCTTTCTCTGCGTCAGGACGCATACTCCTGAATTTTATTATTTTAAATAATTTGCCGTTATGCCCTACCCGTTCTTGTTTATAAAACACCGAGGTTTTGGTTCTTCTGCCATCATCGAGATAGATAATCAATGCGGTAATTAACATGAAGGGCCAGGCGAAAAAGAGGACAAATAAAGCCAATATCGCGTTCAGAGAATAATCCAAGGCGTCTCTGAGATAATTTTGTGAATTGAAACCGTTAGAATAAATCACCCAGCTTGGGTACATAAGGTTAACAGCAACCTGACCAGTCTCCCGCTCCATAAAGTCTAACAAATCTGTAACTTCAACCCCTCTCAATCGACAATCGAACAGAATATCGATAGGTAGAGTTCCACGGCGTTGATCGCAAGCGATGACGATTTCTTCAATATCATTCTCAACTAAAAAAGTTCGTAAGCTTTCGTCTACCTTGACATGGACAATTTTTTCGATTTTTATACCGTCTTCCCTGTTGTCGCCTGGCACAGGAACAAATCCCAAAAGTTCAAAACCAAGCCTGTCAACATCGCGGCGCATGCGTTTTTCAATAATAGAAGCTCTTTCACCTGCACCTAATACTACCAGACGTACTCTACCCAACCCCAATAGCCCCAAGCGATTGGTGAAATACCTAAAAAAAACCAGCGCGACAATATTAAGAGAAATAGCTGTCGGCAGGTAATAAGAGTGCATATCCAGGGAGCGAAACAGCGTCCCGGTTAAAATTTCAACAATAAAGTATGTAAGGCCTAAGCTCACAAATATTCTGCGAATTATACCTCTGAACGTTTCTCGAAGCTTTGCTTCATACAATCCAACAGACAGAGAACAAAGCAGTATGCATAGAGTGATGAGAAATATATTAATGGTGAGTTTTTCAATATCAGGTTCAGCGATAAAATTTAGCTGAATCAGCAGAAAACTTGTAATATACCCAACATATGAGACCAGTAAAGCTTCCGTGATTACCAGCGCATTTGAGCGCTTATTTTGTCTGTTCTTTGCAACTGCCATATTGTAATTCTTGCCGAAGATCCTGCTATGGTTGATTATGATAGGATATTTCTTATCTATGAGATAGACTAGATTACCATCAAAGTTGCATTTTAATACAGTTTTATCGGAAATCAGCCTTGTCTAGACTTTACCTTGTAAGATATAGTTTTCGCGGCTAATGCTTGTCGCAGTAAGGGAAAATATAATGAACAAAATTAAGTATTTGAGTACGTTATGCATAGTGATGTTTTGGATGACCGGATGTCAAACTAACAAGCTACCGGAAGCAACGACAAGAGCATCGCTTACAACGGATGTGAACCAGTATCAGTACTTAATAGGCCCAGGCGATAACTTAACCATCTTTGTTTGGCGAAATCCTGAAATTTCAGGCAGCTTCCTGGTAAGACCAGATGGCAAAGTAACTACTGCACTGGTAGAAGATATAGATGTATCAGGTAAAACCCCCACCGCACTAGCCAGAGAAATAGAAGAAGCGCTTTCAAAATATATTAATAACCCAAGAGTAACTGTAAGTGTAACAGGCTTTCAAGGGCCATTAAGTGAGCAAGTACGAGTTATTGGGGAAGCAACCAATCCCAAAGCTGTTAATTACACAGAACACATGACATTGCTTGATTTAATGATCGCCGTGGGTGGCTTAACGGAGTTTGCTGACGGGGATAATGCAAAACTTATTCGCGTTGTCGATGGACGAAAGCAATCTTTCGAAATCAATATCGACGAATTAATAAGAGAAGGCGATATTTCTGAAAATGTTGATATGCTTCCTGGTGATATAGTGATTATTCCGGAAGCCTGGTATTAAGCTATTAGCAAATTAGGATAGTAGTATTTTATGCAGGATTTTCAGCAACTTCTCAACCAAATACTGGATTACGTTAAAGGTATTTGGATAAAGAAACGCTATGTCATTATTAGTTCTTGGTTAATATGTCCGGTAGGGTTTTTGTATGTTGCAACGCTACCGGACACTTATGAGTCCAAAGCAGTAGTATTTGTAGACACGCGTTCTGTTCTTCAGCCACTGTTAAGAGGTCTTGCGATCCAGACAGACCCTGAGCAAGAAATTCAAATGATGGCCAAAACGTTACTCAGCCGAAGTAATGTCGAAAAAATTGCTAGGGAAAGTGATCTTGATTTAGCCACAGAAACCACAAGTCAATTTGATTCACTGGTATCGTCTCTAAGCAAAAGTATAAATCTAAATTCTACTGGTAGAGATAATATCTACACTATTTCTTACAGCAATAAATCGCCGGATGTTGCTCAAAAAGTTGTGCAGGAAACTCTCGATCTATTTGTAGAAGGTGCTCTAGGTAATAACCGTAAAGATACAGATACTGCAGGACGCTTTTTAGATGAGCAAATTGCTGAATATGAAAATCGGTTATCTGAAGCAGAACAACGTTTAGCGGACTTCAAACGCCAGTATAATGACATCCTGCCTTTGCAAGGATCATATTATTCTACTCTACAAAGCCTTAACTCAGAATTAGATGAAACTCAGCTACAAGTCAAACAAATCGACCGTCAAATTGAGTCGATGAAAAATCAGCTAAACTCTGTAAAAACAGCCGACGGATTTGGGGTTACAAATAACGACCAACCCGTTTTAAAAACCCGATATGATGACCGAATTAAGGCTCTCGAAGAAGAACTGGATCGACTGTTACTTAGATTCACTGAATTACATCCAGACGTTCAGGAAACCAAAGCTCTGTTAGGTTCTTTAGAAGATGCCCGCAAAAAGGAAATTGATGCTTTTGTAAACCAGATTGATAACGATGGAAATGCCCCCGTTAGCGGCCTGAACATGGAAATTAAGCTTGAAGTAAGTCGTCTGGAAAGCTCCAAAGCATCTTTGAAAGTTAAAGAACAGGATATTGTAGCGAAGATAAAAGATTTAGAATCTAAAATAGATTTGGTACCACAAATTGAAGCCGAATCTACAGCGCTTAACCGTGATTATGGTATTACAAAGAGTAAGTATGAAGAAATATTAAGCAGAAAAGAAGCGGCTAATTTATCACGTAGTGCTGATGTTTCTTCTGAGGATCTTCAATTCAGAATAATTGAGCCGCCGTTATTACCCAAAACACCTTCTGGCCCCAATAGACTGTTATATTACACCGGCGTTTTAGTTATTGGTTTTGGTACAGGAATCGGGATAGCCTTTTTACTAAGTCAGTTATCGCCAGTGTTGGTACGTCCAAAGCAACTGTTGACTCTTACAGACTATCCTATCTGGGGAACAGTGAGTCACTTTGATAAAAAAGCGATTAAAACCCGAAACCGTAAGCGTTTAGCCATCTTTATGGTATCGACCGGAGCAATTTTAACTCTTTATATTGGCCTGATTGGAGCCGAAATGATGGGTATCAAGGTGACGGGAGTATTCTCCTAATGAAAAATACGATTGAAAAGGCGTTACAAAAGAAACGTGAACAAGAGAAAAATGACAAAACAAGTTCTCATCAGGCCTTAGTTACAAACAACAAGTCTCAAGATGCCTTAACTGAACCATCTCCCAGTTGTGAGCCTGTAGTAAGTAACGGGCATTTTGAAAAAGAAACATTTGAACTTGATTTAGTTCGATTGGAAGAAAAAGGTCATATTTCACTCACAGGCTCTCGAACACTAATCAATGAAGAATTCCGGGAAATTAAACGTAAATTAATTAGCAATGCGTTCGGCCCTTTATCCAAAACATTAAATAATAGCAACATCATAATGGTTACCAGTGGCCGCCCATCTGAAGGTAAGACATTCACTGCTACTAACCTAGCCCTGAGTATTGCATCAGAGCAGGATAAAACCGTTCTTTTGGTAGATGCAGATGTATTAAAGCCAAATGTTCTCAATACTTTAGGTCTTAAAAGCAAACCGGGACTAATGGAATACTTAACAGGTGACGTTGCTGATATTGCTGAGGTTCTCTATCCTTCTAACGTAGATAAATTAAAAATTGTTCCAGCGGGCAAATCACATTATCTCAGTACTGAGCTGTTAGCCAGCCAAAAGATGCTTGAAACCATCGATGAATTTTCTAATCGATATCCTGACCGTATTGTCATCATTGATTCTCCTCCAATTATTGGGATAACAGAAACTGCTATACTGGCTAACTTTGCGGGCCAAGCGGTAGTGGTAGTAGAAGAAGGGAAAGCCAAACTCAACGATGTTAAAAATTGTATCGATCGGCTAAACCCTCAAATGGCGATTGGCTTTGTCGTTAATAAGTCAGTTCATACCGATGAGGATGGCACAGGATATTATGGATATTATGGATATGCCAAAGATGAAAGGAACTGAGACTAAAAAAGGATATGAGATAACGCCAGAGTATTTTCTAGTAATTGCTCTACTCTCAGGCTCTCAGGTGTATGCGGCTGACATAGAACTCGATGCATCTCTTAGTACAGAAGGCATCGCGCAGAACGTCAAGCGGAACAACGATACTGACTTGTCGCTACAAACGATAACAGTAACGCCTCAATTATCAGCAACTCTTCAAGGTAGAAAAGTTGCTGCCAATATTTCAGCTTCACACACTTACTTGAAACGTGATAGTGATGCACTTTCACAGGAAAATAATTACTCAAATTACCAAGCAAAGGCTTCTTATTCTGCGATCGAAAGACTCCTAAATTTCACTGCAGCCAGCTCTTTGTCCTACAGGCCACCTAATAGCGGAAGTCTTATAAGCGCCGATTTCATTTCGAACTCCGACGATTTAGCCAAGGTGAAAAATAATTCTGTTGGAGTAGATATTCAAGCAACAGAGGGGGATATTATTTCCACACTGTTTAATGCTCAGTATTCGAAAGTTGACATTGAGCAAAATGAAAATGCGACAAATTCAGGTTTTGACTCAGACAATATTTCTTCCTCCCTACAGTTACAGAACGGCGATGAGACTAATATTTTATTCTGGCGAGGAAATGTAAATTATCAGAATACGAAAAGAGATAACGAATCCTATGGTGACTTTGAAAGTATCAATAGTTCACTAAATATTGACGCAATGCTTACGAATTGGGTTGGATTAAGACTCTCTGCAGCTAGTGAAAAATATGATACATCAAGTGTTACTTCAGCATTCTCTAACACCCGCCGTTTTGACTCTTATGGGATCGGTATCACTTTAAAACAAAGTGAAGTAAGGCGCTTGAGCATTACCTGGAATGACTCTAGTTCCAGTGACGATAATGATGAAAGTGATGATAGCCAACAATTTCTGGGAGCTGACCTGCTGTGGTCGTTATCTAATAGAACCAGCATCAGCGCACAGTTTAGTCGCCGCTTTTATGGTAGAAGCGCTAACGCTGATATTAGCTACAACAGCAAGTATTTGAGAAGCTCCGTTCAGTATACGGAAAGTGTTACAAATACTTCCCGACTGTTAGCTAATTCAGAAAGTTTGGGCGTATTCGTATGTCCTGTGGGTGTATTTGATATAGCTGAGTGTCAGCAACCTGATACCCTGGAGTACACACCTGATGCGAGCGAGTCCTTAGTTCAGTTTAGTGAGAATGTATTTGAACTCGACGACAATATTATTTTACGTAAAGCATTGAATGGCACCGTTGGGTATAGTTTTTCTAAAGTAAATGTCAGTCTGAACCTTCGTAGTGCAGAAGACACCTATATTGATGATGACAGGGTCAGAGAGTCGGATTCAGCTAATTTGACAACGAGTTACTCATTATCCCGGAAAACCAACTTAGAAGCTTCTCTTAAATATCTTAAAGTGAAAGATGACCTTGCGGTAACCGATGGCAGCTCAACAATTCAAGAGTCCAACACGAAGTCAGCATCATTAACCGCAAAACACGCTCTGGGGCAGTATTTTGATACATCTCTCAGTTTTTCTTATTTAAAGCGAGAAGGTAACTCTCAGATAGGTAGTATCTTCGGCAATGATTACAGTGAAAGAAAAATCACTGTTGGGCTGACTTACCGATATAAATAAGAAAAGCGCTAAAGTTTAGTTTTAGCCCTTTTCAATTTACAAATTTTGAAATTCGACTACGGGCTTGCCCAGCAACTGGACTGATGGACAAAATCATTCTTTATCATCTTCCTTGAGTCTCACATAAGCCCGATACTTCTTTTTTAACAGCTTATCGATATATTGAGTGAGTTTTATTTTATGCTTAATGGCATCATCCAAAGCATCCACAAGCTCGCCTAACATAGCTTTATAATACTCTGCATCCTGCACTTCATTACCATTGGGGGTAATTAAGCGTGAGCGAGAAATATCCTCTGCATCCAAAGAGCCTGTAACATTTTCAGAGACAACATCTTTTTCAGTATTTTGGGCAGTAGAGTTGTCGGGAACAAAAAGCTCTTCCTTCACTTCACCAATAACAGACTTAACCGCAGACTCATCCAATACCTCCAGTTCCTCAAGAAAGCCAAACAATAAAATTCTATCGAGCAACGTATTTATCTTTCTTGGGATACCCCTGGTAAATTTAAATACGAGTTCATAAGCCTTTTCAGAAAACAGTTGCGTTCGGTTCCAACCTGCATGGTGTAAACGATATTCTATATACTTTTGAGTCTCTTCCGGCGTTAACGGCGCTAAATGGCAGGACGCCACAATCCGCTGGCGAAACTGCTCCATATTGGGCGCCCGCAGTATCGGCTGAAGTTCTTCCTGCCCTAATAGAAAGCTCTGTAGTAATGGCTTTCCGGCTTGCTGGAAATTCGACAACATCCGTAATTCTTCGATGGTTTCCAGCGGCAGATTCTGAGCCTCGTCCACCAACAGCAGAGCGCGACGGCCCTGGGCACTGAGAGCAAACAGGTAGCCTTCCAAATCTTTGAGAATGTCAGCTTTGGTTTTACCCGCCACATCGATTTCAAATTTAGCGGCGACCATTTTTACCAGCTCATCCGGCGAGAGTTTGGGCGTGACAATTTGGGCCGCTACAATGTCGTCTTCGATATCTGCCAGCAAGCTGTTTGCGATGGTGGTTTTACCGGTGCCAATATCACCCGTGATTACAATAAAGCCTTCAGCCTGAGATAATCCATACTGTAAATAAGACATCGCACGCTTGTGCCATTTACTGGCAAAGAAAAACGCGGGGTCCGGGGTCAACTGAAAAGGCTTGGAGTTAAGTCCGTAATAACTTTCGTACATGTTATGCTTCTACCGCTGTTATTGCGTCCCGCGCCTTATGCGCTCAACGCGATTTCCTTTAACTTATCCTAAAGCGCCAAAGTGTGCATTAAATCAACACTCAAAAACGTCAGGATTTACCATAACTTTGCTGCTTCACAATTGTCTCAATAATTCCGGTGGTCGATACGCCTTCCTCGAAGTGCAGTACCTTCACCACACCGCCATTTTCCAGCACTTCCTGACCACCCGCGATGTCTTCAACCTTATAATCGCCGCCTTTGACCAATACATCCGGCAAAATTCCAGCGATCAGCCGTTGCGGCGTCTCCTCACCGAAGGGAACAACCCAGTCAACGGCACTGAGGCCAGCGAGCACTGCCATTCTGCGTTGTACCGGGTTAACCGGTCGACCCGGCCCCTTTAGCGCCTGAACAGAAGCATCGGTATTCACCGCCACAATTAATCGATCGCCCAGCCTCGCGGCCGCGTCAAGATAAGACACATGACCAGCGTGCAAAATATCAAAGCAGCCGTTGGTCATCACCACCTTTTCACCGCGTTGCTTGGCCGCCGATACTGCCAGCGCCAGTTGCTCTTCAGTCATTACGCCACCGTCGGGATGACTATGCTGACCGGCCGCTACCGCCAGCTCAGTCGTTGTAACGGTTGAGGTGCCAAGCTTGCCAACCACGATGCTGGCGGCCAGATTGGCCATAACACAGGCGTGCTGAACACTTTCGCCGGCGGCGATACAGGCGGCAAGCGTCGAAATGACCGTGTCACCTGCGCCGGTTACATCATAAACTTCCTTGGCTTTTGCCGGCAGATGAAACTCCGTTTCGCCCGGCGTGAAGAGTGTCATCCCCTGTTCTGACCGTGTTACCAGTAACGCCTGTAAAGCCAAATCTGCACACAGCCGATTCGCCTGTTCCACCAGGTGCTCCTCGCTCTTTACTTCGCCCATAACGGCAGTAAATTCAGCCATATTAGGTGTAATAAGCGTTGCACCGCGGTATTTGTGGAAGTCTGTCCCTTTCGGATCAACAATCACCGGTTTATTGAGGTTTTTCGCTAGTTCAATCAGTCGCCCGGGATTACTCAACGCCCCTTTGGCATAATCCGACAGGATCACCAAATCATGTTCTGCCAGCGCCTCAGCAAATTGCGCTTCTAACGGAGTTTTATCCACTTCAGCAAAAGAACGCTCAAAGTCCATTCTCAGCAGTTGCTGATTGCGGCTCATTACTCTGAGCTTGGTAATGGTATCGAATCCCTCGCAGCGACTGAACTGGCAGTCTATCCCATACCCAAGCAAACGTTTTTCCAGCGCATCGGCATTGGCATCCTTGCCTGTCATACCCAGCAGGGTGACACGGGCGCCTAACGTCGACAAATTGATTGCCACATTAGCTGCGCCGCCAGGGCGGTCCTCAGAATCACTGATATTCACTACTGGGACTGGCGCTTCGGGTGATACTCTTGCTGTTGCTCCGCTCCAATAGCGATCCAACATTACATCACCAACAACTAATACTTTGATTTGACTAAAATTCGGGAGTGCCATTTTTATCTTTTTCGATACACTAATAGCGGGATTATAACAGTGATCAGAGGCGAAGAGCCAACTCATGACTCGGTGGTACGTATATTTACTCAAAACGGCCGGTAATACGCTGTATACCGGTATTACAGTTGATCCGAAAAGGCGCATGAGACAACACAGCGGTCTCATAAAAGGTGGAGCCAAGGCGCTCAGAGGAAAAGCGCCACTGGTTTATTACTGTATCTTTGAAGTAGCCGATAAGAGTCTCGCGCTCAAGCTGGAAGCCTGGATTAAACAACGCAACCGACGTGCCAAAGAGGCTCTGGTCCGGGATGCAAGCGAATTACCGTATCCGGCAATCCGCCTCACCGACGAGGTTATCCGGCAGATGAACTCAACACACTGCTGATGATCATGGCCAACCCAACACTCAGCGTAAGCTCTACAGCAGCAACGCCCACATTATGTTGCTCATCCACTTCTTTCTGGTAATTGATACCATTTAATACGGCTCGTTTGCTAAAAGCAACCAGGGCCCACAATAACAGAGACAACACTACACTGGTCACTAACCAGCCGGTTACATTACTCACATAGCCTTGCGGGCTATAGCTCAACAAGGCCCCGGCAGAAGATACCACAATCGCTGTACCTAACAGGTTGCCGGCATGCTGAACAGCCAATGCTAACTGACCGGTATCCAGGGCACTCTGAAAGGAGTGATTCTGGTTTTGCATGGCATAACGCATTTCATAAATGCGGGTCATGATCAGCAGGATGGTCAGCACCACCAGAAACCCGGTAACGATGGCAATCATTGCATTCACATCACTGCCGTCAACCCAGACCATTATGCTGCGTAAGATGATCGCACTGGATACCAGACTGGCGGCATCCACCAGCGCAACGCTGACGTTCCGATCGCTGACTTTATGCTGTGTATCAACGGCATCGAGCACAATTTTATCGTGAGCAAAGCGCCCCACCTTAACCAGTAAAATACCAATAATGCCAAAAAGCACCATGCCTATGGCGGCCTGCTCATACCCCTGCCCTACATGACGGCCAACTACGGAGCTGAGAACCAGACAGAGCGATAACATACCGCCAGCAACGCTTATGCCAAAAGCAAAGTTATCTTTAACGCCTAATTCGTCACTCACCGAGACTTTAGCACGGGAGCGTGAAAGCCATTTCATAACGAGCAGTAACACCAACGCCAGCCCTACATCAATTGCTACATACACCCATAAATCCCGGGCCAGTGGCACCAGCTTGACTAATGTCTCCATTTACACCTCTAATTTGTGTTCATAATTGGTGTGATATCTACCGGTTAATCAGCGCTGAATTTCTATTCATAACACTGGAGGCAAGGCCACCTTTGTGCCAGACTCACACTCACAACACACCATCCTAAGTTAATATGTCTACGGAAAAAACAATAAACGGGATTATTCAACAACATGCTGACGAAAACTGGCAAAAACTGCAGGATTGTGATTATCCTGCAGAATGGCTAAACCAGCATCAGGAAACCATCACAGAGATTTTGGGGCTAAGCCCTTTTGTCACTGAGGTTGCACTGACCAAACCCGATGTGTTTACCCGAATTGTTAAGCATCAATGGCATAAAAAAATTGATATTGACCAGGTTTGCCGCGAGTTTACAAGCCGCCTCGCCGAGACCGATAGTGAAGAAAAACTATTGATAGCCTTGCGTCTGTTCAGGGCCGAGCAAATGGCTGCGCTCGCCTGGCGGGATCTCACTAACCAGCAAACTATTCAGGCCTCCCTGACCCAAACCAGCAAACTGGCTGACACATTAATTATGGCCGCCTACAACTGGCTTTATAAGGCCCATTCAGCGCGCTATGGGGTACCGCAGGGCCCTGATGGCCCCCAACCCATGTTAATCCTGGGGATGGGTAAACTGGGCGGCAAGGAGCTCAATTTTTCCAGCGATATCGATCTTATCTTTTCGTATCCGTACAAAGGCGAAACCGATCACCCCCGCAAGCCCATCGAAAATCAGCAGTTTTTTACCAAGCTTGCGCAACGACTCATTGCCGCCCTGAATAAAACCACACCGTTAGGCCAGGTCTTCAGAGTAGACATGCGTTTACGCCCCTTCGGCGACAGCGGTCCGCTGGTGGCGCATTTCGGAGCGCTGGAAGATTACTACCAGGATCAGGGCCGCCAGTGGGAACGCTATGCCATGGTTAAGGCGCGTATCCTCAACCCTCAATCCTGTTATGCCAGTCAGCTGGAAGCCATACTGGCTCCCTTCATCTACCGCCGTTATCTGGATTTCACTACCATCGACGCCATCCGCGATATGAAACGGTTGATCAGCAAGGAGCTTCGCCGGCGCCGCTTAACCGGCAATATCAAGCTGGGTGCCGGAGGAATTCGTGAGGTGGAATTTTTCGCCCAGAGCTTTCAGCTTATCCATGGCGGTCGGGAGACAACGCTACAATCACGGGAATTGCACCCGGTATTAACCCGCCTGGCAGAACTACAAATTATCGAACCCCAGGCCATCAACCAGCTGTTGGAAGATTATTATTTTCTGCGCAAGGCAGAGCATACCCTGCAGCAATTTAATGACGAGCAGACCCAGCTGTTACCCGAAAATAGCTGGACGCAGGCAGTCATAGCAAAGGTCATGGCGTTCCCTGATTACCAAACCTTCATATCCGCCCTGACAGTAGTGATGGAGCGGGTTCATGAGCAGTTTAATCAGTTAGTATCCGAACCCGGTGAGGAGCAACAGGAGCAGGACTCACTGTTCAGCCGATGCAAAGATGCCTGGTTGCTGGAAGTATCCGAAAACGAATTTTGTGACTTGCTAAGCGACACTCTCGATGAGAGCTCCGCCATGGTGCTGTTTGAACAACTCAGAGATTTCAGAGGGCAGCTGAGCCGACATCGCATCGGTCAGCGCGGCGAAGACACGCTGGGCAAACTTATGCCGGAAATGATTTACTACATGCTCCGTCAATGCCCCGCCAACATCACCCAGCTACTGCCGCGCCTGATCAGTGTTATTGGCGCCATTACCGGCCGTACCACTTATTTGGATTTATTACACGAGAACCCGGATGTTCTCAAACAGCTTATTAAGCTGTGCGCCAGAAGTGCCTGGATCACCGAACAGATCCGCAGCTTCCCCCTTTTGCTCGATGAATTGCTTACACCACTTTATCTGCAGCAGCAACAAACAAGTTTGCCGGTAGTATACGAAGAGTACACCGATGAACTGCGCCAGAGTCTGTTGCGGGTAGAGCCCGATGACACCGAACTATTAATGGAACAGTGGCGCCAGTTTAAGCTTTGCCAGCAGTTACGTATCGCGGCCAGTGATATCTCGGGCTCGCTGCCCATTGCTAAGGTCAGCGATAAATTAACCGTCCTCGCCGAAGTGATACTACAGGCAGTCTTTAAGTCGGCCTGGCAACAATTAACCGAAAAATTCGGTGCGCCCTCGCACCTGCAACAGGATGAAACCGGCTTTTTAATCGTGGGTTATGGCAAGTTAGGGGGCTATGAGCTGGGTTACGGCTCAGATTTGGATTTGGTATTTATTCATAACGCCCCGCAGGACAGCGAAACCAACGGCGCTAAAAAGGTTTCTGCCCAACAGTTTTATATCAAACTGGCCCAGCGCATTATGCACCTGCTAAATACCCGCACTCTGTCTGGTCAGCTTTACGAAGCCGACTTACGCTTGCGTCCATCCGGCAACTCCGGCCTGTTGTGCTGTCATTTAAGCGGCTTTGAGCACTATCAGGAGCAGGAAGCCTGGACATGGGAGCATCAGGCGCTGGTCAGGGCCCGCAGCATCCTGGGCGATGAGACACTGCTCGAAGCATTTAGGCAGGTCAGAAACCGGGTGTTACAGCGCCAGCGCGAGTTACCCTCATTGGCAGAGGAAGTGGTTAAAATGCGCCTGAAAATGCGCGACCACCTGCTCGATAATCAGGCCAGCGGCTTAGATCTCAAGCAGTGTGAAGGTGGGATCACGGATATTGAGTTTATGGTGCAGTTCTGGGTGCTCGGTTACTCCCATCAGTTCCCTGCACTCACACAATGGCCGGATAACCTGCGCATTATTGAGCATGTCCAACAAGCCGGACTGATCTCAAAAACCGCGGCTGAAAACCTGCAAAATGCTTACTTAACGTTGCGGGACCATTACCATCAGTTAACCCTGGCGGGTGAAAAATTTGCCCACAGTAATGAGGAATTGGAAGCGGTAAGAAAATTCGTTACCACGCAGTGGAAACAAACATTTGATCAACCCTGAGGGCGGCGCTACACAATTTGGTATTAGCTGCCCACCCGGCTGCATTGCGTGCTCAGATATTCGGTGACTTTTTCAGTCACCACCAGTGAGCGTTGTTTGGGGCAAACGAAGGTTGCCACCTTGCCTTCAAAGTTACTGTCGATGGCGCTGGCAATTTTTGCCAGTGAACCGGCGACCGTGTTGTCCATCTGAAACTGGTGTTTGATCACAAAATCCTGATTCAGATCCCAGATGACCTGCATGCCTTCCTGCTCAGCATAGGATGAAATCGCTTCGCGCAGCGTGTTCCCAGCCCGGAAAGTCCGGTATTTGTATTCGCCTTCCCAGCGACTATCCACCGGCTTCAGCGCACTCGACATAGATTGCAGACGATCATCAAGGCTTTGTTCTGACGGCGTGAGATCAAGCACCATATCAGCCCCTTCAGAACGCTCCGGTTCATTGGCCGTCATTCTGAATTCCCGATAAAAGTCTGACAAGCCTTTGGCTACAGAGCGCTCTTCCGGCGCGTCTACTGGTGTTGGCGCAGATGTCATATTCATTTGCAGGTGAATAACAATACCCGCCACAATAATCACCGCCAGCGCCAGGCCTAGGTGTTTAGCCCAAAAAAGGGTAGAGGTAGGCTTTTTGTTCATTCAGGCTCTCTGCTTCTCGTCGATAAAACCAGCTACCGCTGATTTAAAGCTATCTCGTTAAGTGTACCACTTCTTTTCATGACCACTTTGCTTGGTTATGAACCATCCCTACTTGTATAAAGACGGTGCCTTCGGATCCGGACGGGTTTTAAACCGCTTGTGCATCCACAGGTAACTTTCAGGTTGCTCATTTATAATATCGGCAATATTTTCATTCAGTAAAGTCAGAGCCGGCACATCATCCAGTGTTTTTAACTCGTTCATGGGCGGATAAAACTTAACTTTATAGCCAGATGCGGTGTATTGCGAAGTCACGATGAGCGGTAAACTACTGGTACGGCGAATAAACATCAGCGTGGCCGTTGTGGTCGCCGTTTCCTTAACCCCGCCAAAGGGCACAAAAATACTCTGGTTACGGCCATAATCCTGATCGGGCAGATAAAGGCATAACTCACCCTCTTCCAGCGCAGCCAGCAGTGCCCTGGCATTGCGCTTGTGGATCATATATTTGTTGGAACGAGCACGGCCATGATATTGCAGGTAATCCATCAACGGATTGTTGTGTTTACGATAAAAAGCAATGCTGGGGTGCGTTAAGCCAACAATACGACAGGCGAACTCCAGGTTCATATTATGTAACGCCATGCCAAACACGCCTTTGTTGGCCGCCAAAATAGCTTCAACATGTTCAAAGCCTTCAACCGTACCGTGTTTTCTGACCCGCCAATCCGGCCACCACCAGCCCATAGCAGTCTCGTATACTGCCATGCCAGCGCGATGCAAGTTCTGTTTGACCAGCTTATCCTGTTCCGCTTTTGGCATCTCTGGGTAACATAATTCTATGTTGCGCCGGGCAACCTTTACCCGCGATGTTGCGACTTTGCCCAGCAGCCAGCCAGTTCCACGGCCAAACAGTTTAATAACCGGGAAAGGTAACCATGTCACCACATACAAAAAGAAAACACCCACCCATACCAGCCAGTATCGGGGGCCAAAAAATGCCATTGAAAATTTAGGCGGCTTAATTGCTGCAGCCAAGTTAGAAATCCTCTGTCACAACGGTGAAGGCCGTATGCGCCGAGCGCAGGTCACGGCTAAAATTGTGGGCATTGTAGCCCAAAGCTGTGCAGATGAATACTCAGAGGTACGGACCGCCGAAGCGACCCTTCAACCGAATTGGATACTAGTATTGCTTGTCGATGTGCTTGAGCTTTTTCTCAAACGCTTCAAAATCTTCTGATTTTTGATAGTCAAAATGATACTGGTTGTGAAAACCAAACTGCATAGCTACTTTGGCATCGTTGATATACAGTGTATAGCCGTCGAAGTCAGTATACGCTACAACCCCCTCGAGCCGATGTTTACCTTCGGTTTCCTCGCCTTCCTGACGAATCTTATCGAAGACCCGCAGAACAAATTTTGAATCTAGTTCGTTTTTCATAAACCTGTACCTCCTGCTCTTTTATACTGCAGAAGGTATGTTTTAGTTTAGGCCTGTTCCCCAATAGGACTTTGCCGTACGACTGTGCTTAGTTAAAATTGTAGCGAAGTCCCAACGATATCAGTCCCGTATCAAGCCCACTGCCGCCCCGAATATAATCACCATCCAGTCGGACAAAGAGCTTTTCAGCGATAGCCAAATCAAACCCGATACCTAAGATCCCCGCAAAAATCCCTTTATCAAAACGACAAAGCGCAGTACCGGGGGCAATATTGACGGCCCCCCCCACTTTGCAACCGCCTTCAGGATTAAGCGGTTCAAATGCAGCAACGTCGATTCTCGCTACACCCACACGGTAAAACAGCTCTCCTTCCGGTGAAGACGCTTTGCCCAGCGCGCCGAGATAAAGACCATCCGCTTTAAAAAAGTCGGTGTCCATATCCTGTTCGTTACCTACATCGGCGATTTTGTAATAGCCGGTTTCAACGTACCACTTCGGATGAAACTGATGGCCTAATAAAATTTTATAGCCAAAACTTTCTTCGGCCCGCTGGCTAAACTCCGTATCACTATAACCCGTGCTTACAACGCCATACATCCTCTCTATCGATTGAGAGACGCAAGAAAACAAAATGCAGCACAGAAAAAGGGTTAACCTCACAAGTCACTCCTGTTGGCTATAAACTAGAAAAAGTACTCAACGTTAAATTCTAAGTGGTCATCACGACGTATAAAATAATAAGGGTTTTCAATATCTTCTGTCGCGAAGAAATACCCATTCATTGTCCACTTCCAATTGTCTGTCATGCGGGTTGATGCTTCGAGAAAGGCATTGTACGAATTGGTATTATCTAAATCCTGAATAAATCCGAATAAAATCTGGGTACTATCAAAATCATTCCAGACCCATCTGAGCCCAACCATCAAATCGTTTTGCGAGGGTACAAAGAAATTACTGTCACGCTCATCATATTGATATTCAACCAGCCAGCCAATATCGTCATCGGAGCCCAGAGCACCGACCCAGGTATACTCAACTCCCGCCACGCCGGCAAAAAAACTCACAGTTTCACTCTCTCTGTGTATACCCTCAAATTTGTACAGCCAGGAATCGTTTATCCACAGCAAATCGATGCCATACTGGTCGATTAACTCGTAGTAGGGAAACAACTCAAAATCACCGTCTTCAATATTGCCGGTACTAATCAGCAGCGGCTCCCGGTTGGTACCGGTAAAATAAGAGAGTCCGATTTCCCAGTTATCTAAAGATTGCTTCCACCGCAAGGCATAATCGACATGCGATTGCTCGTCATCCGATTCATAAAACGCTTGATCATTGCTGATTGGCACAACGGGCCTTAAACGTCCCTGAACACCGGCAAACGTTCGCTCGCGAAAATACGGCAACACAAATGCACTAAACGTACCTGCATCAAAATAATAACTAAAGCTCACCATCGGCTGACCGAGTTTGGTTTCAAAATCAGTGGCATCGACCAAATCGGTTTGATTGATAATGTCTACCAGGTGGAGCGATTCGGTTTGACCCCAGAACACCTTACCAACGCCCGCTCTGAACTCGTAATCTGCCCCGAGGTGAGTCCAGATAAACTCGCGAATGTCATAACGGGTTCGCTCCGGATCTTCCTGATCGAAACGATAAAAAGGCTTGATCACCAGCGTGTCATCTCCCTCGTTCCAATCAAAGAACCACTCAGGAGACAGACCAATTGAAGACTGTGCCCGAGGCTGTGAAGAATAAATAGCATCCTGAAGAAAATATCGCTGTTCAACACTTATCGAGCCAGACAATTCAGCCTGAGCAGTCGATGAAAAACCAACCAGCATTGACAGTGAAAGTAAAGCTGGCGCAGCACAATGTCGCAACATACTCTACCTCACTCGCTTTAACCGCTTCTCATCGAAATTACGCTCATCCACTTCTCCGGTTTGCAGAGCAATATCGTTGATGATGAGAGTCGTTCCTTTACCAGTTTGAACATTGGACATTGTAGAGACTGTCGGCCGCCAGTATTTATCCATATACAACTCGTAGTCTTCCAGAGTCAGCGTTTTGAGCAAGCTACCTTTTTTATCGTAAAAATCAGTTTTTAGCGGCCGGTATTCTGCCGTATCAATGAAAACTACCTGTTTTGAATAACCTGAAAATCTGTCGGTCGGTACCTGCTCAACTACAAACACTTCCTGCCCCTCAAAGGTCTCTGTTCTCAGGTAATTAAATTTAAATTTCTCTAACTCAAACGAAGACATATCTTCATAAGCAAACTCACTGCTCATAAACGGACCCGATTTATTCTGCGTCGCAATCCGTTTTACCCGTTTTAATTTAGGCAGATACATCCACTGGTCGTCGGGTTCGCTGATGTAAGAAAAACTTAAAAACGCAGTGCCTTTAATATCCGCCGGTGAATCGAACACGGTCAGTGACTTATCGCCCTGGTCAGGCACTTCCAGAGTGTACACTCTTAACTCCCGTTCTGACTCCTGACCACTGTCATTGCGCAGGATCATAGTGGTTGAGGCAAACGAGTCTTCCCACCCCTCATCCCGGGCTTTACGCTCCTTCGCTATCCTGAGGCCTTCCGCTTCGTCTGCATAAGTAAACGATGACAGGGAAAATACAAGACAAATCCCTAAAACTGACTTACTAACAAACTGATTTACTCTGAACATCTAAAATTCCTTAACCTGTTCTGCGACGCCTACCCAACACTATACTTGCATCAGGTATAAATTACATTACGTCAGTGTAGTTCAGTAATAAAATCCACTGGTAAAAATATCCGGTTCAATACCGTCATTTAGCGTAATTGTTCCCGTTGCACCACTGCTCTATCCGCGTAAAAAACGTTTTATCTGCTGCCTGAATGCAAAGAAATCCTAACAGTTGTCATCTATCACATTGAAATAACGAAGATTACCGGCTTTTAACATAAAATTTGCAATTGCATATATTTTCTGTATTATTGGCAGAACCAACTGGTCAGATGAGCGGATGAGTTATGAGTATCAGAACAAGTTTGAAGAAAGTTTTACCTCCAATTTCAATTACAGAACAAGAAGCCCTGGATGCGGGTGACATTTGGTTAGAGTCTTCCATTTATCGTGGAGCCCCTGACATGGAGGCATTGCGAGCAGTTCCTCAAGCCAAGCTGAGTGCCGATGAGCAAGCGTTCATGGACGGACCGGTGAAAGAACTGTTAGGCATGGTGGATGATTTTGAATTAGGAAATTCAAAACATATCCCACAACATATTCTTGATTTTTTGGGTGAGAATCGTTTTTTCTCGATGATCATTCCCAAGAAATTTGGTGGTCTGGAGTTTAGCCCTTATGCCAACTCGACCATCGTATCAACCATTGCAGCCAAAAGTGGCGCACTGGCAGTAACCGTAATGGTGCCTAATTCACTAGGCCCGGGCGAGCTGCTTATGCACTACGGCACCAAAGAGCAGCAGGATTACTGGCTGCCACGCCTGGCCGTAGGTAAAGACATTCCGTGCTTTGCCTTAACCAGCCCTGAGGCAGGTTCAGATGCCGGCGGCATCCCCGATGCAGCCATTGTTACCAAAGGCCAGTTTAACGGCGAAGAAGTGATTGGTCTGCGCGTAAGCTGGGACAAGCGTTATATCACGCTGGCACCTATTGCCACGGTACTGGGTCTGGCCTTTAAAGTATTCGATCCGGATCAGTTACTGGGCGACAAACTGGAACTGGGTATTACCTGTGCGCTACTACCTAAGTCACACCCAGGCGTTGAGTTAGGCAATCGTCACGACCCAATGGGCGTCAGATTCTACAACGGTACTACCCGTGGTCAGGACGTATTCATTCCAATGGACTTTATCATTGGCGGTCAGAAAAACATCGGCCGTGGCTGGCAAATGCTGGTGAGCTGCTTAGGTGCGGGTCGTGGTATTTCACTGCCGGCAATGGGCACCGCTACAGCACAAAGCGCGTTAAAGTCTACAGCCGAGTATGCGTTTGTTCGTGAACAATTCGGCCTGCCTATCGGTCGTTTTGAAGGTATTCAGGAAAAGCTGGCAGAAATTGCCGGTAAAACCTTCCTGTGTGAGTCAATGCGTGTGCTGACTACTGAAGGTCTCGGTGAAGGTCTTAAGCCATCAGTGGTTACCGCTATCGCCAAATATCACATGACCGAAATTGGTCGTCAGGTGATGAACGCAGCGATGGATGTTCAGGCAGGTAAAGCAATCCAGCGCGGCCCGCAAAACACGCTGGCAGCCGGATATTCAGCATTACCTATCGCCATTACGGTGGAAGGCGCGAATATCCTGACCCGTAACCTGATGATCTTTGGTCAGGGGGCAATGCGTTGTCACCCGCACTTAAAAGAGATGGTTGACCTCATCTACAGCGAAGAAAAATCTGCTGACGCGCAGTTTAATAAAGTGCTGCGTAAAACCGTTGGCTTTAGCGTGAAAAATGCGTTCCGCAGTCTGTTCAGCAGCTACCTGCCATTTGTACGTGGCGCGCAGTCAAGTCTGCCGGAAGTGCGTGGTTACGAAAAACGCCTGAATGCGTTATCTGCCAAACTGGCACCTATGGCTGATTTGTCGCTGGCAGTACTGGGCGGCGATCTGAAGAAAGCCGAGTTACTGTCTGCCCGACTAGGTGACATCATGAGCTACCTGTACGGTGCCATGGCAGCCATTCGTTTTTACGAGCAGCGCATTGAAGATCGTCAGCAGGCTAAGCCTTATTTCGATTATGCAATGCAGTGGTCGCTACAGCAGGCCGAACAGGCTCTGGTCAACTTTGTTCGTAACTTCCCGAACACACCAACCCGTTGTCTGATGCGCTTACTTACCGCAACTTACAGCGGCAGTGTTAGCACCATCAGCGACGATCTAATCCGTGAGCTGTCTATGGCAGCCCTGCAGGACAACAGCGTGAAAGCGCAGTTAACCCACCTGGTGCAGCCAGTTGCAGGCGACGGTAACGACATCAATGAGCAAGCCTTTAAAGCCAAGCACAAAGTGCTGCCGTTACTGGGCAAAGTGCAAAAAGCGCTACGCAAAGAGCCTGTGGTGCCATTCCTGTCGTTTGAGAATGCGCTTAATAAACTACAGGAACGTGGTGTGGTCACAGCTGAAGAAGCACGCGACCTGCACGACTACAACGAGAAACGTAAACTGGCAGTGCGTGTCGATGAGTTTACCTTTGACCTGGAGCTTATTTCAGCCGAAGCGCCCAGTCAGGAGACCAAAGACGCTGCCTGAGTAACGTCGTTCAGCTAATCCAAAGCCGGGCCCTGTGCCCGGCTTTGTTGTTTTAATCACCACAATTTGCCGTATATCTGTCAAATAAGCTTGCATTACTTTTGCTTAAACTCAACACTGTAAAACAAACAGTATTTGTAATTTGCGCGGGGCGCGTCTGAATATTTCGGGAAACCGCCCGGAGTAGCCCGCACGCTGAGTATTAAACGCAGCAGATCAATTCACCGCCTTCATCAGCGAGTAGCACGACTACCAGAGAAGTTGTCGAACTGCTATACGCCAATGTTTTTACCGGGCTGGTAATGACCATCCTGACTATCAGTGACGTTAACTTCGGCTTTGCCCCCCCCGAAATAACCTCATACAAGTTTTCGCTGTGGGCGGGCATGATGTTTCTGTCATTGCTGCGCACCTTCGACGGTGCCTACTGGTATCTGCGCCTGGGTATTACAACGGGCTTGTATTGATGCCGCCCAATGGGACGATGAATCCTTTGGCATCTCGGTTAACGTCTCTGTGTTGCAACTGGTCAATGAAGATTTTGTCGCTTGTGTAGACCGTGCACTAGCGAGTTCGGGGCTCGCCCCACAGCGGCTGCACCTGGAAGTCACAGAGTCTATCTTTACCGACGATATGGCAGTACTCACCGCCAATATTAGTGCCCTTAAAGCACGGCGAGTAAAAATGGCTATCGATGATTTTGGTACCGGCTTTTCCTCGCTAAATCTACTCTAGTCACTGGACTTTGATTTGCTGAAAATAGACCTGACCTTTGTGCAGCAAATGGCTGTCAGCAGTGACGCGATTGTGAAAGCAACAGTATTAATGGCCAGAGCACTTGGCTGTAAAACCGTTGCAGAAGGCGTAGAAACAGAAGAGCAGGCCAGCTTGCTAAGACTGCTCGGCGTTGACTGTCTGCAGGGTTATTTATTTGCCCGCCCACTAGAGAAAAAAGCCCTGCAGGAGTGGTACACTAACTGGCAGGATAATAAGTAGAACAAATTATGGCGCAATTATATTTTTATTACTCGGCGATGAATGCCGGGAAATCAACTTCATTGCTGCAATCGGCATACAACTATCGCGAACGGGGAATGAACCCGCTTATTTTTACCTTTGCGCTGGATGATCGTTTCGGCAGCGGTAAGGTGGCTTCCCGCATTGGTCTGGAAGCCGACGCCCGGCTATACAACGAAGACGATGATCTGCTTAGCATCATTGGTAAACTGCACAGCGACCATTACGTCGATTGTGTTTTTATTGATGAGGCTCAGTTCTTAACCAAAGCGCAGGTATCGCAACTTATTGAAGTGGTGGATGAGCTGGATATTCCGGTTCTCGCCTATGGCCTGCGCACCGACTTTTTAGGCGAAACCTTCACTGGCAGTCACTACCTGCTGGCCTGGGCCGATAAGCTTTTTGAACTCAAAACCGTTTGTCATTGCGGCCGCAAAGCTAACTTTGTGGTGCGTATCGACGAAAACGGTGTGGCAGTCACCAGTGGTGCCCAGGTAGAAATCGGTGGTAATGACCGCTACGAATCCATGTGCCGTAAACATTTCAAAGCGCTGGTGTGGGACCCTGCCAAAAGCAGCGAACAGTAAGATAGCATTGACAATCGCCGCGCAAGACTGCAAATTGAATAAATTATTCCAAATTATTCAATTTGCAGGGAATCAATATGTCTGCCATTCGCGCTACCCAACTCTTCGCCGGCCTGGTGCTATTAGCCACTACCGCCTGCTCTGCTACGCCTGACAAACCAACCGCCCCTCCTCAGAACACCACAGCGTTAATAGAACAGGCATTAACGGAGTTTTATACCCCGGGTATGGGGGTTGGTATCATTCATCAGGGTGACGCCGTTTATCTTAACGGTGTAGGGCAGCGCAACCTGGCTAACAATTTACCGGTTACCGAAAGCACTTATTTCCGTTTAGCCTCAACGTCCAAAGCCTTTACGGCGGCAGCGCTGGCTATGGCAATCGATGAATTCTCGCTGAGCTGGCAAACCAAAGTCACCGACATCCTGCCGGCCTTTCAAATGCAGGATCCCTGGGTAACACGTGAGTTCACCTTACTGGACCTGTTAACCCACCGTTCCGGGCTCGCCAGCGGAGCCGGCGACAGCATGCTGTGGCCGGAGCCGAGCGGCTTCAGTCGTGAGGAGATTATTCATAACCTGCGCTACCTGACGCCGGTCAGTAGCTTTCGCAGCGAATATGCTTACAGCAACCTGATGTTTATTACAGCCGGTGAAATTGTTGCGCAGCTTTACGGTAAACCTTATGCCTCGGTGATAGAAGAAAAAATCTTTGCACCGTTAGAAATGCAATGCTTTGCCGGCGATTTGAATGACGCAGCCCTGCAAAATGCCGCCATGAGTTACGGTCACAATGATGAGCGCGGTTTATACGCTATCCCTCGTAACGCCATTAACGGCACTGAGCTGGTGTCAGCAGCAGCAGGAGGCATTGTATGTAACGCAGAGGAAATGCTCAAATGGGTAGCAATGTGGTTGAATGATGGCCAAACAGCTGACGGCAAGACTCTGCTTACTCCTGGTCAGATTGCCTATATGCAAAAAGCCCATATGGTGCTGCCGGTATCTACCACTGATGAAGAGTGGGACAACACCAGCCTCAAATCCTACGGACTTGGCTGGCGGTTATCCGATGTGTACGGCCATAAAGTGGTATCACATACTGGTACTTTGTCAGGCTATCAGGCCTATGTAGCCCTGGTGCCCGACCTGGAACTGGGTGTTGTGCTGCTAAACAACGGTTCAAACTATGGTGCCCGCAGTGCCGTAATGCAGCACATTCTCAAAGCTTACATTGCACCGCAGGAAAAAACCGACTGGGTTCAAACTTTAAAAGACTATCAGGCCGAGCGCGAAGCCTTTTACCTGGCCAACCATTCTGTGCCTGAAGGAACAGGAGAAGTCATTCTGGATCCACTTGCCTATGCCGGACAGTTCTCGGATCAGTGGTTCGGGCAACTGACCATTGCCATGGTAAACGGTCAGTTGCGGCTCCAATCCGAAAAAATGACCACCTTAACCGGCAGCCTGGAAGCATTTGCTGATCATACGTTTGTGATCCGTTGGGATAACCAGAATGCCGCCAGCGATGCATTTATTCATTTCGATGTGAACACAAAAAGAGAAGTGACCGGTTTCAGCTTGTACCCCTTCACAGACAAAGAAAAAGCGTCTCACGAATACACTGATATGTACTTCAACAAAAATGATTCAGAAAAACTATCAGATTAATCACTATTAATAGATATATTAGACTAACCTTTACTCATATAGTGTCTGTAACCAATAAGGAGACAGACACATGAGTAAATTAATCAATCAAATCAAACAATGTATCGCGGCTGAAAAACGCGAGGCACAAACAAACTGTAACTATGCCAATAATTATTATGGCGATCAGCTTTGTAAAGGCTCAGTCAACAAGCGCTAGGGCGTGTTGACATTTAATGCAGCGCCCTTGTGTGGGCGCTTTTTTATTGCGGGAATGTTAATTTAACGACTTTCGGTTTGCGGGTCTTGGTATCCTGCCCTACCAGGTAAAAATTACCCTCAGCATCCTTGGCCTCCGTACCGAAAAACAGAAAATCATTCAGTTCAGGCATCGCATAATTAACCGTAGCACCGGATATCTTCTCGTAAATTAACCACTCAGGATCCGCCCCTGAACGACGACTAACCCCCATAACAAACTGTTCACCATCAACCGTAAATAAACTGGGAATATTGGCCTCACCGGCCGGGTTAAACAAACCATGATTTATCAGTTTTTCAGCACCCGATTCATTAGCCTGAACCTGCAGCAGATAACCCTGTCCCAACGTAAAATACACATCACCGTTGCGCATATTGGTATAACCTATAATGCCCCGGTAATGGGTCATATCCTGGCTTTGATAATCGGTTAGCGGATATTCAGTCACCGGATTGAGGTTCTGATCAAATTCAACCAGCATCGCCGAAGGTTCTTCATTAATGCCACTTTGCGATACTTTGGGCACATAAACATGGCCTTTACCATCAACCAGAAAATGGCGTGACACATGACCAGGCACCGAACCCACATCGGTCTTATTGACCTTTGCTGATTGCGTGTCGTACTGATACAGCACATGTCCCCAGTAACCCAGTGCATAAATATAGCGGCCATCAGTGTTAACCGCTATTAACGCTTCCGGGGTGGCCAGCAAATGCTCCCATTGTCCGGCTTGGGTATTTACCCGCCACAGATGACCACCATAATCAGGCAATCGCACATCTGTCTCACCGGCTTCATCAAAACTGGCAAAGTAAAGATAACCATCATTGGCAGCAACAATCTGACTGTGAATTTTGCCCTGACTCTGACTTACAGGACCAACTCTCTCGCGCTTAAGTTCACTGACCACATCCCCCATCACCGCTGGCTGACCAGCAGCATTGACCTTCACCAGATATGCACTTCTGGGATCGCCGTAAGACTCAGCCAGACCCACATAAATATTTCCCGCCGGATCGTTCCCCACCGACCCCCAGGACACATCGGTACGGCCTACGCCCGGTAGCATAACAGGCTCTACTTGTGGTTTTTTAAAGTGACGCTCTGACACGGGTTCGTAATGTCGCTTAACGGGCTTAACAAGTTCAGAACTCAGGGAGGGGTGTGGCATTTCACCCACCGCGGCATCTGAGCCCGGTCCACTACTGAGCCAACCAAATACAACAATTGCGATAACGATAAAGAAAAATAACCCACCGAATAATTTCATTGTTCAAACTCCCTGGCCGTTAATGCCTGACGGGTTGTCGCCTTCAACAAATTATTAAGTTACCAAACCCCGTTTGGATTGCCCAGTGAATTCAACGCTTTCAATGCTGGTTAGCGGCTTTTTTGCTGCGCCTTGCAACTCGGCTACTTCACTTTACAGGGGCAAGTAAAAATTTAGCGCGTAAGTTTATACTTTTGTGACTTTTGTTCTACCTTTACTAAGTACCATTAGTTAAGCATCAGTGTTATTTATGTATAATCATAAATGTAAAAAATATTCGCTATTCACTCATTTTTAATAATCATACTTAATCGAAAAAAGCCAACCGGATAAACAACCTACACAAACCGCTACTAAGCTGCAGTAAATAAAGTTAAATTAATTTACTTAATTGATTAAGAAAACCACTTGACGTCTGACAAAACTTTAACTATTGTTAACATCGATGTAACAGGATTGCACCGTTCAAACTTTAGTTAGGGCACTAAACATGAAGACTAAACACATTTTTAAACCAGCGTTGTTGTCACTGGCTGTGACCTCAGCAATGTATTCAGGCCACGCGTTATCACAAGAAAATAACAGCGCCAGTGAGCCTGATGTAGAAGTAATTGCAGTAAAAGGTATTCGCGGCTCACTGATGCGTGCTCAGGCCATCAAGATGGATAACACGTCGATTGTTGAAGCCATTTCTGCTGAAGACATCGGTAAATTACCAGACTCATCAATCGCTGAATCACTGGCACGTCTGCCAGGTCTGGCCGGTGAGCGTGTTGGCGGCCGGACTTCGGGTATCTCTGTTCGTGGTTTTAAAGAAGATTTTACCGGTACATCCTTAAATGGCCGTGAGCTAATCGGTATTGGTGACAACCGCGGCGTTGAATACGACCTGTACCCTTCTGAAATCATGACCGGTGCAACCATTTATAAAACCACTGAAGCCGACCTGATGGTACAGGGTATTGGTGGTACGGTTGACCTGCAAACCGTGCGTCCGCTTGCTGCTCAGGAAACCCTGACATTAACCGGCGTATACGAAATGGGCGGCAACGATTCCGATAACCCGGAATTCGACAACACAGGTAAGCGTCTGGCATTATCATTTGTTGAAAAATTTGCTGACGACACCGTAGGTATCGCTGTAGCGCTTGCCACTACGGAATCACCACGTAATGAACGTAAATACGGTGTTTGGGGATACAGCGCCAATGACGCTGGCCAAATTACTCCGTCTGGTCTGGATACACAGGCCATCAGCCGTGAGCTGGACCGTGACACTATTTCAGCTGTACTGCAATGGCGTCCTACCGATAATCTCGACATCGTCGTAGATGCCCTGAGTATCGATTACTCAGATTCAGGCGTTATTCGTGGTTTCATCGAACCTTTCAATGCTGCAGAAGGATCACTGTCAGGCTCAGGTATTAATGTTTCTGGTACTCAGGCTAGCGTAAACCCGGTTCTGCGTACTGACCCGGCACAAAAAGACGGCGAACTACAAACCCTTGGCCTGAATGTTAAATACAACATTGACGATAACTGGTCGATAATGGTTGACGCGGCAAACAGCCAGTCAGAAAAGCGCGACCTGCGCGGTGAATCATACGCCGGTTTAGCCCGTAACGGTGCCATCGATACCTTCGGCACCCGCCAGTTCCAAATGAGCGCTGACGGGGTATTCTTCACTGGCAGCACGGGCCTTGAAGCCTTCTCTGATCCTGCTCTGTTACAACTTACCGGCCCCCAACAATGGGGTGGCGGTATGGCGAACATTGCCGATCAGTTTGCCACTGACGTAAACACAGTATTTACCGACAAGGATGGCAACCCCATTCCATTCAGTTATTTAAATGCTCAGGATGGTTTCTTAAACTACGCAGACTTTGAAGAAGAACTGACTACCGTACGTGTTGAAGCAGAAGGCTATGTAGAGTGGGGCATTGTTAACAAAATCAAGTATGGAGTTAACTACAGCGATCGCTACAAGATGAAAGACAATAAAGGTTTCTTTGCGACCGCTTCATCCTATCCTTATTCAGAAGCCATTCCTTCAGAGTATCTGTATAACGGACTGGCCGATCTGAGCTGGGCTGGTCTTGGTCAGGTAGTCGCTTATGACGGTTTCGCTCCCTACAACGACGGCGAATATACGCTGAATGATGCAGGTTTACTTGAACCGGATCGTTTAGGTGATACCTACACTGTCGATGAAGAAGTCGTTACGATTTACGCCAAGTTTGATTTTGAAACCGAAATCAATGGCTTCCCGGTTATCGGTAACTTTGGTGCGCAGTATGTGGATACGACGCAGTCTTCTACAGGTTACTTAGGCATTGTCGGCTCAAACTTCGCCGTCTGTGATGACAATGATGACGGCCAGGTGGATGCAGACTGCATCTTAAGTGAAGGCGATGAGTACAGCCATTTCCTGCCAAGCCTGAACGTAAGCATTGAAGTTGACGACAACCAGTTCATTCGTGTCGCGGCCAACAAAACCATCAGCCGTGCCCGTATCGATCAGATGAAGGCATCAGGTTTTGTTAAGTTCGACCAGAACGTTGACTTAATTACCATTCCAAACAGCCAGGCAGATGTAGATGAATACGGTTCACCATGGAGCAAATTCCGAGGCAACCCAACGTTACGTCCACTTGAAGCTAATAACTTCGACTTGTCTTTCGAGAAGTACTTCGACGACGAAGGTTACGTAGCATTAACATTCTTCTACAAAGACCTGGTTAACTGGACAGACGACGCCCGTGAGATAATCGACTTTACCAACGATTCAACCAACAATGGCGCCAACTACTTTATCCCTGGCTTCCATGATCGTATTATCCAGACCACTGGTCTGTATGGTCCGGATAACGTGGCTTACGATGCGGGTGATTTAGCGACGCCGCCGGACTTTGGTTACTTTGAGTACTTCCAGGATGGTCTGGAAGGTGAAGTAAAAGGTACCGAGCTAACCGCCAATATTCCACTGGGTAACTTTATTGGTGCACTGGAAGGCTTTGGTTTTGCCGGCTCTGCAACCATTATCGATGCAGAACTGGAAAATGGAAACCCAATTCCAGGTCAGTCTGACCAGGTTCTGTCACTGACTGCTTACTACGAAATGGATGGTTTAGAAATTCGGGTAGCCGCGACTGACCGCTCTGAATTTGCTACTTACCAGCGTGGTGGTTCTAACAAGATTGAAACAGCAACCCGTGACAAGATCACTCAGGTTGATGCGCAAATCAGTTACGACTTCGAAGGCAGTGGTATTGAGTACCTGGAAGGCCTGCGTATTTCACTGCAGGGCACTAACCTGACAGATGAAAAAGAAGAAACCATCGACGACAACGGCATCGTGACCCTGCGTCGTGAGTTTGGTCCTTCTTACATGCTGAACTTCAACTACTCGTTCTACTAAGCTTTAGCTTTTCAAAAGCCCCGCATTTTGTGGGGCTTTTTTGTTACAGCCGGTTTGCTTTTCCCTTTAAATTCACTAGAGTCAAAAGCAAACCGATGAAAACATGCCTGAGGATGATTGATGCCTGATGCAATTAAAAAAGTAGTCATTGCCGGTGGCGGCACCGCCGGCTGGATGACCGCAGCGCTGCTCAACAAAGTACTGGGTAACAGCGTTACAATCGAACTTGTCGAGTCAGAGCAAATTGGTATTGTGGGCGTTGGCGAAGCGACGATCCCGCCGATTCAAACCTTTAATCGTTTTTTAGGGATCGACGAAAAGGCCTTTCTGAGGGAAACCCAGGGCACCATTAAACTGGCCATTAAGTTTGAAAACTGGCGTAAACCTGGCGAAAGCTATTACCACACTTTTGGTGCACCCGGCACCACTATGGGTTTCTGCAGTTTCCACCATTACTGGCTGAAAGCTAAAGAAGCCGGTTTAGACAAGTCTTTCTGGGACTTTGATCTGAACTATCTTGCCTGCCAACAGGGCAAGTTTAATAAAATTAATACTCAGAATCCGCTCTATGACATGCCCTACGCCTATCACTTTGACTCAGCACTGTACGGGCAGTTCCTGCGCCGCTTTGCAGAGCAAGGCGGGGTAAAACGCACAGAGGGCATTATTGAGCATGTTCAGCAAAATACCGAGAGCGGTTTTATCACCGGCTTGCAGCTAACTGATGGAAGGCAAGTCGAAGGTGATTTGTTTATCGACTGCACCGGTTTAAGCGGCTTGTTGATCCGAAAAACCCTGGGCGTCAATTATGAAGACTGGAGTCACTGGTTGCCCGCCGACTCGGCGCAGGCCGTGCCCAGTGAGCGCTTTGACAAAACCCTGCCCTATACACGCAGTATTGCGCACAGCTATGGCTGGCAATGGCGAATTCCACTGACGCACCGCAACGGCAATGGTATTGTTTACAGCTCGCAATTCACCACAGATGAACAGGCCAACGAGACCCTGCTCGGTAACCTCGACACTAAAGCGCTGGGCGAACCTCGCACTATCCGCTTTAATACCGGTCGCACCGACCAGCAATGGTGCAAAAACGTAGTGGCCATCGGCTTATCCAGCGGTTTCCTTGAGCCGCTGGAATCCACCAGTATTCA
>DDJQ01000082.1:38727-40565 GCA_002339125.1 Alteromonadaceae bacterium UBA2620
GCCGCTGGAATCCACCAGTATTCACCTGATCCAGTCGGGCATTATCCGGCTGATGAAAATGTTTCCTAACCAGGGCATTTCACCCACCATGGTTGGTATGTACAACGCCGAGTCAAAGGATGAGTTTGAAACCATACGCGACTTCATTATTTTGCATTATCACGTCAATGAGCGTGATGACAGCGAGTTCTGGCGAGCCATGCGCGAAATGACTATCCCGGACCGGCTGGCGCAAAAGATTGAGGCATTCAAGGAAACCGCCGCGATTTTCAACGAACAGAACGACATCTTCCGTGATGCCTCCTGGGTTCAGGTGATGATGGGACAAGGTCTGTCGCCCCGGGATTATCACGCCGCCGTCAACGCCATGGATAATCAAACCCTGCTCAGCGCGATGCAGCAAATTCAACAGGCCAAAATGCAGCCGGTTGCCAAGCTGCTGGGCCATGACGAATTTATTGAGCGGTATACCAGCGCATGAGTACCAAGCCGTTACATGTTGTTATTGCCGGCGGTGGCACGGCGGGCTGGATGACCGCCAACCTGCTGGCTAAGCGCTGGTTAAATCAGCCGGTAACCATCACTCTGGTAGAATCGCCGGATATTGGCATTATTGGCGTTGGTGAAGGTTCTACGCCCACCTTAAAACGCTTCTTCAGTGATATGGGTATTGCCGAGCAGGACTGGATGCCCGCGTGCAATGCCACCTATAAAGTCAGTATTCGTTTTGAAGGCTGGAGTCCGGGCGCGAATATCCCGGCTTACTCACACCCGTTTATCAGCCAGCTCGACACTTTTAGCGAACGTGCCTTTTACGTGAACTGCTTTCACCGGCGTATGGGACAGGATGTAATCACCCGCCCTGATGACTTTTTATTTAACGGCTGGCTGGCCAGACACCAGCGCAGCCCGCTAACACCGTCGAACTTTCCTTTTCGCATTGAGTACGGCTACCATTTCGACTCAGGCCTGGTTGGCGAGTTTCTAAAACGCCATGCCCAGGGGCTGGGCGTGGTGCATAAAGCGCTCAACATTACCGACGTAGAATGTCATCCCAACGGCGAGATTGCCGCGCTACACAGTAAAGAAGGCGAGCGTATTGAAGGCGACTTTTTTATCGATTGCACCGGTTTCCAATCATTACTACTGCAAAAAACCTTAGGGGTTAACTTTAAGTCGTTTAAAGACAACCTGTTTAACGACTCAGCAGTGGTCTGCCCTACCCCGGCACAAACTACACTCCCCGTTGAAACCCGTGCTACGGCGTTATCTGCCGGCTGGGCGTGGCAGATCCCGCTGACTAACCGCACGGGTAATGGCTATGTCTACAGCAGCGACTTTATCAGTGACGAACAGGCCGCCAGTGAATTGTGTCGCCACTTAGGCGTAGATGAGGAGTCTGCAGCCTTACGTAAACTCACCATGAACGTTGGGCAGGTAGAGCGACACTGGGCTAAAAACTGCCTGGCAGTTGGCTTATCACAGGGGTTTATTGAGCCACTTGAAGCCACAGCGCTGCATCTGGTACAAACCAGTGTTGAGATTTTTCTCGATCACGTTGATGAGGGCGGTTTTTCTGACACGCAGCGTAACGCCTACAACCAGCTTATCACTGAACGATTCGAGCGGGTACGGGATTATATCGTGGCGCACTACCGCCTGAATACCCGTTCTGACAGCGAATACTGGCTGGCCAATCAACATAACGAGAACCTGTCTGACTCGTTACTGCATTTGTTCAATGTCTGGTATCGCCGGGGCGACCTGGGCCAGGAAATTCAGCGCCAGCAGCTCGACTCCCACTTTGGCAATACTTCCTGGCACTGCTTACTGGCGGG
>DDJQ01000082.1:40903-72963 GCA_002339125.1 Alteromonadaceae bacterium UBA2620
CCCGCCGCTCGAAAAAGGCGCTACCACCACAGATTTATATAAACAAAATCAGCTGGCAGCGTTTTTCGAAGGCTGTTTACTGAATTTTAAACCGCAGTAAACCTCTATTACGGTTCTGCCTGCCTCACTCGAGGTCTGGTTAATTTGGAAACTAATCGAATTCGCCTCTCTAAACGTACTAGATTGATAATTCAAATCTTTTTGTACGTTTAGTAAGGACAACTGATGTCAGGAGACACACATCAAGCTAGTGAACATGACGATTCGCCCTTAACCGAAGAAGAAGAACAGGATATTCGTGAGCACCAGAGTTTAAATTCGGTCTCGCTTTACGCGGTAACCCACCGCGAAGGACTGGAAGAACTCAAGCGGCCTTTTATGTCACTTTGGTGGTCGGGTGTGGCGGCTGGCATCGGCATATCGACCTCGGTACTTGCCGAAGGCATTCTGCATACTGTATTTGCTGGCTCAGACAGCCAGTTTGCACTGGAAAACCTCGGTTATACGGTGGGGTTTGTGTTGGTCATTATGGGCCGGTTACAACTTTTTACTGAAAATACGCTTACTGTTATTTTACCCTTACTCACCCATCGTTCCTGGCATATGCTCGGTTGCCTGGGCCGGTTATGGGGTATCGTATTTGTGGCCAATATGGCAGGTACGCTGCTGGCTGCCTTCATGATGTACGGCCTGCATGCGGTGCCAACCGAGTATATCGAAGGTATGAATGCGATATCCCGGCATTACGCCGAATTAGCATTTTCTGAGGCGTTTTCATATGGCATCATTTCTGGCTTTCTGATTGCCGCCATTGTGTGGATGAAGCCGTCAGTGCAGGACGCTGCATTTTTCGTGATTGTGATGTTTACTTACCTGATTGCCATAGGCAACTTTACCCATGTGATTGCCGGGTCTACGGAGCTTTTTCTGCTGGCTATGCAGGGAGACATTACCATTGGTCATGCCGCCAACATCATTTTTGCCACGTTATTAGGCAATATTACTGGCGGCACCTGCCTGTTTGCTTTGCTGGCCCATGGGCAGGTTGCTCACGAGATTGAACCGGACTGATGAGCCCGGTTTCTTCCGGGGATAAATCAGATGGTTTCACCTACTTTTATTTCGTAAGGTAGCGACATGGAGGTATTGTCGCCAGACAACAATAGCTTGGCAGCTTCCATTCCTTTCTCCACACTCGACTGACATACTGTTGCCATGTAGGGGCGGGTCCGGGCGGCTTCTTCAATACCGTCGAAGCCAGTGATCCGTAGTTCACCGGGAATATCAATTCCCATGGTGAGCGCGCACTGCAATAACTCAAGAGCAATAATGTCACTCATACACAGAATAACATCGGGTCGCGGCGAACTTTGTAACACTTCCCTGGCGGCCTGAACAGCATACATACCGGCGTTTTCCGGCAAGTTCCAGATCCAGTCGGTTGCTACTTCAATACCCATTTCTTTTAATGCGCGGCAATACCCGTCCAGACGACGATGGGTAATGGATGATTCAGCGTCAAGCAACGGGCTGTCATAAATGCGACAGGTGCTGGGCGAATCAATCAGACGCAGTCCGAGAATCGCCGCTCTATCGCCCGGTCTGAGGGCCGCTTTCGCAATTTCGTAGCTGGCCTTTTCGTTATCGATATTAATTGCCGGACGGCCTTCAAGGTTAAAATCGACCGTGACGACTGGTTTACTTTGCTGATTTAACTGAGTGGATAAGGCGCCATTTCGCGGCGCGCCGTAACAGATAAACCCATCAACAAAATCCACCACATCAGTAATAGTGTCGGAGTCACCGGCATATAAAAGGAGGTGTTTCTGATTCTCACGCAGTACTCGCGATACGCCCTGGATAAAGGTATTAGCAACCGGGTCGGTTACCATGTAGTCGAGGCTGTCGGCCAATACCAGGGCAACAATGTTTGACTGGCCCTTACGTAGGATCTGAGCGGCGCGATTTGGGCCGGTATAGCCAATCTCTTTACAGGCCTCAAGGATCTCGGTGCGCTTATTTGCTGATAACTGATCCGGGCGATTAAACGCATTTGAAATAGTCGCTGTAGAAACACCGAGCTGCTTAGCAACATCTTTTAAAGTAAGCTTTTTCATAACATTATCAACTATTCCCAACCGAGCACATTACTGCAATCTTGTTAATGTATCTTAAGACGCACTTAATTTCATTAAGTTTAAAAAAATGTTAAAAATAATTTTAGCATAAAACAAAAGGTTAAGCGTTCTAAATCGTTTAACCTTTTATTTAAGGAAAAGCCAGTCTGGCTCGGACGGGAGATTAACTTAGCGGGTACCGAATATTTTGTCGCCGGCATCGCCAAGACCGGGCAGGATATAGCCTTTTTCATTGAGCCGATCGTCTATAGATGCGGTGTAAATATCCACGTCGGGATGCGCAGCTTCTACCGCCGCAATACCTTCTGGTGCTGCGACCAGAAACAGCCCCATTATCTTTTTACAGCCTTTCTGCTTCAGCAGGTCGATAGTGGCAATCAACGTACCGCCGGTGGCCAGCATGGGATCAACGATAAGCGCGGTGCGCTTATCGATGTTTTTTACCACCTTGTCAAAGTAAGCTACCGGTTGCAGGGTCTCTTCATCACGGTATAAACCGACTACGCTGATTTTGGCGTTGGGGATGAGGTTCAGCACGCCGTCGAGCATACCCAGGCCGGCCCGGAGTATAGGCACTACGGTAATTTTTTTGCCTTTGATGCTTTTAACTTTTAGACTTTCACCGGTCCAGCCTTTAATGTCGACCAGCTCAACCGGCAGATGACGTGTGGCTTCGTAGGTTAACAGATTGCCTACCTCGCCTGCCAGCTCCCGAAAATCCTTGCTACTGATGGAAGCTTCACGCATCAGACCAATTTTATGTTGAATAAGTGGGTGGGTGATTTCATGAATAGCCATAATGAACATGCCTGTGTGAAAACAATAGTTATGGCTATGGTACGACAAAACACTCACAAATTGTGAGTGTTTTGGGCGCTATAGAAAGGGTTTACCGGTGGCTTACTGAATTGATTCCACCACCTGGCTGCTGTGGCGGCTAAACATATCACGCACTTTGGAGACCGACTGGCCATTTTTCAGGTTTACCACTACGGCGTAGTGTTTTGCCTTAACGGCTTTACGAACTACCTCAATTATCTGCGTGCGATCAGGACGCAAACTCAACAGTCCGGCGACAAACAAACCGATAAAAATACCGGGCGAGATTACCGCAATGTAGGTAGCCAGCGGATTCTGTTGCGTGAGCGCGGGTCCGATGTTAACCAGCAAATAGGCGGTAATCAGCCCCACCACCAGCCCTGCTACGCCGAGCAACAAGTGCGAATACCACATCATTTTACCAAGCGCCTTGCTGTCACCTTCCAGCTTACGATTAAAATCGCTGTCATCAGGTTCAATCAGCGTGACCTGCTGAGATTCCACATCGGTGCCACGCACTACTTGTTCGATAGCTTTATCTGCATTGAGCTTTGAATCGAAGACCGATGCAATCTGCACCTGCTCCGTATTCACTAATTTTGTACGATAGTTTTGGTCAGACTCAGACATTCTGTACCCCGTCTTTTTTCTTACATTCATTAAACACGATACAATCTTTGCGCCAGGTTATAAGCTGCTGTTATTGCTAAAATAAAGTAATGGGATTATAAAAATCCGTACAGTGAGCGTGCAATTATGGCAGGCACCATGAAATATTTTCAGCAAAAAAAACAGGGCGAAAACGCCCTGTCAAAGAAGTGTTGATAATGTCCAAATTATCCGCACCTCGTGCTCTTTTAAATATACTATTGTCCGCTCTCGCCGGTAGCCGGCAGGAAGGTTTCCGCTTTAACACATTTGCGCTCAAACTGACGCTGGCACTTACCGATTACCCGCAGGGTAATGTCAGACAGCGGAAACACCTTACAGGCTAATACCACGCCTGCCGCCTGCTCTTCTTCACTCACATGACAGCGGCTCATCTTTTTAGCCGAATACTCACCGCTCTCAATCCGAATTTTGCAGATCCCGCAGCCGCCGCCCCGGCAGCCCACCGGGATCCCTTTACGCCCGAGGCGCGCCATACCATCCAGTAACGACTCACTTGCACGACAGGAGTAAGTTTCCTGGGTGTTCAGAATGTCGATCGTATAAGCCATGGCCCACTCCCCTGTCCGTTCACGTTTTATTGCTTAAGCGCCAGCTTGCGCTCTGGCCTCGATTTCGGCTTTGCGGATTTCAGATGCCAGACTACCGGCGATGCTCCAGTTCTCTGGTTCAACGGTATAGCAGTTGCCGCGGATATCCGCTTTATCTACCTTTAGCGTGACTGCCAGTATGTTGGTAAACTGCTCTGCAATGGCCTGGCGCTGCTCAAGGGAGCGCCCTTTCATCACAATGAACTCAAAAAACGGGGCATTCTTCCCGCCTTTGCTTACCAGTTTACCGCCCACACCAATCAAGTTGGGCGCGTGCAGATCGACAAACACGCGAATGCGATCAACCGGACTGTCCAGTACCTCGGCATAAATCTGCGTGGCCTGTTCAATCACCGACTCAATCTGGCCATCGCTGATATCTTTGTCAGCAAGGTGAAATTTAACAATTGGCATAGTTGTACTCCCGGATATTTCTTTAAAAGATAAAGGGCTGCCTACGGCAACCCTTTACGACGACCAGAGTCGAGCATAATCGTTGAGCCGGTCATGCCGATTGCGCGATCATCTAACAAATTACACACTGCCCAGCCCACCTGTTCGGCGGTGGTAAACTGATGCACCGAGGATTCTTCCAGTAACTCTTCCAGTACATCATCCACGCTTATACCGCGTTGCTCGGCTCGAGCCGTCGCCACATTGCGCAAACGGTCACTGTCGGCAGGGCCCGGCGCTATGGTGTGAGCACTGATGCCGCGGCGTCCATAAGCCAGCGAAAGCTGGCGCATAACATTGACCAGTGCGGCATTCGCCACGCCGGCAGACGCTGCATATTCAGTCGGCTCAAGACCATAATGACCACCAATCGCGACAATGCGGGCGTTGTCGCCAAAGTGCTCATCGGCAGCACGACTCAAGCGTAAGATGCCGCCCACTTTAATATTGACCGCATCCACCATGGCTGCTGTGGGCGCTTTTAAAATGCCCCCGGCAACGGCCACACCAGGACCATGTACCACCATTTTTACCGGACCGGTAATGGCAGATTTAATCGCCTCAATGGCGCTATCCTGGCTGATATCAGCCTGCACCACGCTAACTTCACTAAATTGCTCAGTTAAACTGGCCAGCGAGTCGGCGCTGCGGCCAACGGCCAGCACATGCAGGCCGTTGTCGATAAGTTGTCGGACGATTTCCACGCCGAAGGTACCGGTTGCACCCACAACAATGGCAAGGTTTTTATCAGGCATAATGCACCTTTTTAAACAGCTTCTTTTAACAGACCTTTCTCTTTGGCCAGCGTCATAGCGGTATCCTGGATCATGTCTTCCTGACCACCGATCATCTTCTTACGCCCCAGCTCAACCAGAATGTCCCGGGCTGATAAACCGTACTTCTCGGCCGCCTTTTTGGCATGCAACAGGAAGGTTGAGTAAACCCCGGCATAACCTAACGTCAGCGAGTCACGGTCGATGCGAACCATGTGGTCCATCATGGGGGTAATGATGTCTTCAGCGATATCCATCAGCTTGAACAGATCCAGGCCGGTTGGAATGCTCATTCGCTCAAGCACTGCGGCCAGTACTTCCAGAGGCGTATTCCCTGCGCCTGCGCCAAGGCCGGCAACGGAAGCGTCAATACGAGTCGCTCCGGCTTTAATTGCCGCTACCGAATTCGATACCCCAAGCGCCATGTTGTGATGCCCATGGAAACCAATTTCGGTTTCTGGTTTAAGTTCACCGCGCAGGCGGCTAATCACTTCAGTGACATCTTCCGGCAGCATAAATCCGGCTGAGTCAGTGATGTATACGGTATTGGCACCATAAGACTCCATCAGCAATGCCTGCTCAGTAAGCCCCTGTGGTGTATTCAGGTGAGACATCATTAAAAAGCCGGAGGTATCCATGCCTAATTCACGCGCAAAAGCGATGTGCTGAGGTGAGGTGTCAGCTTCAGTACAATGGGTAGCAACGTGAACGCTGCGCGCGCCATTGTCGTAGGCGGACTGCAGTTCTTTCATAGTGCCAAGGCCAGGAATAAGCAGCACAGAGATAATGGTTTGTTTTACTGCCTCTGCTACCGCACTGATGTACTCTTCGTTGCTGGCAAGGGCAAAGCCATGCTGCAGCGAATTTCCGCCTAACCCGGCGCCATGAGTAACCTGAATGTAGGGTACACCAGCGTCGTCCATCGCTTTTGCGACTTTAACCATTTGTTCTACGCTGATTTGCTCCTTTTTAGCGTGCATACCATCGCGCAGACACATGTCATGTAAAATAATGTTTTTGCTCATTACGCTGCCTCCACCGGGGTTAACGTGATAGTGCCGTTAGCAATTTCTTCGGCAAACATTTCTGCGGTGCGGGTAGCCGCCGCCGTCATAATGTCGAGGTTACCGGCATATTTCGGCAGGTAATCACCCAGACCAGCGACTTCCATAAACACCGCCACTTTGTTGCCTTCGAAAGTCGGGCCATTCACCAGCTTGTAACCGGGCACGTATTTCTGAACCTGTTCAATCATCTTCAGTACTGAGTCGCGGATCGCCACTTCGTCGGGTTCGCCTTCGGTCAGGCAGTAAATGGTGTTACGCATAATGATCGGAGGATCAGCGGGATTGATTATGGCCAGCGCCTTGCCTTTTTTCGCACCACCCACTTTTTCAATGGCATTGGAGGTGGTATAGGTAAATTCGTCCAGGTTGGCGCGGGTACCCGCACCAATGGATTTACTCGACAGGCTGGCAATAATTTCGGCGTATTCCACGCCCTGTACCTGTGCTACCGCGTTAACAATAGGAATGGTTGCCTGACCGGCACAGGAAATCATATTCACATTCATTTCCTGCTTGTCGGCATGCTCTTTCAGGTTGACCGGCGGTACACACAGCGGACCGATCGCCGCCGGGGTGAGGTCAATCATCATCACCCCTTTGGCATTTAACTTACGGCTGTTTTCCGCGTGTACATAAGCACTGGTGGCATCAAAAGCAATTTGAATACCGTCTTCTTCCACATGAGGAAGCAGTCCGTCCACGCCTTCGGCAGTGGTTTTCAGCCCCATTTTTTTAGCCCGGGCCAGGCCTTCGGATTCAGGGTCAATACCCACCATCCAGACCGGCTCCAGCCACTCGCTGCGCATCACTTTATACATCAGGTCGGTACCGATATTGCCCGAACCAATTAACGCACATTTAATCTTTTTCATTGCTATTTCCCCTCTGCATTCAGTGGTTGTTGGGCTGCCTGCTGAGCCTGACTGCGCTCTTTCATGGTCATTCCGGACACGAAAAAGTCGTGTTCACCGTGTTCAGTTATAAGGATCCGCACTGACTCACGTTTAACGCCCAGCGACGATACCAGCGCGTCGGTAACGGCTTTGGCGGCATTGCATTTTTGTTCTTCCGTTCGCCCTGTCATGAGGTGCATTTCGATTATTGGCATGGTTGTTCTCCGTTCAATTAGCGGGTTTATTCGAAACGCAGACTAACGCTGCCCAAATCCTGATAGCGTGCAATCACGTTGTCACCAGGTTTCACCGCCACGGCAGCGGTAATTCCGCCACTCATCACAAAGCTTCCGGCTGGCAGGGTTTCACCCATGTCATGCAGAATATTGACGACCATGGCCACCGCATCGGCCGGATGACCCATTACCGCAGCAGAAGAGCCCATTTCAACAATTTCGCCGTTAAGCTCCATGGCGACACCAATACCATCGACTTCGATATCATCAACGTAACGTGGACGACCGCCCGCCACAAAACGGGCTGATGAACTGTTATCTGCAATCACACTGGGTAAATCGAACTTAAAGTTTTCATAGCGCGAATCGATGACCTCAACGGCTGGCATCACAAAATCGGTTGCCGCCAGTACATCGGCGCGCGTGCAGGCCGGGCCGCTCAGGTCGGCCTTGGTGACAAACGCCACTTCGCATTCCACCCGGGGATGCACCATATCGTGGGTACTGATGGCGGTATTTTCCGGCCGTGACATGGCATCGGTTAAAAAACCAATTGACGGTTTATCCACGCCCATCTGAACCATTTTGGCTTTTGAGGTTAAGCCTGCTTTCCAGCCAATCAGCTTCTCGCCTTGCTCTATGAACCGGGCACGCAGGGCATTCTGCACAGCATAGCCGTCTTCAATGGTCATTTCTGGGTATTCGTTGGTGAGTTTTGCGATATCATTCGCACGGCGCTGAGCACCTTCCACTCGCTCACAGAAACGGATAATTTGTTCCTGGGTTAAGCTGGTTTTCATACTTTTGTGCTCCCGGCAAAATTCACTTTACAACCACCCACGCCGGCGATGTAACACTCCAGTTCGTCACCATCGGTAACGGGTACCAGGGCAGACTGTGAGCCGGACAGGATCACCTCGCCTGCTTTAAACGGAATACCAAGTTCACCCAGAGTATTGGCCAGCCAGGCCACCGCGTTAAAAGGCGAGCCTTGTACTGCTGCGCCCACACCGGTAGAGAACAGCTCACCATTTTTGTACAGGGTCATACCTGCCATGGTGATATCCACCTTGCGGGGATCGGCTTTGATGTTACTGACCACATACACACCGCAAGAGGCATTGTCGGCCACGGTGTCCTGAATTTTGATTTTCCAGTCGGTGATCCGTGAGTCGACAATCTCGAAACACGGGCTCACATAATCGGTGGCACGGATCACGTCTACCGCAGTAATGCCCGGGCCAATCAGGTCTTCTTTGAGCACAATGGCCAGCTCCGCTTCTGCTTTAGGCTGAATAAGCTCGTTAAGGTCGATAGTTTCGCCTTCCTGGTACACCATTTTGTCGGTGAGCTGACCAAAGTCTGGCTGAAAGACGCCGAGAAAATCCTGTACCGCTTTGCTGGTGACGCCAATTTTTTTGCCTACAATTTTCTCACCGGCGTCCAGGCGACGCTGGATATATTGCAACTGAATCTCGTAAGCCTGCTCTAAAGTAATATCCGGGTGTTGCTCGGTAAACGGCACCAGCGTGTTGCGTGACACCATGGCCTCATACAACGCATTACCTAGTTTTTTAATTTGTGAATTATCCATGTCTGACCGCTCCTATAGCTTCACGCAAACGTTACGCAGCTCGGTGTAGAACTCCAGGGAATGCACGCCGCCTTCACGGCCTATACCGGACTGCTTGGTGCCACCAAATGCGGTGCGTAGATCGCGCAGGAACCAGCTGTTTACCCAGCAAATGCCCACATCGATTTTGGCCGCCATACGGTGTGCCCGCGGCAGGTCTTTGGTCCAGATGGTGGTTGCCAGGCCGTAATCAGTACTGTTTGCCAGGCCTATCACTTCTTCTTCGCTGTCGAAGGGGCGAATGTGACAACAAGGGCCAAAAATCTCTTCTTTTACTACAGCGGCGTCATCGGCTAAATCAGTCCAGATAGTCGGCTGGATCCAGTGACCGTTTTTGAGCGCTTCTGGTACCTCGGGTACACCACCACCGGTGATCACCGTGGCGCCTTCCTCTACCGCTTTTTTATAGTAAGACAGGACTTTATCCTGATGCTCTTTACTGATTAAAGGGCCGTAGTTAACGCCTTCGTCGGTGGGCTTACCGTAATTAACCGCTTCGGCCTTTTCTTTCAGTGCGGCCACGAACTTGTCGAAAATCGGGCGCTCCACATACACCCGCTCGGTACCTAAACACACCTGCCCGGAGTTTAAGAAAGACGAGCGGGAGATGCCTTCAATGGCTTTATCAAAGTCGCAGTCGGCAAATACGATACCGGCATTTTTACCCCCCATTTCAAAAGACACATCGCGGGTGCCTTCGGCAGCGGCTTTCATGATGGCGGTACCGGTGCGGGTTTCACCGGTAAAGGTAATGGCATCAACGTCTTTGTGTTCGGTAAGGAATGCACCAGCTGAATCCGGGCCGAAACCGTTTACCACGTTATAAACGCCTTTGGGTACGCCCACTTTATTCATTACTTCACCCAGTAGTACGGAGGTCAGTGGGGTTTCTTCTGATGGCTTGACTACCACGGTATTTCCGCAGGCCAGTGCCGGGCCGACTTTCCAGGTCATCAGCATGAACGGCGCGTTCCACGGGCTGATAACGCCAATTACGCCTTTAGGTGTGCGAACACCGTAGTTCAGTGCGCCTGCGCCATCCGGCGTGTCGAGCATAAAACTCTCGGTGGGGACATTTTTGATAGTATCAGCGAAGATTTTGAAGTTGGCCGCGCCGCGAGGAATAAAGACATGGCGCATAACATTAGAAGGCTGACCGGTATCGGCCATTTCGGCTTCCACAAAATCTTCAAAGCGGCGGGTGATTTCATCAGCCACTTCATACAGCATTTCCACCCGCTGATTAGTGGTAAAGGTAGACCATTCGCCTTGCAGCGCTGCTTTGGCCGCCAGTACGGCTTCATTAACGTCACTACGTCCTGCTTCGGCAATGCTGGCGATAACTTCGCCGGTCACCGGAGATACTTTGTCAAAGCGCTTGCCATCTCTGGCTGCGACAAACTCTCCGCGGATAAAATTTTCTACTTGGCGCATATCGGACTCTCACTTTAGGCTACGCAAGCCCTTAAATTAATATTTACAACTCAATAACACTTAAGGTCAGTGTAAATCCCCAACTCCATACCGTCTAATACCATTTAAAAAACAAATTGATACTTAAAAGGTATAATTAAGAGTGAGTCAGCCAGTGCCGTCACAAGCCTGCCTGACTGGCAAACTAAAAAGCCGCAAGGTCCGCCACCCTAAGGGTTCGGATCGCATTGCGGCAGTTGCTGTACAACCGTTATTACCTGGACAACTCTGGCTGACGGGTATCACTTCCCTGTGACACAAATCAGATATTTTTAAACAGCGGGCTGCGTACCTGCTGGGCATCCGCAGCGGAAATAAACTTCTCAGTATAAATATCCCTTTCAAACAGGCGCCCCTGCATTAAGGTATTAATGCAGGCATCAATCATCAGCGGTGGTCCACACAAATAAGCCTTATTACCACTGAAGTCGCCATCAAACGCACGCTGAGCGGCTTCGTGGACAAACCCTACCTCACCCTCCCATTCGCCATCGTCGCCGGCATCAGACAGCGCCGGGATATAAGTAAAGTTGGCGTACTTTTTAGCCAGGGCTAGAAACTCGTCGTGATAATAAAGTTCTTCCCGGGTGCGCTGACCGTAGACCAGTGTGATCGGATGCTCGCAACCTTCTTCAAGCAGTTCCATTATCATCGAACGGGGACTGGATAGCCCCGAACCACCCGCCATAAATATCATGGGCATGTCGGCTGATTTTTTCACAAAGAAGCGTCCGTAGGGTCCGCTAAAGGTTATGTCATCGCCCTCTTTGAGCTCATCGTGAATATAGGCCGTTCCCACGCCGCCGGGAACCTTACGGATATTCAGCTCAATTTCGCCAGGCTCCGCTGGTGTGCTGGCAATCGAGAAAGCCCGGCTGCCAATATCGTCCGGCAGATTAAGGTTGATGTACTGACCCGCCTGAAACTCAATACCATCGGCATCTGCTATCTTCAGCCAGATACCTTTAATGGTGGGGGTTAACTCTTCGATGCGGCTTACCGTGCACTGATAGTCCTGCACCGGCAGGTTACGGGAGTCAGGATCTTCCTCAATCTCCGCTTCGATCACCAAATCACTTTCCGGGATCGCACAGCACGCCAGACATTTATTTTCATCGCGCTCAAAATCCATTAAGGCAAAACTGGAGGCTTCACCGTGATCGACTTCGCCGTCCAGCACATCAATCTTGCAGGTTGCACACAACCCGTGGCAGCAGGCATGGGGCAGGTAAATCCCCGCCCGCAGCGCGGCATCCAGAATGGTCTGCTCTTCCTCTACCTCAATGGTTTGTCCCAATGGCTCAATGGTTACTTCAAAGCTCATGGTTATTCTCCCTGAGGCGGAACCAGTGTCGACAAGCCAGGGGTTTTAAAGCAGAATTGCTCTTTATGCACTAGGCCATTTTGCTTAATTGTTTTATTAAAGTCGGGCGTCCATGGTTCACCACTTTTGGTCCACTCAATAGCGTCCCAGTCAATCTTGTCGAAATCGGGATCCGGCTGCATAAGTGGCTTTAACTGCTGTTCAATAATGTCACCCAGTTTCTGATCCGGCGCACCAAACAACATAAAAGGCGCCGCCATCAGCATGTGATGATCCCAGCATGCAAATAACAACTGATGACCATAGTAATTTTCTACCCGGTCTCGCGACGGGAACTTGTACTCGCCATTTGCTACAACTGCCATAATAATTCTCCTGTTTACACCTGACTATGCAGGCTTATATCGCCCGGCATTCCCGGGCGATGCTTTAATTTTGATTAGTCTGTTGAAACCTGCTTACGCCATTTCTCGAAGTTCGCTTTGTCTTCAGAGTTGGCATATTCGCCTGCTGCAGTAGGCTCAAGGCTTACCCACTCCATCCAGGCAGCCAGGTCACCTTTCAGTGGCTCTTGCATCATGGCAGTCATAGGAAGCCAGGCTTGCACGTATTTCTCAGGCTCCTGTTCAAACACATGCTGACAACCGTCTGAACAGAAGTGATATTTCTCGCCTTCGTAATCAGTCTCACGATGACACAGTTGCGTTGGATCATCCGGCTCGGTGAACAACGTCGGTAACTGACAAACCTGACAGAGCTTCGGCAGGCCAAAATTGTTGTACTCACCACCGTTTTCTTTCTGCGCAATGGCGTATTCCCAGCGCGGCAGGTAGTATTTTTCAAACGTAGTCGGGTATTTTTCTTTCAGCCACTCAATGTCGCTGGCAGTCGGTGTCCAGGAATGGAACGCCGTACCAAATTTCCACTGATACAGGCCCAGCATAATCTGGTGCGAAGTGTGATCGATTGACTTTTCAACGTCGTCCCAGTGCATCGGTGGTTTAATGCCGTAGCGAGCCAGATCGCGGAACAGTGCGTTACCATTTTCCACGCCATAGATATTCCACGCTTCGCGCCATGACATCACGCGTTTAGGCAGCATGTAATCCATCATGGCCGCAACCAGGGTTAACAGGCGGCAACCACGCCAGAACCATTTGTCGATCCATTTCTGCACAATTGGAATATTGTCCGGATCCTGCTCGAGCATAAACTTGATACATTCCAGACCCAGTGTCATATGACGGGCTTCGTCTGACTGTGCCGAGAAACCAAAAGTACAGGTGGCCATATCACCGTTGTAGGCAGCGCCTGACATAAACGGCACGAACAGCAGGTTGGTCAGTACGTACTCGAATGAGAAACCAATGGCGATCAGGAACTCAAATGGCCCTGCCGACATGGCATCGTCAAAGAATGAACGGGCTACTGAGGTGTACCAGATCCGGTCACGCTGATTGGCAAAATCTTTAAAGCCGTTGTAGAACTTGTTGTAGTTCGACATAGCGTGAACCTGGGTTTGTGCATGGCGGATTTCGTCAATCGACTGCATCTGACAAGCCACCTGTGGACCGACGCCGGCAAACTCACGTCCAACCCGGGCAAAACCACGGTGAGACGCATATTCACCCGGACTAATGCTCTGCAGGAACAACTTGATTGCGGTTAAGTACCGCGCATCCGTCACATTCAGATGGCCGTTGTTTTGCGCGTGGGCATCGATGATTGCATAATATTTACGCTCTTTTTCGGCCTGATACTTCCAGTACGCATCCATGGTCAGGCGGAACGGATCTTCCCACTTGGACCAGTCGTGCACCTTAATGCCTTCGTAATCCACATAAGGGTAGATTTCTTTTTCGTCGCGATAGCTTGGCTCCCAGGCCAGATCGCGGGTCATTAAGCGATACTTCTCTTTTACGTTAAGTTTCTTCGGGGTCTTTTTAATATCCACGATAGTCTCCTAGCTGTTCCAGGTGAGTGTCAGAGCGTCTTCGTCTTCATCGACGTTGCCGCTGAGCGTGATTAAGTTAATGTTGAGTTCCTGCATATCGAACTCACGGCCAATTTCTTCTTCAATGGTTTCGCGACGCACCACCAGGTGGCCTTCGGCCTGTACCTTCACCATAGCTGGCTCGTGTACCACTTCGGCATCCGGGTTATCCTGCTCAATGGCTTCCACAATCGAGCGGGTCTCTTCATTGGCCTGTAAAATGATAAATACTTTAGACATCTTGATTCCTACTTAAACAAACCGGCTTTTTTAGCGCGCTGTAATAATTCGTCGTGAGCTTCACTAACCAGTTCGTCGGCCTGATTACCTGCAACCGCTAACCCTGCCACTGGCAGCAATACCGAGGTAAAGTGATTAGCGGCGCTGTCGATCCACTCTTCCAGAACCGCTTTGTTCTCTGCAGATTCAGACGCCATAGTTTTGATCACCGAGTCCACCCACCGTTTGGACTCCAGATACCAGTTAGTCATGAACTGGGTAAGGATTGAAATGCCTGAACCACCCTGCTCAACCAGGTTCTGGTCGACAATGCGCTGATACACCAGCGGATAAAGCAGGCCATCCAGCACAAAGTTTTGTTTAATGAATACTTCCACCGGATCGCGCACACACATCAGATCTTCCAGTGAGCGGCGCAGCGGTTGCCAGGCATCGCTGTCCATCCAGTCCTGCTTTGCTGCTTCGAGGGATTCCACATCTCCAATCATCAGGCCAAGACGAGACAGGTACTGGGCAATGCCTAAATTATCCATCGCGTGATAAACACAGGGCTGGGTAAACACCGTGCCATAACCGTAGCCGCAAACCAGGGTGTTATTCATGTTGGCCGCGTAATTGGCATGGCGCAACGGAATGAGTAGGTCCTGCGCCACAGCCAGAACCGGGTCCGGCATGCCTTCAATCAGGTTCAGCGACTCAACCGTCTTGAAATTAGACTCCATGGTCTCCTGTTGCTTGGCACGATTCAGCGTGTAGGTGCTGTAATAGAACTGACGGGGATCTTTTAAGTCATACCAGTCGTTCATGCGAATTTTGCTTAAATTCGGATCGTAAAGCTCCTGCTCTGGCGCCCAGGTCGGGCGATAATGCAGATTCTCTTCGGCCTGCAGGTCATAGCTGGCTTCCTGATACCGCGATGGGATTTTCTTATCGCCAAAGCGCTTCTTTAAATGGCTAAAGGTCTGATTTTTCTGTTCAATATTGACCGTTTGTACATCGATTTGCATAATTCTTTCCTCTAAACTTGCCTATCTACTCGTCACGAAAGTGGTGGGTAGCGTCGTGGAGACTCCACTGGAATGCATTCTTTTCTTCATCGTCGGAGGGAGCCGCTTCCTCATCGAGGAATGTCACCTTTTGTTCTTCACAAAACTTTTCAAAGTCCTGCTGTTTAAGCACCATTTCCAGTGCCACCTCCGGCTGGCCTACACTAAACTCAAACTCCACAAATCCGTCGTCTCGTTTGCCTGTCACACGCACGTAATGTAACGAGGTGTCGAACTGCTCTTTCGGGGCCGCAATACTGTCGTTCATGATTTGTCCTTCCAGGTTTGCCGTTAGCTCACTATCGTCAGGAAGCTCTCGTGCTGCTTACGCTGCGGGTAATCGAGCCCCTGCGCGAAGTTATCCCAGGTCCAGGTAATGGTTTCGTAATCAGGGTAAGGGTGATAACCGCCCATAAACGTTTCAAAACGGTTACCGGAAGGATCCCAGGCATAAATGGTACAACCACGAGTGATGCCGTGACGCGTGGGGCCAATGTCCACGGCCACTTTGTTCATGGACATAATGTCACCAGCACGCAGCACACGTTCCCAGCTTTCCATCAGGAATGAAGTGTGATGCAGTTTGCCTGGTTCCGGGTATTCAACAAATGCGATGTCATGCACTTTGTGTGAGCAGGATAACCAGATCCCCGCTTCGGTTTCGTTATCTTCGGCGAGCACGCGCTCTACCAGGTAGAAGCCCAGTACATCTTCGAAAATGGCTTTAACTTTGGCTATGTCTGGTCCGTATAACAGCATATGGTCCAGACGTACCGGCGCAATGCCGTGCTCACTCTGGGTATACCAGGGGGCCGGGTTAATCAGGCCCATACCGTTGCCCACTTTGGTTTTCTCTGCGTAAAGCTCAAATTCGTGGCCGGATGGCAGCGTGAAGCGGACCCGCTCACCGGTTTCAAGTAAATCACCGGCTTCAAGACGGCGGGTTTCTACACCGTAAGCGTTCAAATCTTTCTCAAGCTTATCGAGGGTGGCAGTATCGAGTACTTTGAAGCCTACGAAATCAACACCTGCCTGCTCGGCCTCACGAATGATATAACTGTTGTGGTCCTGCTCATCCCAGCACTTGAAATAAACCCGTCCCATGTCATCACGACCGGTTTCAACGAGTCCCATTACATCACTGTAAAACTTAACCGCTTCATCCAAATCTAATACCCGTACAGCTACATGTCCTGGACGTAATACACCTGTCATCGCCATAATCTGTTCTCCACTATGAGCTTCTAAGCGCCCTTGAGCGCAACAATCCATTAACTTAATACAGGTATCATGCCAACATTTTATCTTATTGTTTTAATTGATATTTATATATTTCATGTAAATTTTTAGCGATTTTAATTAACGTTTGCATAACGCATTTGTTAGTTTGATGTTGTGCCCTTACAATTTTGTAAGGTTGGTAATGCGGGGTGACGAATAACCAGAATGCCATTGGCATGTCTCAGTATGAGGAATGCTACGGATAGCGAGACTGAAATGAATCACGGAGAGGTTTGTTGCTATATTCCCAACTATGTCGTCGGCGACTCCAACAAAACGGTATAAACAATTTCCTTTGTTAACCGCTAGCAATACAGGCAAAAACCTATCTTAAATGATCACTACCTACTGAAGCAGGTGGTTAGGATTAAAAGTAAAATGAGTGAATAAAAACCGTTGCCGGCAGTTAACCATTTAATTAAATCAGGAAGGGTACACCGAAACGAGCTGATCAAATGATCAAACCCGCCCGGTGGGGTTGGGACTGTTCACAATCGGTTTTAGCGCGGTTTTTCGTTAACCCGATACGCCAGTTGCCGGCGAGTGACACCGAGATATTGCGCCGCATGAGTTAAGTTGCCTTTCGCTTTTCTCACGGCCGCCTCGAACAGTTGCTGTTCGTGGCTGGCTAAATCAAACTCGCCTTGCTCAAGCAGCTTATCGTAAAACTGGGTATCCATTTCCGGTATTGCACTGAGCGGCTTAACCAGCCCTTGCTCATCAACTTCACTAATACGTTCCTGGGTATCCTCTAAATCCGGCGGGCTGACAAACAAATGCTCCAACTCAATTAAGCCGCCATCCGTTGCCAGCAGTACACCGCGTTCAATCACGTTTTCCAGCTCGCGCACATTGCCCGGCCATTCATAGCGTGTCAGCACCTGCATTGACTGGCCTGACAATCCTGTCAGGCGCTTTTGGTAGCTGGCAGAAAAGCGCTCTATCATGGCGTTGCAAAGGATAAGAATGTCTCCCCGTCGTTCTCTTAAAGGCGGAATGTTGACCGGGTAGGTGGCAATACGGTAATACAGATCGGCCCGGAACTGACTGTCTTTAATGGCTTGTTGAAGGTCAACATTGGTCGCGGCAACCAAACGCACATTCACCCTACGCACCTCATCATCGCCGAGTCGTTCTACTTCACCGGTTTGTAATACCCGCAGGAGTTTAACCTGCGCCGATAAAGGCAAATCACCTAACTCATCCAAAAACAAGGTACCGCCATTAGCCCGCTCAAAACGGCCGGGCCGGGATTCCTGAGCGCCGGTATAGGCGCCTTTTTTCACACCGAAGAGCTCTGCTTCAATTAATTCGTGAGGGATAGCGCCGCAATTAACCGCAATAAACGGTTTTTCACTGCGACTGCTGTGTTCATGCAGCCAGCGGGCAAAGACTTCTTTACCCACGCCGGTTTCACCTAAAAGCAATACGTTAATGGGCGAATCCGCCGCGCGCTTAAGCAGATTCAGGGCTCCGGTGAATTCGGGTGAGGCGCCTAGCAGGCCATCGGTGTCATATTTAACCTGACGCTTACCACGCAACTGGCTAAGTTCTTTTTCGATTTCCCGTAATGACGGGCTGAGCGGATCGTCACGAAATAATTCAATATAGTTCTCATCATCCCAGCAGTCTGCGGGTTTGCCTACAATCTTGCAATGATGATCGCCCTTACACATGCATTCAATTTCTTTAAACACAATAAAACGGCGGAAAAAGCGGCTGGTATAGCCTGACGCATATCCCACCATAGTCCAGCAGGCAGCTTCTTCAGATAAGCCCAGCGACTGCAAATGCGCTTCGGCTTCCCAGGAGTTCTCAACGATGACTTCGCCAAAAAACCGCCCGGTTTCCCAGTCGATTTCAGCTTCGGTGATGTGCGAGCGCACGTGCCCTTCAAAGGCATGCAGCTCAGGCCCAATGCGAAACACATCGTAGTTATTTTTGTTATCTGCCAGCTTGTGGGCCAGGTCGGCATCCTGCTCGCCAGCAACAAAACCAATACGGATGAGCATCCGCTTGGCGGACTCTGCGTCAAGGTAATCAAATAACTTGGTGCGCATTTCCATCAGCGCTTTGGCATGAAATAACAACAAACGGCTTTCGCCCAGCCAGATCTTCCCTGTTTCCTGGTTAAAACGGAGTTTAGAGCGAAGGTCGAAACGATCGACTACTTCTTTTTCTTCCTGCGCTATTTGTTGATCTGCAATCATACTACTTTCCAACAACAGGGGGTATGGGGCCATCTCTGGCCCATCATACCCCTTTAATCCCAAAAGTGTTAACACTTTAATTACAACGTAATTTCAATTAAGCAAAATACTTACCATTACTGCAATTTATACTTAAGCACTTTTCTGTACGGTAGTTCCTGGCATTAAAAACCTGGCCAGCGCCGGCAACAAAATTAATGCACCCAACATGTTCCAGATAAACATGAAGGCCAGCAAAATGCCCATATCAGCCTGGAATTTAATTGGCGAGAGCACCCAGGTTGCTACGGCAATGCCCAGGGTAATACCGGTCAGAACCACCACTTTGCCGGTAAACAATAGTGCGTCGTAGTAAGCGTCTGAAAGCGACTTACCATCCTGCAAACGGGACTTCATTACAGTGAGAATATACAACGCGTAATCCACACCAATCCCTACACCCAGGGCGATAACCGGCAACGTTGCCACTTTCACGCCGATGTTTAACCACACCATTAAAGCCTGACATAAAATAGAAGTCAGCATCAGTGGCAGAATGGCACACACCACCGCGCGCCAGGAGCGGAAGGTAATAAAGGCAAGAATGATCACGGCACTGTAAACATACAGCAGCATTTGTGTATTAGCCTTTTCCACCACGATATTGGTAGCCGCCTCAATCCCTGAATTACCTGCAGCATTTAAGAACTGGAATTTTTCAGTATTGTATTGTTTGGCAAAGGCTTCCACGGTCTGCACCACTTCATTGAGAGTGTCAGACTTGTGATCCTCCAGATAAGCAAAAATGGTCAGCAGGTCACAGTTCTGATTAAACATCTCTCGTGGTGCCCGGGTAATAATGGCATTGAGCATGCCCTGAGAACGGGGAATGCCGTACCACTTGAGATTACCTTCGTTCATTCCGGCATTAGCCACCTTGGCCAGACCGGCAAGTGAAGACGTAGTCACCACTCCCGAAAGTTGCCGTAATTCCTGCTCCAAAGCATCCACCGCCATCAGCGTATCATAATGGGCACAGGCGTACTGCTCTGTCTTAACCATCACCACATACACGTCCGAACTGGTAGTATAGTTTGCAGTCATAAAGGCATTATCAAGGTTATAGCGAGAGTCCGGACGCAGCTCCGGCGCACCCTGATCGGTATCACCGATTTTTACATTGGCGCTGATCATACTGCCACCGACGCCTAGAATTATCGCCCCGATAACAGTTACAGTGGCGTACTTCTTCCGGGTAAACAGATCCAGGAATGCCCACAGCGGATGCTTGCTGTGTGAAACGTCCGCTTCATCCCTTAACTCTGCATGGATGCTGCGTTTTGCGGCAGACTGGGCAACCCCGGTGTAAGACAGTAGCACCGGTAGCAAAATCAGGTTGCTGAAAATGAGTACGGCGACACCGATACTGGCAGTGACAGCCAGGTCCTGGATGACCGGAATATCAATGACCATCAGTACGGCAAAACCAACGGCATCAGAAATAAGCGCAGTAATGCCAGCCAGGAACAGGCGACGGAAGGTATAACGAGCCGCCAGTAACTTATGAATTCCGCGACCGATATCCTGCATAATACCGTTCATCTTTTGCGCGCCATGACTCATGCCAATGGCGAACACCAGAAAAGGTACCAGTATCGAATACGGATCCAGCTCATAGCCAAGAGTCGGTAATAAACCCAATAACCAGACCACGGCAATCAGCGAACAACTCACCACCAGCAACGTACTGCGAATACAACGGGTGTAAATAAACAACACCACGGTGGCAATACCAATAGTGATCGCAAAAAACACCAGTACCTGTTTTAGCCCGTCGATTAAATCGCCCACCACCTTGGCAAAGCCGGTGATATGTATCTCAATACCGTCTTTCTGATATTTCGCTCTGAGCTCTTCAAGCTTTGCCGAGAACGCATGGTAATCCAGTTGGTTGCCTTCGTGATCCATTTCCCGCAAAGGCACCAGAATAATACTGGAAGCATAGTTGCCAGAAACCAGTTGCCCCACCTCACCAGAACGCTCGACATTTAACCGTACCTGATCCAGGGATGCCTGGGAACCGTCATAGTCATCCGGAATAACCGGCCCACCATCGAGTCCTTCTTCGGTTACGCCGGTCCAGCGTACCGAGGGCGTCCACAACGACTTCATAAACGGCCGCTCCACCCCAGGCATCAGGAACAATTCGTCATTTAATTCGCGCAGTGTTTCCAGGTACTGGGCATCAAAAATGCTGCCTTCAGTATTGTGCACGGCTATCCGTAAAGCATTACTGGTATCCGATAGTTGTTTGCGGTTGTCCAGAAAGTTAAGAATGTACGGATGGTTACTGGGGATCATCTTCTGAAACGCGGCGCTTAGGGTAAGCTGCGTAGACTGATACCCCAGGATCCCGGTGACTACCAGGCACAGAAAAATAATGATGGGTCTGAAATTAAAAATGGCCCGCTCCAGGATGCGCCCGGAGCTGGTGTCGAAGTCTTCTAAGTGACGAATTAAAGTTTCGCCCTGAGTTTTAGACGTAGTTTGTGTTGTCATTAGCGCGCCTCCCCACTCACCAGATTGTCTTCACTGACAACGTGGGCACCACGCGCAGTCGAAACAGCAAAACCGTGGTTTGCCTGTATTATGTCGGTGATACCACCAAAGGGCGCCTGCCCCATCAGGGTGAAATTTTTGGCCGCGTCCTGACTAACAAACAACTGACCGCTCTGATCGGCCAATAGCACCTGACCATTGCTGGTTGTCAGACCGCTGGTCAGCGTGACTTCGGACCCCAGTTTCACCCGTTTCCAGCGACCTTTACCTTTACTCTGACGCCATACGTTACCGCGCAGGCCATACAACAGGCGGGTGCCGTCATCAAGCAGCAGACCATCAAAAAAGCTGCCGTAGTAAGGCGTGTCGAGCTTCGTGAAAGTGTCGCCATCATCTGCAGAGGTAAATACCGCCGCCTGTTCACCTAAGATAATCAGTTCGTCATTGGAGCGAACCACCTTGTACAGGTGTTTGCCGGCAGGGTTTGGTAGCCGGGCAATTATCGAATACCAATTATCACCACCGTCATTGGTGGCATAAGCCAGGCCATAAGCACCGATTGCCCAGCCATCAAACTGATTAGCAAAGAAGATATCCAGAATAGGCTTATCCGCTCCTTCCTTAATCAGATACCCTGCATTACGTTTAGCGCGCTCGCCGCGTTCATCACCGGCTGCTACCAGCGATTCGGCTTCAGCCATGGCAAGTTGTGCGGCCTGATAACCATCCAGTTGTACCTGCCAGGTATTACCACCATCGGTTGTCGCTAAAATCACGCCGCTATGACCGGCTGCCCAGCCATTTAACGGGTCGCTGAAGGATACTGCAGTCAGGGTTACCGACACCGGCACAGATTTGGCCTGAGTCCAGCTATTCCCCTCATCTTCGGACAATAGAATAACCCCGCGCTCACCCACAGACACCAGCTTACTACCAGCCCGTGCAAGGCCTAACTGTAAGGTATTAACACTGGTTTTGTTTTGTTTAGCAGGGGCATCCAGCACATCCACAAGTGTAGATTCGGCTTCGTTCTCAGCTGAGGCGTGAAGCGGTGCGCACAGCAGTAGAAAAGTGAAGAAGATTGAGGGCAATGCAAAGCCGAACAAGCCATCTACGTTCATTCGTTTCATGATAACTATCTCTGTTACATCACAGGAATGGCCCGCTGACGCGGGCCTGTGCTTTAAAGCAAGGTGGTTAGCGTACGGCGTCAGCCGCTACAGCATCACCGGTAAAGAACGTCTCTGGCTTAGTATCCACCACAAAGAAGCGCTCACCATTGAGAGACTGAATCACACTCATGGTTTTTGCCTGCAGGTTGAAAACCGTGGCCGTTTTGACCAGTACTGCGGGAACAGACGGCAGTACAAACGGTGTAACCTGCGTGGTTCTCCACAGGTTGCCTTCAGCATCATAGCCGTCCATCAGCAGGATCACCCAAGAGTCTTCATCGATGTAATAGGTACGGGTTGGCACCGCATGACGTTTACCTTCGCCTATCTGCGCTTCCACTTCCCAAACGCGGTGTTTTTCCCAGCGAACGTGTTCAGGGTTTAAATGAAACTCAGCAATAGCCTCATCCGCATCAGACGCAATAAAGCCATTATTGTTGTAAGGCACCAGCATTTCCTTTTTGCCTTTCAGCGTCCAGCTGTAGCGGTCAATGTGACCCAACAAGCCCTGTACTTCGTCGAAGTAGTTAGCACCGGAGGCAACAAAGTCCGGTGTATCATAGGCTACGGTGGGGGCTCGACGCACACGACGCTGACCTAACAGGTACTGCCACGCTTTACGCGGACTGTCGGCATCAATGCTATCGCGGATAACCAGTGACTCACCGGCTTTAAAAGGTGGTTCCATGGTGTTGAAACGAAACATGGAGTATTCCCCGTTCCAGTCATCGGCTTCAGCATCTTCGTAGTAAGGCGGGTACTGGAATGAAATTTCGTTGCGGGTTGCCAGCGTGTGCGAACCATCGGCATTACCCACAATGTTTTTAAAGGTATATTCTATTGAAGGTGCTTCAACACGCAGCAGGAAGTTCCACATCACCTCATTACCATTTTCAGGCATAGGGAACGGAATACCACCGATACATCCTTCAAGACTGTAGCCTTGTTCTGTCAGCGTACAATTTTTTACATTGGCTTTGATGGCATCGTAGACATGCTCCGGTGCTGCCGCTGTACGGTGGGTAGGATACACGTCAAGATAAAACGTCTCAGGGTATTTTTTCAGCAGTTCAACGGTACCGTCGGTCAGTTGATCGGCATACTGCTGATAATTGCTGGCATCTACCCGGTACAATGGTTTTTCATCTTTGAACAGTTCCAGCGGAATGTCACCAGCGTGTTCGCCAGCTACTTTTTCCGTCAGACCGCCGGTCCAGGCCGGAATGGAACCATCGGCATTGCCTGCCATGGTGCCACCGAGTGGGTTAAGTTCAGTGCCGAGCTTACTGACGTCAGTGCCTGCCGCAAAAGTGGCAGGTACCACGGCCAGAGTGACGGCCAGTGTGATTGCGTTACGAATTTGGTTAAACATATTTATTCTCCTGTCCTCGATCGTTAGAAGGTGCGTTGTACAGACAACGAGATGAAGTCACGATCGCCAAGGAAGTTCTCATAAGAAAGTGTAGGTACCGGGGTGTTGTACTGGATTATCGAGCCGGCATCGCCAAGATACTTGTTGTAGTTGAGTGAGAAGCGCCACATACGGTTGTAGTCGCCTTTCAGGCCAACACTGACATTGCCACCGTGTTCTGATGGGAACAGCACACCGTTCACCGACGAGCGCCCCTCAATGCCAAAACCGAATCCAATGGGCACCTGCATATCAAGGCCAGGTAAAACCTGGAAATAATCCGGTGTAAAGGTGAACTGAATCGCACTGGCATCCTTAGTCGCCAGGGGATCAAGCTGATCGGCATTTTCCGAGATATTTAAGCGGCGGTTGAAAGCAAACTCACCGATAAAGGTCGCGGCGTCCCATAAGCTGTTTTCATTTAAAATGCTGATCATGGAGGCGTTGAAGTGGAACGTATCGCCACGAGGGAAAGCCGAGTTATCACCGCCATCAGACACCGTATCACCCGGCAGAATTACTGTATTACCGGGGGCCACCAGTGACATATCCTGACGTACTGACATTTCCGCCGCCACGTTGGTTTCGCCGACCAGGGTACTCACACTCAGGCCATACACTTTGATGTCTTCGGCGAACACCTGGGCGTAATCACCAATACCGCCGTCCTGCACGTTAATCCCCGGACGCACGTAAAACTGCGGCATTTTGTCGTGGAACTGGGCGGCATAGAAACCCACTTCGTAATCGTTAATTTTATAACGGGCCTGGAAACCAAACTGACCTGAGTCGTCGGCAACAATGTCTTCACTGCGATGGACAATCTGGCCAGGGCCAAGGATGATCGTTTCACCACCTTTGCCGGCAAAGTCGGCAAAAGCAAAATAACTGCCCGCTGCAGGTAAACGCGATTCACGCCATTCAAACTGATAATAGGCGGCAAGGGTCAACTTAGCGTTAACCTGCAACTGGGCAGCAAACTGACCGGTGGGACGTGCCACTTCTTTAAACTCAGACTGTGGTACCGACAATGCACGTGCCAGATCGAGACTGGTCATGGCACCGGCCACGGCGTTTGAGCCAAAGAACAGACTCTCACCGTAAAGCTGGGCAAAACGGCCGGCTTTGAGGTTAATCGACTTTTTGCCGACGTTAAATCCACCATACACAAAGGCATCCAGGATTTCGCCATACTGGCCGTGTAAGGCCTTAGTATCCTCAGCAAACTCACCGGCTGGTACAGACTGCGCATTGACCAGCGCGCCATCGTAGTAGCCCGGGTTATCATTGCTCTCGTTATACACCGAGTCGTACCAGGTAGCAGCACTGATACGCACCCCGTAGCGACGCTTGTAACGCAGATCAAACTCTGAAAACAAATCCAGGCGACTGGAGACCAACCCTTTATCAAAGTTGAGATCACCGTCGTTGGTATTGGCCTGCGGGCCAATGGATGCATCGGCTACGTCTCTTTCGACCGGCGCTACGCGGAACATAGCACTGTATTTCACAGTATTATCCCAACGAATTCGCAGGTCGCGGTTACCCGTATCGATGGTTGCAGCCTGGGATTGCGCTGAGGCTAAAAGGCCCAGGGCAACGGCTGCGGCGAGTGCGTTGCGAGGCAACTTATTGTTGTTTTGTTTCACCCACACTTCATTCATAGCGTTCCTCCTCGAATGTTTCACTATGCTGAGTTGCGCGACCCGCATACCCACCTCACAGCCTGTTGCGACAGCGAACCTCTGACGCAACAAATAGGTTGGATATTGATAAATCACGCGTTGTGAACGAAATGTATATTTGCTGTTAATTACCTTCCAATACTATTGACGGCCCTGATTGATACCTTTAAGGTATTATCAAGTTTACTCACCCGAAATGTCTGCCATGGATATTCGTCAAATCCGTTACTTTGTTGCCGTTGCTGAAGAGCGCAATATTGGTCGCGCTGCGAAACGATTATTTATCTCTCAGCCACCGCTCACCAGGCAGATCCAACAGCTCGAGGATGAACTCCAGGTTAGACTGTTTGAGCGCACCGCCAAAGGCGTAGAGCTGACTTCGGCAGGTCAGCTATTCCTTAATGAATCACGCAATATTCTGAGTTTGATTGAGCAGGCGCAGGAGCGTACGCAACGGGCAGGCAAAGGCCAGTTAGGCCGACTCGATGTAGCCATTTTTGGCTCCGGAATTCTCAACACCATTCCGGATATTCTTAAGCGGTTTAAGACCGCCTACCCGGGCGTAAATATTGTTCTGCATCAAATGGGCAAGGCAGAACAAATTGAAGCGCTGCGACAAAAACGCATTTCGGTGGGCTTTAACCGCCTGCTCGCGCCCCTGCCGGATATCGATTCCACTATGATTTTGCAGGATAAGCTGATGGTGGCCGTGCGCGATGATCACCCGCTGGCCACTAAATCCCTCATCAACCTTAAAGAGCTGGATAATGAGCCCATTGTGGTATTCCCCAAAGGGGCCCGGCCTAACTTTGTTGACCTGGTCTCGCGGGTATTTCAGGAAGCCGGGGTGACCATGAATATCACCCAAACGGTCATTGATGCCGTCACCGGTATCGCGTTGGTCTCCGGAGGGTTTGGCTTTTGTTTAATCCCTAGTTCGGCAAGTGTTTTACAATTGCCCGGGGTTAAATACATTCCCCTTGGCGGTTTACCGGATAACGCCACCGTAGATTTAAGCTGTATTTACCTCAAAGACGATCACTCACCGCTACTCAGCGCCTTTTTAGCAGTGGTTCACGAATACAAAAGTCAGTTGAACCATCACACGTCATTCTCTGCCGCCAGAGAATGACACTCAGCTCATCGGATGAGCTGTAAAAGTCCTTACGCCTTCCTGTTGCCAGCCACCGGTTTAAGTCATTTTATATTATGTATTAGTAAGTTGTGGCGTAGTTGAGACAATCTGACCCCGTTGCGTTTTTGTGTGATCCGACAAATTTGTTGATTGACGACAATTAAAACAAGTGTTTAAATTTGCAAAATTCAAACGCCCGTTTAATTCATGTGTTTAAATCGGGATTTGCCTCATAAATAAACTCAGGGGATACATTATGCTCTTTTGGATTATGGTCGCGGCACTGATTTTCGTCCTGTTTCAGGTTAAATCATTGCGTCAACAGTGGGTCACCGGCCCTGCATTTAAGCTTTTCAAAAAGGTATTACCACCGCTAAGTCAAACTGAGCGGGAAGCGATGGAAGCCGGCTCGGTATGGGTAGAAGGCGATTTATTTTCCGGAAAGCCCGACTGGGAGCGCCTGTACTCCATGGCATTGCCCCAGCTAACCGACGAAGAGCAATCGTTTTTAGATAACGAAGTGAATGAACTGATGGGCATGATTGATGATTTCGACGTGATCCACAAAGACAAAGACTTCACCGAGGACGCCTGGCGCTATATGCGGGAAAAAGGCTTTTTCGCCATGATCATACCTAAAGAGTATGGCGGAAAGGCATTCTCTGCGCTGGCTAATTCAACCATCGTATCGAAAATTGCCAGCCGTTCGGTAAGTGCCGGCGTTACCGTTATGGTACCTAACTCACTGGGCCCCGGTGAACTGCTAAGCCACTATGGTACGCAGCAACAAAAAGATTATTGGTTGCCGCGTCTGGCTGACGGTACGGATATTCCCTGCTTTGCGTTAACCGGCCCCGAAGCCGGATCTGATGCAGGTGGCATCCCGGATACGGGTGTCATTACCATGGGTGAATACGACGGTAAGGAAACCCTCGGGATCCGCCTTAACTGGGACAAACGCTATATTACCCTCGCCCCGGTTGCCACTGTATTAGGGCTGGCATTTAAACTGTACGACCCGGATAAGCTGTTAGGTGATAAGGAAAGCATTGGTATCACCTGTGCGCTGATCCCCACCAGCCACCCGGGAGTGGAAGTTGGCCGGCGTCACCTGCCGCTCGAACAAGCCTTTATGAACGGTACTACCCGCGGTAAAGACGTATTTATCCCGATTGACTGGATCATCGGCGGGCCGGATTATGCGGGCAAGGGCTGGCGCATGCTGATGGAATGTTTATCCGCTGGTCGCGGCATTTCGCTGCCAGCCCTGTCTACCGGTAATGCTCAGCTCAGCGCGCAGACCACGGCCATTTATGCCAGCATTCGCCAGCAATTTGGTTGCTCACTTTACGAGTTTGAAGGGGTTCAGGAAGGCCTGGCTCAGCTTTCCGCCAATGCTTATCAGGCCGAAGCGGTGCGTCACCTGACCGCCGGCGCAATTGATTTAGGCCAGAAACCGGCGGTAGTGACCGCCATTGCGAAATTCCACATGACGGAAATAGCTCGCCAGAGCATTAATATCGCCATGGATATTCACGGTGGTAAGGGTATTCAGATGGGCCCGAATAATTATCTGGCCTCGCTGTTTATGGCAATGCCGGTATCCATTACGGTTGAAGGGGCCAATATCCTGACCCGCAGCCTGATGATCTTTGGCCAGGGTGCCACCCGCTGTCATCCTTACGTGTTTGACGAAATGGTAGCAGCAGCCGAACCGGACTTTAAAGCCGGCCTGGCGCAATTTGAGCCGCTACTGTTTAAACATATTAAGTTTGCGTTGGGTAATGCCTTTGCAGCCCTCGGTCACGGCTTAACCGGCGCCCGTTTTGCCTCTGCCCCGAAAAATGATGCCAACAAGCGCCATACGCAGCAAATTCAGCGCATGAGTAAAGCCCTTGCGATCTGTTCTGATATTGCCATGCTGATGCTCGGTGGTGAGCTCAAACGACGTGAGATGCTCTCTGCCCGCTTAGGAGATGTATTAAGCGAACTCTATATGTCTTCAGCGGTACTGAAGCACTTCTACAGCCGCGGCGCTAACCCTAAAGAGCAATCCATTGTTGATTACCTTATTCAACAGTCACTGTATAACTGTGAGGTAGCGCTTAAAGGGTATTGCCGCCATATTGCTAATCCGGTGATTGGCACGCTGATTAAGCGTCTGATCTTTCCTTGGGGCAGCGCCTACACCCCACCCAAAGACACGCTGAAAACCCACTTGGCGCTTAATCTGTGTCAGGATAAATCACTGCGCGATGCTATTACCCCCATGTGTTACGTGGGTAAGAATGAAGATGATGCCGTTGCCGTGCTGAATCAGGCTATGGATGCCATCGAGGCACTCGCGCCGCTGGCAGCAAAAGTCAAAGCAGCGCAACAGGCTAAAACCCTGCCGCGCAAAGGCAGTATCTTCCAGTTACGCGACAAAGCGCTGGCTGAGCAGGTAATTACCCAGGCCGAGGCCGAGCAAATCGCGGCAGCAGACGAGTTGCGTAAACAGGTCGTTAACGTTGACGAATTCGACTTTGATCTTGGCCTTGCCCGGGATAAAGAGGATGACGTGAAAGTGAGCGATGCTGCCTGAGGTATTAAGCATTAACACGTAAGTTTCAAACGGCGCCGACAGGCGCCGTTTTTAGTTAAACAGACTAACCGCTTCACTGGCAGGCACCGGCCGGGCAAATAAATAACCCTGCAGGTAATCACAGCCATACTGATGCAGGAGCTCACGCTGAACATCGGTTTCCACGCCCTCAGCAATGACTTTAAGGCCAAGGTTATGCGCCAGCTGACAAATAGTTAACACTATCGCCTGCTGTTTGGGAGCGTCCACCATCTGACTGACGAAAGAGCGGTCAATTTTCACTTTGTCCACCGGAAAAGCACTCAGGTAAGCAAGCGACGAATAACCGGTACCAAAATCATCTATCGACAAACTCACCCCCCAGCGCTCGCAACTCCATCAGCACCGCACTGGCCAGTTGGTGATTGTCCATTATGGATGTTTCGGTCAGCTCCAGTTCAATTAACGAAGCAGGAATAGCGTATTCACGCAAACGACGCTCTATCGACTCAGCAAAACCCGGTTGTAAAAACTGGCGGGCAGAAATATTGATCGCAATTTGTATCTGACGCCCCTCTTCATACCACGCTCTGGCCTGATTAAACGCACTGTCGAGAACCCATTCCCCCAGCACCAGAATTAAGCCGCTGCGTTCAGCAATGGGGATAAACTCGCCGGGCGAGATAAATTCACCGTTATCAATCCAGCGCAACAGACATTCGCAACTTTGCACTCTGCCATCGCTCAGTTGTTGCTTGGGTTGATAGTAAAGGGTCAGTTCATTATGCTTTAAAGCCTGCTCAAGGCGGCGGGTAATGATGAGCCTGCGCTGATGGTAAGCACCGTCATCGGCATTAAAGTAGTGCACTTCCTGATTATTTTTCAGGGCGATTTCCACTGCGATATTGGTATGTAGCAGCAGCGTGTTGTAGTCCACACTGTGCACCGGATAATCACTGACACCAAAAGTCACATGAAAGCGCATTGCCCCCATAGGGGTATCGATAGTGTTGGCAAGCTTGGTGCGTAACATACTGAGTAAAGAGGCCAGGCGGTGAGCCGGCCCCTGCGTTTTTACCAGTACCATAAAACAGGCATCGGCCACATGAAATAAACACACGTCATCCGGCTCGCTGTTTACGCTGGCATACTGCTGCACACTGCTTTGTAAAAAGTAACCTACCGAATAGATGCACGCCAGCGCATCGGCCAGCCCGAAATTTTCACTGAGTAACTTAAAGTCCGTGACATCAATCATCACCGCATTAAAGGTTTGCTGTTGCGCTATCCACTGATTGGCGGTTTTTTCAAGATAACTGCGATTACCTATACCGGTGACCGGATGATGATACGCCTGATGCTCCAAAGTCTGCTCAGCACGGTGACGCAGAGTAATATCCCGCACATGCAAATCACAGGTTTGATGTTCTGCTATCCAGTGACTCTGAATGGCATAAAAACGCTGCCGGGTTGGCATATAAAAGTTTGCCTTTCGCATCAATTCTGATCACCGGGTTCGGGTTTCTTTTCGGAAACAGTGCCAACGTCTCGTTTTCGGTACTAAGGCTGATATACCGGGCTGCGTAGCGGCCCGGATACAAGCTTATAGCCGCAATACCTAACGAAAATAACGCCACCACCCATACGGTAATTTCCAGTAGCTGAATGATAGACAGATAGCCATTGTTCACCGACCGGTTGGTGGCCATTTCTATTTCTTTGAGTAAGGGGAGCACGGCACGGCGATGCTGACTAATTTGCTCAAGCTGAGAACGCGACAAATTCCATTGGGTTTGCGGTGACAGCAGGTTTGTATGCAGAGCTGCCGCCACCTCTGAAGCCGCCTTCAGATGGGTAGAGACGTCAGTTATAGTTACGGTAAAGCGGCCGGCGCCGGCCATTTCATTGAGGGTACTATTAAGCTGGTTAAAGTTTTCTAAGTACCCCTCTTCATACAAAGAAGACTCTTCGGTGGCGTAGTACTCATACAGCAAGCGTTCCTGCTCACTAAGTAACATGCCTATTTGCTGCACCTGGCTAAAAATAGCCAGATCGGTTTCCATGTATTGACGCGCTTTATTATGCACGCTGGCAGCCAGTCCATATACGCCAACGGCCAGCAGTACACCGAGCAACACAATCGCCAGGTAAATCTGTCGTGTTCGCGATACGAGTTTGTTATTGTGCATATCAGCAGTTCCCTTTCAGTCTTTTGCATTATAGACTTTGACTAATGCTTAAACTTTCATCTTCGCCAGAGTAATCTATCTTTAGCAAAGGAGCGTAATAACTTGTTGCTTTAGCAAAGCAGGAGCATGTGTGGAAAAGATAAATGAAATTACCGCAGTCGTAGAAAATTTTCTTAAGCGTGAGTCCTCAGCCGGCATTCTGCTGATGATTGCTACAGCGCTGGCATTAGTGGTAGCCAATACCCCGCTCGACCTCTACTACGACAAACTGGTATCCATGCCAGTGATCATTGCCGCCGGTGATTTCAGAATCGATAAACCTCTGTTGCTTTGGATTAACGATGGTCTGATGGCCGTGTTTTTCTTCCATGTCGGGCTGGAACTCAAGCGCGAAGTTTGCGAGGGCGAGCTGGCAAATCCCAAAAATATTGTGCTGCCTGCCAGCGGTGCAATAGGTGGCATGATTGTTCCAGCCCTCATTTATGTTGGCATAAACTGGGGGAACCCCGCGGCAATGTCTGGCTGGGCT
>DDJQ01000097.1 GCA_002339125.1 Alteromonadaceae bacterium UBA2620
TACAAAGATCAACAACCTCTAGTGGCTTTATATGCTCATAAGCGTTGTTGCCTTATTCGCGTGCTCACAACATCAGTCGTCATCTACGTGACACCTACCCTCAGCGGTTATTCTTATGACTGATACTTATGTTCATTTGCCGTGCCTTTCTTTACTTGACAGGCAGCGAATAAAAAGCGCGCACAGTATAAATGGAAATACAGAAAATAGCCCATTTCTGAAGAAATTTAGTCACTGTATCCTAAATATCTCATATTAATGTAAGAAATATTGCATATTTCAATAGCAAAGGCGTCAGTGACACGTGGTTACCATGGAAAAAAGAAGGGAATAAGAAAGTAACAGCACGCAAATACCCAAACTAACATGGGTGTGCCGAGTTTGATGAAATCAGTAAAACGATATTTCCCCGGCTCGACAATTAAGGTGATGATGGGTGAGGCGATGGGAGTCATAAAAGCGGCTGAGGCGGCGAACAAAACGGTCATTGCCATAGGGTAGGGCGATACGCCAAGTTGGGTGGCAATGCTAATCGCAATTGGGGTCATGAGCACCGCAGACGCTGTGTTCGACAAAATATTGGTGAGTAATGCAGTAATGAAAAACAACCACACTAAGAGTACTTGAGGCGATGCGCCACTGGAAATACTCACGAGTTGATCAACAATAATGTCGGTGCCACCTGTGCGTTGTAGAGCATCGGCTAATGGCAACATGCCAGCTAATAGCACTAAGCTTTGCCAATGAATAGCACGGTAGGCGTCGGCCGCGGTTAAACAGCGCGTCACCACTGCGGCAATAGCCGAAATGAGTACAGCGGCCACCAACGGCATCCAATTAAATACCGAGCTTAACACCATGAAAGCGGTAATCAGCAAAGCAATAGGCATGCGCTGGTACGCCGGTACAATATCACTGGCTTCAAGTGGCATTTCTAGCACTACAAAGTCATGTTTTTGTTTCTGCAGTTGGGCGATTCTAGCCCAAGCGCCGGTGACGAGTAAGCAGTCTGACGGTTGTAATTTTTGATTGGCATAATCGTCTAACACTTGGTGATTTCGCCGAATGCCAAAGACATCAACACCATAATGGTCACGCAAATGTGCTTCGGTAATTGAGCGCCCAACTAATTTAGACTCGGGGTGGATCAGCACGCTGACCGCACCAAATTCCCATGCTCGATATTGTTCCTCTAACTGAGAAGGATGAAAAGCGACCAAATTAAGTTCTTCTTTAACCTGTTCTATGCATGCGGGGGGAATAGCGACGTGGAGTATGTCGTCTATGTGTAACACGATATCGGGCGACACGCCTGCTTTCAGTTCACGCCAGCCGCGAACTCGCTGAGACAAGTCAAGGATACGGATACCGTACTGTTTGTATAATTCACTTTCGCCAATGGTTTTTCCGTGCAGCGGTGAGCCAATGGCAACGCGTAAATAGGTCAGTTCTTTCTCAACGCGGTATTCATCCCACAATGCTTGTACCGATCTGCTTTTGGCTTCCTCCCCGCTTGGGGCACTTTCGGGAAGCCATTTTCGACCGTAACTGACCATGTATAACACCAAACCAGCTAGCACAATCAAGCCGGGCAAGGTGAAGGAAAAAAAGCTCAGTGGTTCAAACCCTTGACTCTTTAAACCTGCGCTTACCACTAAGTTTGGCGGAGTCGCAATTAAGGTCAACATGCCACTCACCAATGCAGCGTAAGACATGGGTAGGAGTAGTTTACTGGGACTGCTGTTTGAATATTTAGCAATGCGCAGCACAATAGGAATGAAGATAGCAACAACGGCGGTCGAACTCATTACAGCGCTCAGTATGGCACTCGCCAACATTAGCATGATCAGCATTTTGGTGGTTGAGCTACTGCTGTTTTGACTGATCCAATTGCCGACAAACCTCGCTACCCCGGTCCTGTCTAGCATCTCGCCAACCACGAGTAACCCCGCGATGAGTATAACCACAGAATTGCCAAAGCCAGCTAAGGCCGCGTTTACGGGCAGTACGTTGGTCAGGATTAAGGCTAACACCACGCATATTGCAATCATGTCGTAACGAACACGGTTACTCGCCATGAGCAATGCGGCGGCGGCAATTAAGGCGAAGACAAAGTTTGCATGCCATTGCTCAGGAATAGAAAACACGGTGATTGCTCCTTGCGCGTAACGGGTGTAATGAGACGTTGGTCGCGATAGATATAAAATAATGTATTTAGTTTAGCCTAGCTTACTAAAGGAAAGTAGAGGTAATCTGCGACGTGTAGGTATTAACTGCTTTTGCACGCGATAATATGCGCAGGTATTTGATATTTTGAGAAAACAAGCTCGAAACGCAACATATTTGGATTGATAAGTTACGCTTCGAGATTACTGAAGTTTTGGTGTTAGATTACGTGTTGGGGTACGTTGGACCACCACCACCCTCAGGTGGACGCCATGTAATATTCTGCGCTGGGTCTTTAATATCACACGTTTTACAGTGAATGCAGTTTTGTCCATTAATTTGGAACTGCATCTCTCCGTCGCTTTCCACCACTTCGTATACACCCGCCGGGCAGTAACGTTGTGCTGGTTCATCGAAGCGAGGCAAGTTCTGCTTAATGGGTATAGACGCATCGGTCAATTTCAAATGGCACGGCTGATCTTCCTCGTGATAGGTATTTGAAATATAAACCGAGGAAAGTTTATCGAAGCTAAGTTTACCGTCTGGTTTCGGGTAGTCGATTTTAATGTGCGCACTAGCCGGTTCCATACACGCGTAGTCTTCTTTCGAATCGCGCAGCTTCAACAATGGTTTGCCACCGAAGATCTTCTGCTCCATCCAGTTATAGCCGCCACCGACGATAGGGCCAAACTTGTGCAGTGCGGGCCCGAAGTTACGAGAGTTATATAACTCTTGATACGCCCAACTCTGTTCGAATAGTTGTTGGAAGTTTGTTGTACCCGTTTCTTCGGCATCGGTACCGAGTGCTTCAAGAATAGCTTCAGCAGCAATCATGCCTGACTTCATGGCAGTATGAACGCCTTTGATTTTACTGAAATTCAGCGTACCAGCGTCACAACCAACCAACATACCACCAGGGAAGCTGAGTTTGGGCAGGGCATTTAAACCCCCCTTAGTGATGGCACGCGCACCATAGGTGATACGTTCGCCACCGCTAAGTGTTTCAGCAATAATCGGGTGATGTTTAATGCGTTGAAACTCATCGAATGGACTCACATGCGGATTGGCATAGTTCAAGTCGATGATTAAGCCAACGAATACTTGCTGATTTTCGGCGTGATAGAGAAAGAAACCACCGCCCATTCCTTTACTCAGAGGCCAACCCGAACCATGCACAACCAACCCTGGCTTGTGTTGCGACTCAGGCACTTGCCAGATCTCTTTGAAGCCAATGCCGTAATGTTGTGGGTCGGCTTCAGAATCAAGCGCGAACTTCTTGATAATGCCTTTACCAATGTGACCACGGCAGCCTTCACCAAGGATAGTGTACTTAGCGAGGATATCCATACCAGGGGTATAGCCCGGGCCTGGTTCGCCATCAGCGCCCACGCCCATGTCACCAGTGGCTACTCCGCACACTTTGCCATTGTCGTCGAAAATCACATCTGCGGCAGTAAAACCAGGGAATATTTCTACCCCAAGCTCTTCTGCTTGCTCTGCGAGCCAGCGACATAAATTCGCCACACTCACAATGTAATTGTTGTCATTGTGCATTGACGGTGGCACCGCCCAGTGGGGTAACTCAGTGGCTCTAGACTCATCGCGTAACAAGTACACTTCGTCTTTTGCTACCGGCTGACCTAGGGCAAAGCCGTCTTCTTTCCAAGTAGGGAAAAGTTCGTCCAACGCTTTGGTTTCAATGACTGCACCAGAGAAAATGTGAGCACCCACTTCAGCGCCCTTCTCAAGCACGCAGACGTTGACTTCTTTGCCTTGTTCAGCAGCTTGCTTCTTTATCTGACAAGCTGCCGCCAAGCCGGAGGGGCCAGCGCCAACAATAACAACATCAAATTCGATGGATTCGCGTTCTGGAGTATCCATGACGTTCCTCTTTATGGCACTTAATTTAAAGTACGCTGGCTAATTTGGCTTCTAATTCTGGCACTAGGTCGTGTAAATCACCGACTAAACCGTAGTCCGCCACTTCGTAAATTGGTGCGTCTGGATCTTTGTTAATCGCTACGATAACTTTAGAACCTTGCATACCTGCTAAATGCTGAATGGCACCAGAGATACCTACCGCAACGTACAAATCGGGTGCAACAATTTTACCGGTTTGACCAACTTGGTGGTCGTTACCAATAAAGCCTGCATCTACTGCTGCACGCGATGCACCAAGAGCAGCATTCAAACGGTCTGCTAGTTTTTCGATAAGTGCGAAATTCTCTTCACTGCCTACACCACGGCCACCCGAAACAACAATACTTGCAGAAGCGAGTTCAGGGCGTTCACTCTGAGCAATTTCTTCGCTAACTACACGCGACAGACCACAATCAACAGCATTATCTACAGCAGTAATAGCGCCAGTGCCAGCTCCTGTTGGTGCAGCATCAAACGCTGATGTACGTACGGTGATAACTTTCACAGCATCGCTAGAGGTAACGGTTGCAATGGCATTGCCCGCGTAAATGGGGCGCACGAATTCAGCTTCGCCATTAACACCGGTAATATCTGAGATTTGACCTACGCCGAGTAGTGCTGCTAGGCGTGGCAGTGCATCTTTCATTACACTGGTCGCCGGTGCAACAATGTGGCTGTAGCCTTCTGCGTTTGCCTGTAATGTCGCTGCTAGGTTTTCTGCAGCTTGATATTCTAGGGCATCGTGGTCGGCAACGAGTACTGCGCTAACACCATCGATTTTTGCGGCTTCTTCGGCAACGGTTGCACACCCTTTACCGGCCACAAAAATATCAAAAGAAGCACCAATTTTAAGTGCTGCCGATACGGCTGCTAAGGTAACAGGGCTGAGTGTAGAGTTGTTGTGTGATGCAATTACTAAGGTTTTCATTAAATCACCTTCGCTTCATTTTTCAGTTTATCGACTAGCTCGTCTACCGAGGCAACTTTAATACCTGCTTGACGTGTAGCAGGGGCAGCAACAGAAAGTTGTTGTTGCGTTGATGTGACTTCAACACCTAAATCAGCTGCAGTCGTCTCCGCAATTGGCTTACGCTTTGCTTTCATGATGTCGGGTAATTTAGTGAAGCGAGGTTCGTTCAAACGTAAGTCAGCAGTAACAATAGCAGGAAGTTTCAGTGCTACGGTTTGTAAACCGCCATCTACTTCACGCGTTACGAGGGCTTCGTCGCCTTCAATTTTAACCACAGAGGCAAAGGTGCCTTGTGGGCGACCCATAATACCTGCAAGCATTTGACCCACTTGGTTGTTGTCGCTGTCGATGGCTTGCTTACCCATCATGATAAGGCCAGCATCTTCTTGCTCGGCTACTTTAGCCAGCAAACGCGCAATCACTAGCGGTTCAGGTTGCTCTTCTACATCAATGCGAATCGCGCGGTCAGCACCCATTGCAAGGGCAGCTAGAATCTGCTCTTTAACGATTTTAGGGCCAATGCAAACAGCGATAACTTCGCTTGCTGTGCCCGCTTCTTTTAAGCGAAGTGCTTCTTCAACAGCAATTTCACAAAACGGGTTGATAGACATTTTGGTGTTGCTCAAATCGACGTCTGAGCAGTCCTGTTTAATACGTACTTTTACGTTGTAATCGATAACCCGTTTTACCGGAACAAGGATTTTCATAGTAAACCTTCTAATTCTAATTAAAATTGATCAACAGCAAATTCATACAGTGCTTGAGGGTTTTGTACCATTACACCGAAATGATGTAGTGCACGTGGCAGCAAGCACTGGCTGTAATACATCGCTGAAATACGCTTCTTAGCAAGGAACTCTTCACCGTACACGTCGTCGTTCGCGTCCGTTAAGGCGATAACGGCGAGTAACGTACGGCCTTGCATCCAGCCACCACATAAATAGCCCATTGCCATTAGCATATCGAAACAAACTGCTTGTGATAACTCTTTTTCGCTCGGTGCGTTAGTCAGCAGCCATTCTTTTGCCGCACGTGCTTTGTCTACGGCTTGGGCGAATGATGCACCAAAAGCTTGCGCGTCGGCGTTGCTCGAAGCACTCAATTCATTAGCAGTAGCCGCCATGTCGCTTAATAGACTTTCCAGCGCTACACCGCCGTCCATTAATACTTTACGACCAATGAGGTCGAGCGCCTGAATCGCCGTTGTACCTTCGTAAATAGGCAGGATACGTGCATCGCGGAAATGCTGCGCTGCGCCTGTTTCCTCAACATAACCCATACCGCCATGAACTTGTATGTTAAGCGAAGTGAGCTCTTGTGCAAACTCTGTCATCCAACCCTTTACAATGGGTGTAAAGAGTTCAAGACGCGCATATTTTTCTTTACTGTTATTGTCGGCGTGAGCAAAGTCTAGTGCCGCAGACGCTTCTAGTGCTAAAGCGCGCATCGCTTCAACCCCTGAGCGCATGGTTAATAGCATACGGCGCACGTCAGGGTACTCAATGATAGGCTTTTTACTGCCATCTTTATTTTTGCCCTGAACACGTTCACGCGCATACTGTACCGCTTGCTGATATGCACGGTCTGAAATGCCCAAACCTTGTACACCAACACCTTGGCGGGCGTGATTCATCATGGTAAACATGTATGGCAAGCCTTTGTGCGGTTCGCCAACTAAATAACCAATCGCGCCCTCGTTATCACCGAATGCCATAGTACAAGTTGGTGAGCCGTGGATACCGAGCTTGTGTTCAATTGAGATGGGGTATACATCGTTGCGTTCGCCTGGCTCGCCGTTTTCGTCGAGTACGAACTTAGGTACGATGAACAATGAAATACCTTTTACACCCGGAGGGGCGTCGGGTAAGCGTGCAAGTACCAAATGCACAATGTTTGGGGTCATTTGGTGATCGCCCCAAGTGATGAAAATCTTCTGGCCTTTAATGCGATAGTGATCGCCATCTGGTGTTGCAGTTGTTGATACTGCCGCGAGGTCTGAACCTGCACCTGGCTCGGTCAGGTTCATGGTACCAGTCCACTCACCAGCGATTAAGCGGGGTAGGTAAAGGGCTTTTAATTCGTCGCTACCATGGGCAAGCAGCGCTTCTACAGAGCCGATACTCAGTAACGGGCAAAGTGCAAACGCCATATTTGATGCTTGCCACATTTCGCTGACTGCAGTCCCTAAGACCTGAGGAAGATTCTGTCCACCAAACTCTTCTGGTGCTGTTAATGTAGACCAACCGTTATCCACAAATTGCTGATAGGCTTCTTTCAAACCTGGTGATTGAGTAACGCTGTTGTCAGCCCACTGCGCAGGATTTTGGTCGGTGTCCCAGTTCAACGGAGCAAATACCTCTGAGCTCAGTTTACCGGCTTCTTCTAAGACCGCATCGGCTAGGTCGATATTAATGTCTTCTAATTGAAGTTTTTCACACAAACCATCGAAACCAATTAACTGGTCAAGTATAAATTTAGCATCAAGTACAGGGGGGTGATATTGACTCATTTCGGAACCTATCCTAGTGATTAACGTTGTTGGATTACCCAAATAGTATAGGCACTAGTTTGCAATTTGCGCTTAATTTGTTCAATTACCAAAAAAGTCTATTGCTTGACATATTCGGACACTCGTTTGCTCACTTTATCAAACTATCTGAATCTGTATTTATATTAGTTTAGACTGATGTTTTGGCGCTAGATAAGTGTATTCTCGCGATATAAGGAGGGCGTCTGCCCAGTCCATTGTTTAAAGGCGCGCGTGAAGGCTGCTGGTTCAGAGAAACCTAATTTATTGGTAATTGTGGAAATAGGAATGTCGGGTTGACTGAGGTAATAAATCGCCATGTTTTTGCGTAATTTATCTTTGATTTCTTGAAAGCTGGTGCCTTCTTCGGTCAATTTTCGGCGTAGCGTGCGCTCAGACACATTCACGCTAACAGCAATATCTTTCATGCTAGCCTCGTGTTCGCGATACTCGGCCAAATATTCCATTACTCTACGAGTATAAACTGGCGTGAACTCTTGACGCGTAAACCAGTTGAGTGGGGCTTGCTTGAAATGTTCGCGCAGGTTCTCCGCGCGTTGGGTGACAGGACAAGCTAGTTCTTCTTCGCTAAAAACGAAGGCATCATAGTCATGGCCGTAGGTGATGGGGCAGGGAAACATAAAACGATATTCGGCGGCATGAGCGGGTTCTGTGCCACGCATCTTAACGTGTTGTAGAGGAATGCTCTTACCAATTAACCAACCAGGAAAACGGTGCCAAAGTAGCAAAAAGAAGTCTCGAAACAGTAGCTTGCGGTCGATTTCAGGTTGGACTTGACGCATGCGCAATTCAACCTGCCCTTTACTTATATACAATGACAGAGAAATTGACTGGTTAACCAAACTGTAAAAACGGCACAAGTGTTTATAAACCCTATGTAAATTTTGCTCTTGAATTGCCCCATCGGCGAATAAACGGAACACGCCATACTTACTGGGCTGGGTAGTTAAACCTAAAAATTCATCGTCACTTTGCTCCCACACCGAGCGCATAAGTTGGCTAAATTGTTGAGAGGTTATACGACTTTGCGGATTGTCGAGCAGGGGTTGGTTGAGTCGTGCGCTTTGAAGTATTGGCGCTAAATTCAGACCGAGTTGGCGCGCTGCGTCTAACACCGCATTGGCAAAGTGCACAGAAACACTGTGACTGTAATGAAGCGACATACCTAGCTCAATGAGTCATTCGAAATTGATGCTATTTTGCGAGAGAGGTAGCCGATTAGCAAGTACAACAAGGGTAGCTTTAGTGCGGGTGTGAGAGCACCTCTTCCTGGAAAAGTAGTGTAATTGGACCAAGAAAATGGCGTAGTATGTGTATTCAAACACCAATACTCAGAAACATGAGTAATAACGACAACGAGAAAATATCATGCAAAAACGACTGACGAGATTACTTTCTGGATTAGCGACAACAATGGCTGTTTCACTGTCTGTAAGCTTCGCCGGCTATGCGTCTACAGTAGTGAGCAACGTGACTGGGTATACGCTAAATCCGCAAGGTGAAATGGTGACCTTCAATACAATACTGTTTGACGAAGGTAAAGTACTACAACTTAATCCCACCCAAGTACCAGCCGATGCAACAGTGATTGATGGCAACAATAAAGTATTACTGCCGGGGTTGATTGATGCTCACGGGCATTTGCTCGGTTTAGGCGGCAACTTAATGGAAGTCGATTTACGCGAGAGTTCCTCGATGCAACAGGCAGCACAATGGGTATCTGACTATGCCATGATGCACGCTGACCAAGAGTGGATAAAAGGCCGTGGATGGAATCAGGAATTATGGAGCGATCGGTCATTCCCAACTGCTGCTGTGCTCGATGCTAAACTGAAAAATAAGCCCGTTTGGTTGACGCGAGTTGATGGCCATGCCGCTTGGGTGAACAGTAAAGCCTTGCAGATGGCAGGGATTGATGACAACACACCTGACCCCGCAGGCGGCCAAATTTTACGCGATGCTGATGGTAAGGCTACCGGGGTGTTGATTGATCATGCCATGGATTTGGTGTCAGCGATAATGCCGAAAGATTCAGCGTCACTTTATGCGGCACAACTTAACGCGGCGGGCGAGCATTTGCATTCGGTTGGCATAACCGCCATGCACGATGCGGGTATTGGCCATCATGTCTACGACTTTTACCTAGCACGTGCTGCTCAAGGTGAACTGCCCGTGCGGGTTTATGCCATGCTAAGTGCGACAGATCCGCTGCTACCAGAGATGTTAGATGTTGGCATTATTCGCAGCCAAGACGACTTTTTACATGTGCGCAGCGTAAAAGCTTATGGCGACGGAGCCTTAGGTAGTCGAGGTGCTGCGTTAATCAAGCCATATTCAGATGCCCCTCATCAGCATGGATTATTGCTAACGCAACCGGAAGATTTTCCCAAAGTAGTACAGCAAGTGTTAGGCGCGGGTTTCCAGTTGAACTTTCATGCCATTGGGGATAAAGCCAATCAGTTAGTTCTCGATGAATTTGAGCGCACCTTTAAGCTACTGGGTGGCCAAGCCCTGCGTAACCGCATTGAACACGCGCAGATCATAGCGGTTGAAGATTTGCCTCGCTTTGCCGAGTTGAAAGTGTTGCCGTCGATGCAACCCACTCATGCTACCAGCGACATGAATATGGCGGAAGATCGCTTGGGTAAAGCTCGGATGGAAGGTGCTTATGCATGGAAAACATTATTAAACAGTGGTATTCCAATGCCGCTAGGTTCAGACTTTCCGGTTGAATTAGCCAACCCATTTTACGGCCTACACGCCGCAGTCACTCGTCAAGACCGCAATAATCAACCCGTTGCTGGTTGGTACCCCGAACAGGCTATGAGTATTCAACAAGCATTTAAAGGTTTTACCTTAGACGCTGCCTATGCTGCACACATGGAAGACTCCCTAGGGACGCTAACCACAGGTAAGTGGGCTGATTTTATTTTGGTCGACCAGGATATCTTCAAAGTGAAGCCGCAAGATATTTGGAAAACTAAAGTCGTGCAAACTTGGATTGCAGGTGAGAAGGTGTTTGATGCGAATGCCACTACTAATTAATTCGGAATCGAAAAAGCGCACTGCTGCATTAAAGACGTGCGCTTTTTTTAATCTTAAAGTGTGGATTCGTGAGTTTAAGCGTAAATCTTACTGCCCTTCGCCGCACGTGCCGCCAGTTCTTCAGTCAACTGATATAAGCCACCTAAATCTGCATACTGCGCCGCGATTTCAGCAAACTTAGCGGTACCAATTGCGTCTAAATAGCGAATTGCACCACCACGGAATTTAGGGAAACCTAAGCCCATCAGTAAGGCCATGTCGAGCTCGGCGGCTGAGTTAACAATGTTTTCATCTAAACAACGAACCGACTCGGTGCACATGGGGATCATCATTCGATAGATAATGTCTTCATCGCTAACTTCTACGTGACGCTGAACGGCTTGATCGATTAATGCCTGTGCTATAGCTGACGGCAACTTTACGCGGCGTCCATTCTCATCGGTTGTGTACTGATAGAAACCTTCACCGTTTTTCTGGCCAAGCAAGTTTGCGTCGAGTAACGTCTTTAATACATAACCATTGGCGTGGGTCATGCGCTCAGGGAAGCCGGCTTGTAGTACATCGTCAGCGTGAACCATTGTATCCATACCAATAACATCAGCCAGATAAGCAGGACCCATTGGCCAACCGAAGTTTTCCATTACTTTATCGATGCGTTCCATGCTCACGCCATCTTGTAATAGTAGGTTGAAACCGTGGAAGTACGGGAATAATACACGGTTGACCAAGAACCCTGGGCAATCGTTAACAACAATCGGTGTTTTACGTAATGACAACGCGTAAGCCACAGCGCGCGCAATGGTATCATCAGACGTTTTTGAGCCGCGGATAATTTCGACCAAAGGCATTGCTTGTACCGGATTGAAAAAATGGATACCGCAGAACAAATGTGGACGGGCTAAATTCTCGGCTAAAAAGTCGATTGAAATGGTCGACGTGTTCGACGCCAGCACGGAGGTGTTTGGAATGTTCGCTTCTGTTTCTGCTAATACTACACTCTTTATTTTCGGATTTTCGACAACCGCTTCAACGACAACTTCCGCGTCACTGAGTGCGCCTAATTCTAGAGTCGGTGTGATATTAGCTAGTACTTTGGCCTTTTCATCTTCACTTGAGCGACCTTTTGCTACCAACTTGTCTAAGATTTTGGTAGCGGTAGCGATGCCCAAATCTAACGCTGGTTGTTGAATGTCTTTCATGACAATAGGAATGCCCGATTTCGCTGTTTGATAAGCAATACCGCCACCCATAATACCCGCACCTAAAACGGCGGCCTTCTCGATAGGGTTAACTTGCCCCGCCATGCGTTTGCCAATGCGCGCAACGGTTTGCTGGTTAACAAAATTTCCTACCAAGGCTTCGGCTGAATCGGTTTTAGCAAGGCCAGCAAATAGCTTCACTTCTTCATTAATCGCTTCAGCAAACGGCAAGGTTACGTGCTTAGCAATCGCTTTTAGAATCTCAATAGCTGCTGGGTAACGTGGGTCTAATTTAGCTAATTGTTGCTCGCAGAATACGTCTAATGCTTGTTGTTCATCATCGTTCAGTACCAGTGCTTCGGTGTGACGCAATACTTTTTCTTCACCGACCAGCGACTGTAGTGTAGACAGTGCTGCTTCGCGCAGTGCGGTAGGGGTAACGACTAGGTCTACTGCGCCGGCCTTTTCAGCGTCAATAGCAGCCTGATGTTTACCCGTTAACATCCACTCTAGTGCGGCTTGCCAACCAATCAATCGACTCAGGCGAACGGTGCCACCCCAACCAGGGCAAATACCTAGGGTAACTTCTGGTAGGGCAATTTTTGCAGTGTCTGCAATGACTCGGCGGTCGGCCAGCAATGCTAATTCTAAGCCACCACCCATCGTCGCACCGTTAATGGCCGCGACAACCGGTACAGGTAATTGTTCTAATTGCTGGAATGTGCGATGGGTTTGGTGTGTCCAATCGCAGATTTCGTCGAATGACTTGACGAACACTCCAGAAAATTCAGTGATATCGGCACCTACAATGAAAGTCGACTTGCTACTTGTGATCAACACTCCGGTTAAAGCCGAATGTTGTGCTAAAAGCGAGACTGCTTGAGCAAGTTCAGCGAGCGTTGCTTGGTCAAATTTATTAACCGGACCGGATTTGCTGTCGAAGCATAACTCGACCAATCCTGCGTCTAATTCTGTAAGTGTAATGGCATTACCAGTGAACATAGCGAGTCCTAATGAATGGCTAAAAATTTAATTGTGGATAGTGCAAGAAAAAAAGCAAGGACGTAACAAGACGGTTTATTGACAATAACGGACGTGAATAATTGGAGTTCAATATGCGTTAGCGAAATATTCACCATTTATTCACATTGTTACGAGTCAAGGGCTTGAATTCAATAGGTTATATGGCAGAATGTAACTCAGTTGTTGAATAATTTCATATGGTTGGGAGCATGCTCATATGTTGAGGCAAATGTGACTAACTGCTAGATTTTTATAACCGAGACTAAAAATGAAAACAAAAATTCTTCCTCCTACCGACAGTGCTTATAATTATCCACTTTTAATCAAGAGTCTTTTACTCTCTGGTCAACGCTATGCGCCAGACCAAGAAATTGTGTACAGCGATGTGTCTCGTTACGATTATCGCACCTTTAATCAGCGCGTGCGCAAGCTTGCTAATGTGCTCACCGAAGCGGGAATTGGCGCAGGTGATGTGGTTGCAGTAATGGATTGGGATAGTCATCGTTATCTTGAAGCTTACTTCGCGGTGCCCATGATAGGCGCAATTTTACACCACGTTAATATTCGTCTGAGCCGAGACCAAATAGCCTACACCATGAATCATGCCGAAGACAAGCTGGTCTTAGTCCATGACGACTTTATGCAGTTAGCTGAGAGTATTGCGGCGGATGCACCGACGGTTAAGGGTTATATTCAACTTTCAGATTCAGAATATCCGCCAGCACCAACTATGCAAACCTTGGGTAATTATGAAAGCATGATGGCGGCAGCGTCAGACCAGTATGACTTCCCCGATTTCGATGAAAATTCGGTGGCAACCACTTTCTATACCACCGGTACCACAGGGAATCCGAAGGGCGTTTATTTCAGTCATCGTCAATTGGTACTGCACACGTTGACTAACGTGTCTACGTTATCCAGCTATGAATCTATTCCTTTGTTGCGCTCTAATGATGTGTATATGCCAATGACCCCCATGTTCCACGTGCATGCTTGGGGTGTGCCCTACATGGCAACCATGCTTGGTGTGAAGCAAGTGTATCCTGGTCGGTATGAACCGAATAAACTGGTAAGTTTATTCAAGCAAGAAAAGGTAACTTTCTCACACGGTGTACCTGCGGTATTGCAAATGATTCTGGCTTGTGAAGAAGCGCAAACGACCGACTTATCAGGTTGGAAAATGCTCACGGGTGGCAGTGCACCAACCTTAGGCTTGGCGAGCTTGATGGCCGAGAAAGGAATTATTTTCCACACCGCTTACGGTATGTCGGAAACCTGTCCTGTGCTCACGGCCACGCACTTGGATGCCGCTGATTTGTCTAAAGATATGCTTGAGCAAATGCCGGCGCGAATAAAAACCGGTATGCCAGCACCATTGGTCGACTTGCGTATTGTTGACTTGCACGGGAACGATGTACCGCACGATGGAGAGTCGATGGGTGAAATTGTAGCGCGCGCGCCTTGGCTGACTTCTGGTTATATCAATGAACCCGAAAAGAGTGAAGAACTCTGGCAAGGCGGCTGGTTGCACACCGGGGATGTCGCCTCAATTACACCGCGCGGTATTGTCGAAATTAAAGACCGTATTAAAGACGTTATCAAGACTGGCGGCGAGTGGATATCGTCGCTTGAACTAGAAAGCCTCATTAGTCAGCTAGATAGTGTGGCTGAAGTAGCGGTAGTGGGCGTGCCTGATGCGAAATGGGATGAGAGACCTCTAGCTATGATTGTTGCTAAGCCGAATAAAACGGTTAATGCCGACGATGTCAAAGCGCACCTAAGTCAGTTTGTAGAGAGTGGACACATTAATAAGTGGGCCATACCTAGTGAAATTCAAGTTGTAGATGAAATTCCTAAAACTAGCGTTGGGAAAATTAACAAAAAGGTGATTCGCCAACAGCATGGCTAATCATCCGCATGGTTATTCGTTAAGAGTTAATTGCTACCAACTAATGCGTTGAAAGCGAGTCAGCTAGCAGTGAGTTAGACAGAAGTCTAGGGGGGAGGTTGCTTCCCCCTAATGATTCCGTAATCATTCGGTCATCATTCCTTTCAAAAATTGTCATATCGGTGACGTATTCTCATCACATTGAAATGCTCGTTTAGGTGAGCGTTCTGCACTAATGAGAATCACCATGCAACCTCCTATCTATGTCATTAATTTAGACCGCAGTCCGGCGCGACTTGTGAGTTGTCAGCAACGTTTAAATACTGCCAAGGTAACCTTTGAACGTATTCATGCAGTCGATGGTGCAGCGCTCAATGATGACCAGCTCCATAGCTTTTACTCCGCTGAACGTAACCAAAAAGAGTATTATAAAACGCTGACGCCAGGCGAGATCGGCTGCTACATGAGTCATCGAAAGGCGTGGCAGAAAATAGCATCGGGTCAGTCTCGTTATGGCATTGTATTGGAAGATGACATAAATGTGGTTGGCGATCTGTCTCACGTGATGCAAGCGCTGAATTCGCTCTCATTCAATTGGGATACTATTAAATTAGCGCCTTATAAAACTACCCAGCGCAGCATTGCTCACAGTGTAGTGTTGACTGAACAGTTTAATTTAGTCACCCATACCAAGCCGATGACAGGGTGCGCGGCTTACGCCCTGACTAAGCAAGCGGCAATAAAACTGTTGGCGCACTCAACCGAGTTTGGGCGCCCTGTTGACACCGATATTCAGCATTTTTGGGAAAAGAATATCCATGTCTTTTCGTTAATGCCCTATCCGATACAACAAGATTTGGCCTTCAACAGTGAAATGCAAGACCGCAAACAGCGTAGAAAAAGTCATCGTGCGAGACGGCTTAAACAGCAAGTTAGCGCCTTTCTTCGCAATAAAATAGCAGTGAAACAGCAGATTCGTACGCTAAAAGCGGAACTGGTCAACACAACTGAAACCTGCTCAACTGTAAGTAGCGTAATAGCTCCCAGCGCGACGTCTTCAAGTTCGGTTGATTATGTCCGCTCCTAAATACCTGTTTATTTCAAGAAAGTCATCACACTATCGATATTATCAACAATTAGTACATTATTTAGGTGACGAGGCGAGCTTACTAGCCTTAAAAAGAATGGTGCTACCACGCTGGCGCTATCTTAAGCGCGCACAAGAACTTGATATAGATGACCTTGTCGCGGTGCACATGCGCAGAAAAGAAGTACGCCACCCCGCGCTGCAAAAAAGCAAATGGTTAAACACCTTAGTCGAGTCGTTCTATCGACTGCGAGAACGCTGTCGAGCAAGTTATTATTTTGCCCTTTTTAGCCAACACCCGTGCAATACGGTGATCATGTGGAACGGCATGAAACAACCAAACCGAACGCCGTACATAGTGGCAAAAGCCTGTGGCAAAAACACGCAATTGTTTGAAAATGGTTTGTTACCCAACACCACCACACTGGATCCAAAGGGTGTTAATGCGCTGAACTCGATGCCTCGCGACGCATCGTTTTACCGCGCTTGGCAGCCGAAGAAATCGTCCTTTGGTAAGAGCCAACTAAACAGCCAATTAGTCGCCCGCAAAGCTCACAAACATCGCAAAACCAGTGGAATCGACACGCCACTCCCCGAGCGCTATATCTTTGTGCCATTTCAAGTGCCGAATGATACCCAAGTGGTATGTCATTCTCCGTGGGTCAAATCGATGCCAGATTTTTATGCAGTACTTGAACGAGCACTTACGTATTTGAACGCCCAGCCCCAGTGGCAACAATTTGTGTTTGTGATCAAGGAGCACCCCAGTTGGCCGCGGAGTTTTAAAGAATTACATAACCGCAATAAGCAAATTATCTTTGCCAACGACAACAACACGCAGGCATTAATCGAATCTTCACTGGCCGTGGTAACCCTAAACTCCACTGTTGGAATTGAGTCATTATTACTTGGCAAAAAGGTGATCACCCTTGGCGATGCGTTTTACAATATCGACGGTATGGTTACGCATTGTCCTACTCAGCAGACATTTAACCAAACCTTGTTAACTGTTGAGTATCAGCAGTTTGATACGGAACTCGTTTATCGATTTTTAGACTATTTGGAAAACGAGTATTTGTTACCGCAGAGTTGGAGTAACCTCACTGATGAACAAACTCACTTTGAGGCAGTGGCAAAAAGACTCGAGGTAAATCAGAAAAAACGAGTTAGTTAAAGCGGAATGATCAGCAAAGTAACGGCTGTCGAATCAAACAAAACAAGGCAATAAAAAAGCCACTGACTGGAGAGAACAGTGGCTTTAGCGCTAGAATCGATTCTGTAACAGATTCTGATTAATTACTTATCCATTTCGTTCGCTTGGTCACGCAGTACGAATTTCTGGATTTTGCCGGTTGACGTTTTCGGTAAGTCGCCAAAGATAACCTTACGTGGTGCTTTAAAGTGAGCTAAGCGCTCGCGACAAAATGCAATAACATCGGCCTCGGTAACTTGTGTGTTCGGGTCACGTAGCGTAACGAAGGCACAAGGTGTTTCACCCCATTTCTCATCATTCTTGGCAACTACGGCCGCTTCTTGAATATCTGGGTGACGATACAATACGCTCTCTACTTCGATACTTGAAATGTTCTCACCACCCGAGATGATGATATCCTTCGAGCGGTCTTTGATTTCAATGTAACCATCTTCATGCCATACGGCCAAGTCACCTGAATGGAACCAACCGCCGTCAAATGCCTTTTCGGTAGTAGATGGGTTCTTCAAGTAACCTTTCATGACGACGTTACCGCGCATGAATACTTCACCCATCGTTTTGCCGTCTTTGGCAACTGGGAGCAAGGTATCAGGGTCGGCTACCATTAAACCTTCCTGCATGGGTACACGCACACCTTGGCGAGCTTTCAGTGCAGCTTGTTCTTCAATGGTCAATTCGCTCCATTCGTCATGCCATGCGCAAACCACACATGGGCCATAGGTTTCAGTTAGACCATAAACGTGAGTGACTACGAAGCCAAGCTTCTCCATGCCTTCAATGACCGCAGCGGGCGGAGCAGCACCAGCAGTCATTACTTTAACCGCATGGTTAATACCAGATTTGAGTTCATCGGATGCAGAGTTCAGCATGTTCAAAACAATTGGTGCGCCACAGAAGTAGCCCACTTTCTCTTGTTTGATTAAGTTGAAAATATCATCGGCACGAACGTGACGTAGACACACGTTAACACCCGCTACGGCTGCCATTGTCCATGGGAAACACCATCCATTACAATGGAACATAGGTAAGGTCCATAGATAAGCAGCATGTTGCGCCATGCTCCACGACACCACGTTGCTCATGGCATTCAAATAGGCGCCACGATGGTGATAGACCACGCCTTTGGGATCACCGGTAGTCCCCGAAGTATAGTTTAAGGTAATGGCGTTCCACTCATCGGCTGGTAGTTGCCACGCGAAGTCGTCGTCACCCTCAGCAATGAAGTCTTCATACTCGATGTCACCAATGTAGTGGCCACCGTCAAAGGATTCATCTTCAATACCAACGACAAGCGGTTTGTTTTCCATTGTCGCAATGGCTTTTTGCGCAACGGCACCAAATTCTTTATCTACTAAAACGACTTTTGCCTCAGCGTGACGAAGAATAAAAGCAATCGCCTCTGCGTCTAGACGAATGTTAATCGAATTCATTACCGCACCGACCATAGGCACGCCGAAATGGGCTTCGAAGTGAGCGGGGATATTGGCGGCAATAACTGATACCGCATCACCCGTATTCACTCCGCGCTTATGTAAAGCACTTGCTAGCTTTACACTGCGGTGATAAGTCTGTGCCCATGTATAACGTGCATTGCCGTGAACTACCGATGGCTTGTTGGGGAAGACATCTGCACTGCGCTGAAGAAAACTAAGAGGAGAAAGCGGCGTGTAGTTAGCTTCATTTTTGTCTAGATTCGTTTCAAAAATGACTGTGTGTGTCATAGTTACTTGTTCCCATATTTCAAAAAACGGCTAAAGAAGAACCGATGTCGCAAGGGTCGAATTAAGGCGAATTAAAAATTCTTCGCCTTAAATTTGTTCCATTGACCTACGATACCGTTGCGGAAGCTTAGCACACATATTACGAACACGAAGCCCATAATGATGTGGATGTAGTTCCCCATTTCACCGGTCGATAGGTAGTTTTGCATAGTAACAATAAGGGATGCGCCAACGATTGGGCCCATTAGTGTGCCAACACCTCCGACTAAAGTCATAAGGATAACTTCACCAGACATATGCCAGTGTACATCCGTCAACGACGCCAATTGGAATACGATGGTCTTCGTTGAACCCGCCAAAGCAGACAATGCGGCAGAGATAACGAATGCGACCCACTTGTATTTATTCACGTCATATCCGAGCGAGATTGCGCGCGGTTCGTTTTCGCGAATGGCTTTTAATACTTGGCCAAATGGAGAGTGAATAGCGCGACTCACAACCGCATAGCCAAACAAAAAGATAAGCGCAACGACGTAGTACATGGTTAGGTTGTTAGTGAGGTCAATAAAACCAAACAATTCACCACGAGGAATGCCCTGCATACCGTTCTCACCACCGGTAAACGGCGCTTGTAGATACAGGAAGAAGGTTAACTGTGCCAGTGCTAGCGTAATCATAGCGAAATAGATACCTTCGCGTTTAATAGCAAGCTTACCGTAGATAGCACCTAGCGCAGCGCCCGCAGCCGTCCCTAAAAGGATTGCCAGCTCGGTGCTCATGCCAGTGTTGAGCATAGCCCAACCAGTGATATAGCCACCGGTACCTAAAAAGGCCGCGTGACCGAACGAAAGGATACCCGCATAACCTAACAGTAAGTTAAAAGCTAGGGCGAATAATGCAAAGCACAGTACCTTAGCCAAGAAAACAGGGTAAAGAACAAATGGCGCAATGGCGAGCAGGGCTATTGCAATAATAAGATTTCTGTTTACTTTAGACATGTTAACCTTCCTTACCAAACAGACCTGCTGGCTTCACAATAAGCACTAGCATCATAACTAAGAAAATGACCGTGGCTGAGGCTTCGGGGTAGAAGTATTTGGTCAATCCTTCAATAATACCCATGAGCAACCCGGTAATAATGGCGCCGCCGATTGAACCCATGCCGCCGATTACCACGATAGCAAACACCACAATTAAGATATTTGAGCCCATGTCCGGTGCTACTGAGTAAACAGGTGCGGCAAGCACTCCAGCGAAACCAGCCAAACCCACCCCAAAAGCGAAGGTAAGGGTGATGATTAGTGGTACGTTGATACCGAACGCTTGCAGTAGTTGCGGATTTTCAGTGCCCGCGCGCAAATAAGCGCCAAGTTTGGTTTTTTCAATCATGTACCAAGTCAGGCCGCAAATCACCACCGAGCTGGCAATGATCCAAGCGCGATAGTTGGGTAGATACATAAACGGCAACTTCATACCGCCTTTAAGTTCAGCCGGGGTAGAGTAAGGCAGACCAGATGAACCGAATAAGTGAGTAAATGAACCCTGCAGTATTAACGCAATACCGAAGGTGAGTAGTAAGCTGTATAAATGGTCTAAATTAGCGATAGGACGAATCAAGAAGCGTTCGATTAAAATACCGAGCACCGCGACCACAAAGGGAACCACAAACAACGCGACCCAGTAGCTCATGCCGAACCATTTCAAGAAAAGCAGTGCACAGAATGCACCCAGCATATACATCGCGCCTTGGGCGAAATTGATGATACGTAACAAACCAAAAATGATCGCCAAGCCTAAGCTGAGTAAAGCATAGAAAGAGCCGTTGATTAGGCCGATCAGAAGTTGCCCGCTTAAAGCAAAAAGATTGATATCAAACATGGGATACCGAACTCCGTTAAGAAAGTGGGCACACGAAGGTATGCCCGATGAGTGCTGGTTATTTAATTAGTACTTGAATTCGCATTCAGGAAGCATTGGGTTGAATGCAGTGTCTCCAGGAATTGTATTCAAGATTTCATAGATGTCGTCACCGCTCTTACGCGACGCTTTATCTTTGATTTTCACTAGTAACATGTCGTGAACCATACGACCGTCGGCACGCAGGTATGCGTTGCGAGAGAAGAAGTCATTTGGCTTGTTAGACTTCATCCAAGACATAACTTTATCTGGATCGTCAGTACCGGTCGCTTCAACTGCTGCTAGGTAGTGCATAGTTGCAGAGTAAGCACCTGCGTGAGCCATTGAAGGAATGCCACCGTGACGTTCTTTGAAGCGTTTGCTCCACTCACGTGTTTGATCATCCATATCCCAGTAGAAACCGGTTGTTAGTTTCATACCAGCAGCGACGTCTGGGTCCATTGCTTGGGCGTTTTGAGTGAATACAAGAAGACCCGCAATGTCCATCATTTCAGTTAAACCGAATTCAGCAGCTGCATTCAACGCGTTTACTGTGTCGTTACCAGCGTTAGCAAGTGCAACTACGTCTGCGCCAGAGGACTGTGCCTGAAGTACGTATGAAGAGAAGTCAGTAGTACTAAGTGGTGCACGTACACCGCCTACCACTTCACCGCCGTTACTCTCGATAACTTTGGTTGAGACGCCCTCTAACGCGTGACCGAAGTTATAGTCAGCAGTGATGAAGAACCATTTCTTCTTACCTTCACTGACCAATGTTTTAACCGTACCGTTAGCAAGTGCTGCTACGTTGTACGTCCAGTGAGCGATGTAAGGAGAACACTGCTTAGTAGTGAAACCGTTTGATGCTGAACCAGAGATCAACATAATGTTTTTGTTTTGTGAGGCAACGCTTGCGATTGCACCAGTTACCGATGAAGCAACTAGACCACCCAGTGTATCAACGCCTTCGTTTTCTACCCATTTACGAACGATAGATGAGGCTACGTCTGGTTTTAATTGAGAGTCAGCACTAACGACTTCAATTGGCTTACCAAGTGCTTTGCCACCAAAATCTTCAATAGCCATTTCTGTTGCAGTTACACAACCAGGACCACAGATATCAGCGTAAACGCCACCCATGTCACCGATTACACCAATTTTTACTTTACCGTCGATTGCTGGTGCCGCTACTGCTGCGCCGCTCGATAGTCCTGCCGCTACTAAAGAAGCTAATAGCATTTTTTTCATGGTTTGTTCTCCAATTGTTCTTCGTGCTTTATTTAAAACTGCCAACTTAAACACCAAGATAGGAATTAAGTAGGTCAGTTTTTTCAGTGAGTTCGGCTGCCGTGATTTCCTCAACTATATGACCGTGTTCCATAACGTAATGACGGTCGGCAATCGGAGCAGCAAAACGGAAGTTTTGTTCAACTAATAGAATGGTCAGGCCACGTTCTTTAAGCTGGGTAAGTACATAAGCGAGCTTTTGTACGATAACCGGAGCGAGGCCTTCGGTAATTTCATCAAGTAATAAAATGTTTGCACCGGTACGTAGAATTCGCGCCATGGCTAACATTTGTTGTTCACCCCCTGACAGGCTTGTGCCGCGGCTGGTGCGACGCTCATACAAGTTAGGGAACATGTCATAGATTTCTTCGAGACTCATACCACCTGAACGAACTACCGGTGGCAGCATGAGGTTTTCTTCAACATTTAGGCTGGCGAAAATTCCGCGTTCTTCGGGACAAAAGCCGACGCCCAAATGCGCAATTTTATGCGGTGCTAAAGACATGGCGTCCGTGCCATTGATGGCTATTTGTCCACTTCGTTTGCCAACGAGGTTCATAATGGTTTTTAGTGTTGTCGAGCGGCCAGAACCATTGCGCCCTAAAAGGGTGACTAACTCGCCTTGGTTAATCGTTAAATCGATACCGTGTAAAATGTGTGATTCGCCATAAAATGCGTGAACGTTGTTTAAGCGAATTTTTTCACGATGGGTTGCGCTCATGCTGAAGCCTCCTGTGGTGCCTCGGTGCCCATGTAGGCTTCTCTTACTTGTGGGTCTTGTGAAACAGTGTCGTAGTCGCCTTCGGTGAGAATAGCGCCGCGTTGTAAAACCGTGATGCGATCGGCCAACTTAGAAACGACTTGTAAGTTATGCTCAACCATTAAAATGGTACGGTTTTTACTCACCTTGCGAATAAGGTCAGCAGTTCGACCGACGTCCTCGTGACCCATGCCTTGGGTCGGTTCATCGAGTAACATCAATTCAGGGTCAAGGGCTAATGTCGTAGCAATTTCCAACGCACGTTTACGACCATAGGCTAAATCGGTGGTTACTGTGTTGGCGAATTCACCTAAGCCAACTGATTCAAGCAACTCGTGCGCACGGTCATTCAATGAATTGAGTATTTTGTCTGAACGCCAGAAGTGCATGCTGTGGTTTTCTTTGCGTTGCAACGCGACTCGCACATTTTCTAACACTGTGAGATGTGGGAAAACTGCCGAAATCTGAAACGAACGGATAATACCTAAACGGGCAATTTCAGCAGGCTGCATACGGGTAATATCTTTGCCGTTGAAGGCAATTTTACCGCGTGTTGGCTGCAAAAATTTTGTTAATAAATTAAATACCGTGGTTTTACCGGCACCATTGGGGCCAATTAGTGCGTGTATATGACCACGCTGCACGTTAAGATTAACGTCAGACACAGCCGTAAAGCCTTTAAATTCTTTAACTAAGTCTGTGGTCTGCAATATAAAGTCTGATGAATTCGCTTGCATGGTTGCCGCTTTCCTCGTGAGTTTTTCTGACTCGTGCAAAATTCTGACAGGTAAACTAAGCAACAATGTTTGCAAGATTGTTGACGAATTCTAACGAAATGTTGCAAATGTTGGTAAATTGATGACAATGTGTTAATTCCGCAGTCTCACAGGTATACAACTATAGTCTTATGCAAAGTCCGTCGCCCATCACCCTCAGGTTATTTGTTGCATTAATGGTGCTGATTGGCGGCGTGTTAGGCGCAAACTATTGGTTTTCGGTCCCATTAGTGCAAAAGAATGTATTTGGGATTGAACTGAACACCAATAGGCAGGTATTAGATATCGTTTACGATTTTGCTGACCGCATCTATTTTGATGCTGAAGCGAATGTAGAGGCCACCATTCAAAGCCACGAGCAAAGGTTACGGTCTATTGTGGAGTTGACTGCAAGTCACATCAAAACCATGCGCGACCAAAATAATTTCTTGCAGCAACGCTCCGTCGACATGAGCGCTATATTCGAACAGGTCCGCGACTTTAAACTGAATAACGACGATTACATTTGGATTGCTGACTACAACGGAAAATTTTTGGCTCATCCATTAGATTCATTGCACCAGAAGACGGCTGCGCAACAACCAGGCAATGAAGAAAATGTTATTTTTAAAATCATTGAAGAGGTACGCAAAAACGGCGATGGTGTCTTCCGTTATAAGTGGCAACGTTTAACCAAACCCGACGTGACTGACAAATATTCCTATGTAAAGAACTTCCCTGAATGGGGTGTTGTCATCGGTTCTGGTATTTATCTTGAAGATATTGAAAAGGAAACTGAGGCACGTAAAGCGCGCGCGTTATCAGAAATCGCAGAAGTCATCAAAGACATCCGCATTGCTCAGAATGGATACCTTTATTTGTTCAATTCTGATGGGCAAATGCTGTTTCACCCCAACCCGAATATTCATGGCAAAAACTTTACCGAACAGTTGAATCCGGTCACCGGAATTCCTATATATGTCGATCTGATTGCGGCAGCGGACACGGGATCAGAGTTATTTTATAAATGGGACAGACCTGACGACCAAGGCAATTATGTCTACGAGAAATATTCGCTAGTGAGGCATTTTTCTGCGTTTGACTGGTACATCGCCTCGTCGGTATATCTGGACGACTTAAAAGCGAGTTCGGTTCAGCTTAGGCTGCGTCTGCTCGCGATTGGCTTTTTTGCGTTGTTGGTGAGTATTATCGCTGCATTTTTCTTTGCTGAGTCTATTACCTCACCAATCCGGCGCTTGTCACAAACTGCGTTCAAAATTAGTCGCGGCGCACTTAATACTAAAACCGATATACGCAGAAACGATGAGCTAGGCGTGTTGGCGGAATCTATCGATCAAATGGTCGATAAATTGCGCGATAACATTTACATCCTAAATACACGTGTTGAACAGCGCACTCAAGAACTCTCTAAATCGAATCAGCAATTACAAATTACGGTTGAAAGATTACAAAAAACACAGTTAGAAATGCTGCAAGTAGAACAAAGGCAGCGCTTAATTCTCAATGCGTTACCTGCCCAAATTGCCTATTTGGATGGCGACGAGCGGTTTATTTTTGCCAATAAAGCCTACCACGAAGTATTTGCGCATGGCTATGTTCGGATTAACTGTT